>PAUP01000035.1 GCA_002712765.1 Cytophagaceae bacterium | reverse complement strand
GCCATTTTTTGACCATTGAGCGTTAGCATATTGGTGTGTAGCCAATAGCGTACAGGTTCCTGTCCAATAGCAGCCTCGTTTTGAGCGATTTCACATTCATGATGCGGAAATTTTAGATCCATACCACCCCCGTGTATGTCAAATTGCTCTCCTAGGTATTTGGTGCTCATGGCTGTACATTCCAAATGCCAACCAGGGAAACCATCGCCCCAAGGGCTTGGCCATCTCATAATGTGTTGAGGCTCTGCTTTTTTCCACAAAGCAAAATCCTGTGGATTTTCTTTTTCATCTTGAGCGGCAAGCGCGCGGGTGTTGGCAATCATATCTTCTAGCTTGCGACCAGAGAGCTTGCCGTATTGATGATCCTTATTAAAACGAAGGACATTAAAATAAACCGATCCATTTTTTTCATAGGCGTAGCCATTGTCTAGGATCTTTTTAATAAGTTCTATCTGTTCTATAATATGGCCGGTGGCAGTGGGTTCAATACTTGGAGGTAAAAAATTAAACGTATTTAATATGTTGTGAAAGTCTACCGTGTATTGTTGTACCACCTCCATAGGCTCAATTTTTTCAAGCCTTGCCTTTTTTGCAATTTTATCCTCACCGCCATCACCATCGTCTGTGAGATGTCCTGCATCAGTAATATTGCGTACATACCTCACCTTATATCCCAAATGCTTTAAATACCTAAAAATCATATCAAAGCTCATAAATGTGCGCACATTACCAAGGTGAACATTGCTGTAAACCGTAGGGCCACACACGTACATCCCAACATGTCCTTCTAGTAGGGGTTCAAATACTTCTTTGGTTCCAGTCAAAGAATTGTACATCTTTAAGGTCTGTGATTGGTATAAGGCCATGTGTATTTTTATATAGAATTGTTGAAGCTAAGATATTCAACCTAATGGTAAAACTCAAAACGGCAACACCTAGGTTACCGTTTTTATACTAAACTAGGTAGTAAATGATGATTTAGAATTCGGTATCCAATTTGATGTAATCCAAAAATTCACGTCTCGTTCCTTCTTCTTTGAACTTTCCGCCAAATTCGCTAGTAACGGTACTACTCTCGATATCTCGAATTCCACGGCTATTAACGCATAGATGTTTGGCATCAATCACGCAGGCTACATCTTCTGTATTTAATACCTTTTGCAATTCCTGTACGATTTGCATGGTCAATCGCTCTTGCACTTGTGGACGCTTCGCAAAATAATCTACAATGCGATTCATCTTCGAAAGACCCACCACATTGCCATTAGAAATATACGCGACATGGGCTCTTCCTACGATAGGCAGCAAGTGGTGCTCACAGGTAGAATAGACGGTTATGTTTTTTTCGACGAGCATTTCGCCGTATTTGTAATTGTTGTTAAAGGTTGATGCCGTTGGCTTTCGATCTGGGTGCAGGCCTCCAAAGATTTCGTTAACAAACATTTTTGCCACCCTATTGGGTGTACCTTTAAGACTGTCGTCTGTTAAATCCATTCCCAATGTCTCTAAGATATTAGCGACATCTTTTTTTATGCTTGCGATTTTTTCGATATCACTAAGCTCAAAAGCATCTTCTCGCAAAGGAGTAGTTGCACTAGAGCTCATATGATCATCTCCCATGGCTTCAATTTCTTCCAATTGTTTCTCTAATTCTGTTTTCATAGACGTTTTGATTACCTCTCTGTCGAAAAGGTTACAAATAGCTTGCAAAGGTACGAAATTTTACGCTTTCTGTAGGCTTACCCCCATTGTTGTAAGGTTTGTAACACATGATCTTTATAGGTTCGACTTATAGGCAATGCCTTTCTTTGAATGGTTACGTGTTCTGTTGTATAGCTCTCGATTTTAGAAATAGATACGACAAATGATCTGTGAAGACGCAAAAAGAGGGATGAAGGGAGTTTGGAAAGCAAATGCTGCATGGTCTCCCTAGTCGTATAGGTGGTCGTTTTTGTGTGTAGTTGCATATAATCCCCTCTGCTTTCGCCATAGAGGATTTCTGATAAGAACAGCTTAACCATTTTCCTATCAACCCTTATAAAAATAAAAGTCTCGTCTGTGTTGATAGCTTTTGGTACCGAGTGATAGGAAAGAAACAGATTGACAGCACTTAAAAGTCTTTCTAAAGAAATAGGTTTTAACACATAGTCTATCGCTTGTAGTTCAAAGCCTTCAACGGCATAATCGCGATGGGCAGTAGTAAAAATAATCTTTGTAGTAGCTCCTATGGCTTTGGCAAATTGTAACCCGCTAAGATTAGGCATCTGTATGTCTAAAAATACAAGGTCAATAATTTCTTTGTTTAGAAATGAAAAAGCAGTAGTGGCACTGGGGCAACTCGCTATAATTTCTATGGCGTCAATCTTTGAGAGATGTAGTTCTAATATTTCTCTTGCAGTAGGCTCATCATCAATAATAAGCGCCTTATACGTTTGGGTCATACAGAAAGATCTATTGTTAATGAAACATGAAACTGTTGGTCTGTTTTTTTAGTTTCTAGTGAAAAACTATTGGGGTAGAGCGTTTGCAACCGTTGTTTGGTGTTTTTTATCCCAAATCCGTGTGTGGGTGTTTTTATCTTCTTGTCAATATGGGTGTTGGTCATATTAAAATTTAATTGATTCTTTGTGGCTGCAATCGCAATATGTATTTGTAAGGGAGGGTGTTGAGTGTTGCCATGCTTAAAACCATTTTCAACAAATGCAAGAAATAACATAGGAGGTATCTCAATGGCTGCTTCGATATCTGTATCAAATTGAACTACAAGGCTATCTCTAAATCTAACTTTCTCTAGGCCTATGTAGGCTTCTAAATGTGCAATCTCTTCATAAATATCGACAGTTGGTTTATCCATCTGATAAAGCATATAGTCCATTAATTGAGATAATTTTAGAATCAAGGATGGCGTTTTTTCAGACTGTTTTAGTGCAAAACCGTAAATAGTATTTAAGGTGTTAAACAAAAAATGAGGATGGATTTGTTGTTTGAGATATGTGAGCTCTTTTTGACGAGATAGCAATTGACGTTCTAGTAGGCTGTTTTCTAAGGTTATAATACGTTGGGCTGTTTTGTTTTGTGAAATGAGAACTCGAACCAAACTCACCATAATGACAACGATGTAAACGAGAATAAATACAAATGCAAAATTTCGCGTAAGCACTGGCATTTCACGCATATTAAAGCCAGAAAGAAATATGAAATTAACAAAGGTGATAATTACAATCAGAAACAAAGTGCCTATAAGGACATAACTGCTATACAAGGCAAACATACCATAGCGCTTTTGCAAGAGATAATGCGGTATTAAATAATAAGCCATAGTATATGTTGTGACCATAGTTACAGGTAACAAGGCCGTCGAAAAAGACAACACAAATGAGGAGTTTGTTGTCGCATAACTAAAGAAGTAATAATAGAAACTCCAAACTACTCCCCAAAGTAAGAGGTGCAGTGGGAGTATCGATAACAAATGACGGACCATCTTTTGCATCCTGCAAAGGTGGTAAAATCTATCAAATGACAGGACTTTTACGACAATCTCCATATTTTGTACGACAGATAACCTTTCTGATACTCCAATTGTTGGTACAACTGTAAATTAGGTCAAAAATGGGTAAAATACTGCAAGCGGTCTCTTTTTTAAAATACGAAAGAGAAAACGGCCTATTTTGGCCCTGTTGAAAGCATAATCTGAAAAACAAGTGAACCAAAATTTTGATTCAAGCTTTTAATGAGGTGTACAGAAGTATACGATTGTTTTAATTATTAATTATTTTCAAAAATCACTTTTTATGATGACAGCACTTATTAATCCCATTATGGATGGAGGTCCTGCTTTTATGATTCCATTACTTCTTTTTATAGGAGTCATTCTTCTTTTATTATTTCTGACACTTGGGGGGAAACGCGATGCCTCAAAGATGAGCAAATTGATAAGTCACATCAGTCTATTTGCGTTAGTTTGGGGGCTATTAGGCTCGACACTAGGTCTTATTACTGCCTTTGATGCTATGGAAGCGATAGATAATGTAGCTACACCTATTGTAGCTGGTGGTTTAAAGGTTGCATTATTGTCGACCTTATTTGGGTGTATTGCATTTTTAGTGGGCCGCGCTGCTATGTTCGTTATAGCCTTGCGAGCAGATACACCGTAACAAATTAGTTACATTTACCTTAAAGTAGAAAAAGCTTTTGGTCGGTCAAACGATTAGGAGCTTTTTTTTACAAATTTGGTAAGAATAACTAAGTGAACGCCTTCTACTTTACCTTCTATGTGTTCAGGGTTGTCGTGCACAAGCGAAATTCGTCTTACTGCAGTGCCTCGTTTTGCGGTAAAATTTCCACCACCTTTGACATCTAGGTCTTTAATTAAAACCACATCATCTCCATTTTCAAGTATGGCACCATTACTGTCACGATGTTTTACAATGCTATCCAGATCCTGATATCCAGCCTTGGCCCAAGATAGAGTGTCTTCTTCTATATACATCATCTCTAATAAATCTTGTGACCACCCATGCTCCTTCAAATGGTGTAGCATACGCCAGGCCAATACTTGTACGGCTGGCTCTGTACTCCACATGCTATCGTTAAGACAACGCCAATGGTTAGGGTCTGCAGTTTCAGGATTCTCAATTTGAGATGTACAGCGCTCACAGATATACACGGCATATTCTAAGGCCTCTCTCGTATGTGGTGCAACGATATGTGGGGTCAGATTTTGAGTAGATTGACAAAGTTCACAAGAAGAATTCCTCCTTTGCTGCAGGGCTTCTAAAATCATAATTGGATTGACTGTTTGTTATTCGAGTATCTCACGCTACAGCGCAGTTAAAAGATTTTCTTTTTACGAAGTTCAAAATTTTGACCCAAATATACTTTTCGTACCATCTCGTCTGCGGCTAGCTCTTCAGGGACGCCGTGTTTTAAAATACTACCCTCAAACATAAGATAGGTTCTATCTGTAATGGCTAGGGTTTCTTGTACATTGTGATCGGTAATGAGGATACCGATATTTTTATTTTTGAGCTGGGCAACAATACGTTGAATATCTTCTACTGCCACAGGATCTACGCCTGCAAAAGGTTCATCCAATAAAATAAAGTTAGGCGAGGTGGCCAGGGCGCGTGCAATTTCGGTGCGGCGTCTTTCTCCTCCAGACAATAGGTCACCTCGGTTTTTGCGGATATGCCCCAAACTAAATTCTTCGATGAGCTCTTCCATTTTGTGAAGCTGTTCTTTTTTGGACAGGGTGGTGAGTTGAAGCACGCTCAGAATATTATCTTCGATACTCAACTTTCTAAAAACCGAAGCTTCCTGCGCCAGATACCCTATACCGTTTTGGGCACGCTTATACATCGGGTATTTGGTGATTTCTTGTTGGTCTAGAAATATCTGGCCACCGTTGGGTTTGACCAAGCCCACGATCATATAAAAAGAGGTGGTTTTTCCAGCGCCATTAGGCCCTAATAATCCCACAATCTCACCTTGATTGACCTCTACAGACACTCCCTTAACGACCTTGCGGCCCTTGTAGGATTTCATTAAGTTTTCTGCGCGTAATTTCATATGGCGTTAAAGATAGGAGTTTCAAAGGAGTTGATAGAAGGGCTCTAGTTACTTTAGGATTGCCTTAACGTCTATTGCTCAGACTGTGTTTCTAAGGCTTCCCAATATTCAAAGGCTCTTCTTAAATGAGGGATAACTATCGTACCACCTACCAAGGTACCAATACTAAGTGTCTCCATGACTTCTTCACGGGTCACGCCCATGTCATAAGAACTCTCCAAATGATATTTGACACAATCATCACAACGCAGTACAGCCGAGGCCACAAGCCCTAAGAGCTCTTTGGTTTTTTTATCTAAGGCACCTTCGGCAAAAGCATTGGTATCTAGGTTAAAAATACGCTTGATGATTTTATTGTTTTCGGCCAGAAGCTTGTCGTTCATTTTAGAACGATAAGAGTTAAATTCTTGAACGGGATTATTCATAGTGTAAATGGATAAGGAAATACTATTATTAATGTCATTTGTGGCCGTTATATTAGGCTAGACCTGCTTTTTTTGCTTTTTTCAGTTCTCTTTTGACCACAACTCTAGATATATGGATACTCACTTCATACAAAATAAGAATAGGCACAGAGACAATGATCTGAGTGGGTAAATCTGGAGGCGTAATTACCGCGGCAATAATGAGCACGATAACCAAGGCAAATTTACGATTCTTACGCATGTATTGCGGGGTAATAAGCCCAATCTTACTCAGAAAATAAATAATGATAGGAAGTTCAAATATAATTCCTCCCGCCAGTACAGACGATCTTACGATACTGATAAAGGATTCTATATCGAATTGATTTTCTATCGTATCAGAAATTGTAAAATTGGATAAGAAATTTATCGATAAAGGCACAACGATAAAGTAACCAAATAGCACGCCTAGAAAAAATAAGAAAGAAGCAGCAAAGATAAACCCTTTAGAACTACTGCGTTCGTTGGCGTATAAGCCCGGCGAGATAAAACGCCAAAATTCATACAACAAATACGGAAATCCTAGCACAAAGCCTGCGGTGATCGAAGTCCAAATAGCAACACTAAATTGCCCCGACACCTTACGACTTTGCAAAACAAATTCCATATCACCTTCGTTGATACAGCCCTTTTCCATTCCAAACATTTTTGAAACATTACACAGCATTTCGTAGGATACAAAATCGGGATAGGCTGGTCCAAAAATGATAACATCAAATAAAAAGCGCTTAAAAATAAAAGCTACAATGGCAATAATTAGAATAGCCAGCGTAGATCGAATTAAATGCCAACGCAGTTCTTCAAGATGATCCAAAAAGGACATTTCGTCGGGGTGTTTTTTTACTTTTTTAGCCATTAGATAATACCTTCTTTAATCAAATCATGGATGTGTACTACTCCTGCATAAACGCCCTTGTCATCAATAGCGAGTAATTGACTAATGCCGTGAGTTTCTAAAAGTTCTTTGGCAGCTATAGCCATGGCGTCATTGGCAATTGTTTTAGGAGCTGGGCTCATTATTGAGGCGGCACTAAGCCCGTCTAATTGGTCATTGGTAGCCAGCATCCTTCTTAAATCGCCATCGGTGATTATGCCTACTATTTTTTTGTTCTCCACCACTGCAGTAACCCCTAGCATTTTTGCAGAAATCTCAACAATGACTTCTTTTACACTAGCATCTGGTGTTACTTGTGGTTTGTCGTGCATCCCAGTGAGATCACTTACCCGCAAATATAATTTTTTACCCAAAGCACCGCCTGGATGATATTTGGCAAAGTCGGTACTCGAAAATCCTTTGAGATCTAATAAAGCCACAGCTACGGCATCGCCTATGACCAATTGTGCCGTTGTGCTTGTTGTGGGTGCCAAATTGTTGGAGCAGGCTTCCGCTTTCGCGAAAGCGTGTAAAACATAATCGGCCTGAGTCCCTAAAAAGGAATCTCGATTAGAGGTAATGGCAATTAAGGTATTATTGGTGTCTTTGATTAAAGGGACCAATACCTTTATTTCTGGAGTATTTCCACTTTTTGAGATACAAATCACCACATCGTCATGCTGAATGGTTCCCAGATCACCGTGTATGGCGTCTGCGGCGTGCATGAAAATAGCCGGAGTTCCCGTACTGTTTAAGGTTGCAACAATTTTTTGGGCGATAATAGCACTTTTTCCTATTCCGGTGATGATCACACGACCTTTAGCGCTGTAAATGGTGGCTACGGCCTGGGCAAATTCTTCGTCTATAAGGGAGGTCAGATGGGCTATGGCTTCTTGCTCAATGGTAATGGTTTTTTGAGCACTAGCAATAATCTGCTGATGAATGTTCAAAACTTGGTTTTTTAAAGTTTGTATACAGTAGGGAATTTAGTATATTTAGATATAACAAAGGTATGCAAAAATGCAGTAGAATACATGAATTCGGTAGAATTAGACTTACACACATCACTAAAAAAATACTTTGGCTTTAGCCAATTCAAAGGTCTTCAGGAAGAGGTAATTACAAGCATCGTAAATGGGAATCACACCTTTGTGATTATGCCCACAGGAGGTGGTAAATCTTTATGTTACCAATTACCTGCCCTTATACAAGAAGGCACAGCAATTGTTGTCTCGCCGCTTATTGCCTTGATGAAAAATCAGGTAGATGCCCTTAGAGGGATTTCGCAACAGGAAGGAATTGCGCATGTCCTTAATTCTTCTCTAACAAAAAACGAGGTAAAACGCGTTAAAGAAGACATCACCAATGGGGTGACTAAGTTGTTATACGTAGCTCCAGAATCCTTGACCAAAGAAGAGAATGTAGAGTTTTTACGCACGGTCAAGATTTCTTTTATGGCTGTAGATGAAGCACATTGTATCTCTGAGTGGGGTCATGATTTTAGACCAGAATACCGCAACTTGCGTCGTATCATCAAAAGAATAGGTGACGATATTCCGATTATAGCTGTTACCGCTACGGCTACACCAAAAGTTCAAGAGGATATTTTAAAAAATCTAGGGATCACAAATGCCAATACGTTTAAAGCTTCTTTTAATAGGCCTAATCTCTATTACGAGATACGACCTAAGACCAAAAATGTAGACGCAGATATTATCCGCTTTGTCAAGCAAAATGAAGGGAAGAGTGGTATCATCTATTGTCTTTCGCGAAAGCGTGTAGAAGAACTCGCTCAAACCCTACAGGTAAACGGTCTAAAAGCGGTACCCTATCACGCAGGGCTGGATGCCAAGACCCGAGTGCGGCATCAAGATATGTTTTTGATGGAAGATACCGATGTGGTGGTGGCAACCATTGCCTTTGGGATGGGTATTGACAAACCCGATGTGCGCTTTGTAATTCATCACGACATCCCTAAGAGTATCGAAAGCTATTATCAAGAAACGGGTAGAGCGGGTCGCGATGGGGGCGAAGGACATTGTTTGGCTTTTTACGCCTATAAGGACATCGAAAAGTTAGAAAAATTTATGAGTGGCAAGCCTGTCGCCGAACAGGAAATAGGACATGCCTTGCTACAAGAAGTGGTAGCCTACTGCGAAACAAGTATCTCTAGACGAAAATTTATTTTGCACTATTTTGGAGAAGCTTTTGACAATGAGACCGGCGAAGGCGGTATGCTCGATGACAATATGCGCTTCCCAAAAAAGAAACACGAGGCCAAAGACGAATTGCAAAAACTACTCAAAGTAATTCGAGACACCAACCAGATCTATAAAAGTAAGGAGGTTGTCTTTACTATGATTGGAAAAGAAAATGCGATCATCTCATCTCATAAAACCGATGAACAGCCCTTTTTTGGGTCTGGTAAAGATCGCGATAAAGCCTATTGGCATGCACTTTTGCGTCAAAGTTTGGTAGCGGGTTATATCAGAAAGGACATAGAAACCTATGGGGTGGTCAAACTAACAGACAAAGGTCATGACTTTATTGCCAGTCCTGTGTCATTTATGATGGCCGATGATCACGTCTTTGATGAAAAGACCGACAATGCCATTGTATCGGCAGCTAGAGCGGGTGGAGAGGCCGATAAACAATTGGTAGCCCTGCTTAAAGATTTGCGTAAAAAGGTGGCTCAAAAAGCGGATGTACCTCCTTTTGTTGTCTTTCAAGACCCCTCTATTCACGATATGGCGGTCAAGTACCCTATGAGCTTAGAAGAGCTAGGCGCTGTACATGGTGTAGGAGAAGGAAAGGCCAAAAAGTTTGGAAAAGAATTTGTCTCGCTTATCGCTAGTTATGTCGAAGATAACGACATTATCAGACCCGATGATTTGGTGGTTAAAAGTACAGGAGCCAATAGTGCCCTTAAATTGTACATCATTCAAAATGTAGATCGAAAATTACCGCTTGATGATATCGCTTCTGCGAAAGGGAAAGACATGCCAGACTTTATTAAAGAAATGGAGGCTATTGTCTTTAGCGGGACCAAACTCAATATCGATTACTGGATAGATGAGTTATTGGACGAAGACCAGCAAGAAGAACTCCACGAGTACTTTATGGATGCCGAAACCGATAAGATAGAGGCTGCTCTTGAAGAATTTGATGGCGATTATGACGATGAAGAGTTGAGACTCTACCGTATTAAGTTTATGAGCGAGGTGGCCAACTAAGTGCTGCCTTAAATTAGGCCTTTTCCATTTTATCACCTCATACTTCCTGCGTATCTTTGCACCTCATTAAAAAAGAGTAGCATGCAAGACGGTATATACGCAAAGTTTACAACGCCTAAAGGCGAAATTCTAGTAAAATTAGAACACGAAAAGACTCCAGGAACTGTAGGTAATTTTGTTGCCTTAGCCGAAGGGAATTTAGAAAATGAGGTAAAGCCACAAGGCACACCTTATTACGACGGTCTAAAATTTCACAGGGTTATTCCAGATTTTATGATTCAAGGAGGTTGCCCAACTGGTACAGGAACGGGTGATGCAGGATATAAGTTTGACGATGAGTTTCACCCAGAATTAAAACACGACGGTCCTGGTGTTTTGAGTATGGCCAATGCTGGTCCTGGTACTAATGGGAGCCAGTTTTTTATTACGCATATTGCCACAGATTGGTTAGATGGTAAGCATACTGTTTTTGGAAAAGTAGTAGAAGGTCAGGATACGGTAGACGCCATAGCGCAAGGTGACACTATGGACAAGGTAGAAATTATACGAGTAGGAGATCAGGCGCAAGAATGGAATGCTGTTGAGGCCTTTAGAACTTTTGAAGGTGCACGAGCTAAGCGTATTGCCGAGACCAAGGCCGCTCAAGCTGCCGAAATTGAAAAGGTGGCAGCAGGTTTTGATCAAACCGATAGCGGTTTGCGTTATCAGTTTGTTCACAAAGCAAAAGGACAGCCCGCAGCAAAAGGAAAAACAGTTTCTGTACATTATAAAGGACAACTCACCGACGGAACTGTATTTGATAGTTCTTACAAGCGCAATCAGCCTATAGACTTTACCTTAGGGGTAGGTCAAGTAATTCCAGGTTGGGACGAAGGCATACAATTAATGAGCGTTGGCGATAAAGCCCGTTTGGTCATTCCTTCAGATTTGGCCTACGGTAGTGCTGGCGCAGGTGGAGTAATTCCTCCAGACGCCACCTTAATCTTTGATGTCGAATTAATGGATGTCAAATAATTAAACACATATCACATACTTTATTGAATGTGAATAAGTACTAATAAAAAAAGTGTGCTCTAGCGAGCGCACTTTTTTACTTTTAACCCATGGAAAACCTAACAAAATTACAGTACCCTATTGGGAAATATTCGATGCCAGATCACATTTCTGATCAAAAATTGAATGAGTGGATCACCATCTTAGAAGTGATGCCAGCACAATTACGAGATCTAGTAAGCGAGATGCCCGATACGCAGTTAGATACTCCATATAGACCAGAAGGTTGGACCATACGTCAGGTAGTTCACCACCTCGCCGATAGTCATCATCACAGCTACACACGCTTTAAGTGGGCCTTAACAGAAGACACGCCAGTAATTAAACCTTATTTAGAAAAAAAATGGACCGATCTTCCTGATCTAAAAGGTATGCCTGTAGAGTGGTCATTAAGACATTTGGAGGTGGTACATTATAAACTAGTACGTCTTTTAAAGTCATTGTCTACCCAGCAATGGGAACGCAGTTTTATTCATCCTGATGGTGATAAAAAAATAAATCTTCGTCAAAATGTGGGGCAATACGCATGGCATAGTATGCATCACTACATGCATATTAAAAACACCGTGATTCGAGAAAACTGGTAATTACTTGGCAAAGGCAGAATGATCTAAACCAGGCACGATACGAAGTGCATTTTTGTAGTACACCTTTTTGAGCACCTCGTCGGGCAAGTCAAGACCGTACATGGGCCAAAAAGCATGATATTTTTTATGGTACCTAAAATACTCATCGGCGCTTTCTAGAACTCTAAAATAGGTAGGAAACTCTTCTGGCTTCCAGCTGTCTTTTCCAAACAATATGCGATCCTGATATTTGATAAAAAACGCTCTGGCAAAACGAGGTTGCCGTCCCAATTCGGCAATGATGGCTCCTATGCCCACATTCATATTAGGTAGCTCGTCCAGTAATCGACCTAATTGAGCCAAGTCATTGGCCAACCAACCCATATGTGCATTGATAAAGGTGGTATTAGGGTGTTTTCTAAACAATTGATGTTGTTCTGAGATAAGCGTCTCCCAAGGAGCAGGATCATTGGCCTCACGTTTTCTTCTTGGGTGTGTTTTTAATTCGAGCCAGCGTTCATTGTTTCCATCATAGGGATCCCAGAACGATTTGGGATCGGCGGTATGAATCAAAACGGGTATCTTCAATGCGGCACAGGTTTCCCAAATTGGATCTAAGATGGGGTCATTGACGGCCAGACGATCACCATTTGGTTTTTTATACCTCAGTCCTAAACTCTTATAAATTTTCAAACCACGTGCTCCGTTTTTTACATCTTCTTTTAATTGAGCTACTGTTTTTTTGATCCACCCCTCACGACCCGCATCACTAAAATCAATATTGGCAAAAACGACAAAGCGGTTGGGATAATTATTGGCAATGTTTTGAACACTTTGTTGTAGGAGGTCTGCAGAGCGACCGCTTAGATTGACCATAATTGCCATATTTAAAGTATCCATAGCTGCTACTACTGGAGATAGGTCTTGGGTAGGCATGCGATACTGATGCCCGTGTACATCGATAAAAGGATATTTGGCACGAGTGATTTTTTTGCCAGGAACCACTAAAGTCGAGGTGGGATTGTAGGCTTCAAAACTCAAATCCTGAGCAGACAATGCTAAGGAAATTGAAAGGCAACACAGCAACAATATGTATTTATTTGACATAGGTCTTAAATCGATTAGATAATGGTGCAACTACTTAGTTAAAGATAGCAAATTTCAAATGGTCTGTTGGCCTACAATTAGGTGCTATTTGAGCCCGCGACGATACAACCAAAGTTTGGCATATCGCATCAGTACGGCATATCCGTGCAAATAGCTAATCACCAAGCCAGGGACACCATCTCTAAATCCCATTTGAATCACATAGTGTTTAAAAAACCCCCAAAAAGGTTTAATGACAAAATGAAAAGGCGTCAACTTAAAAGTGCGTTTGTCATAATCTCGTGCCTGCCAGGCGGCATATCGATTGAGTTTTTCGATGTGGTGGTTGAGTGTGATATAGGTGTTGTGTAAGAACTTATTTTTTAAAAAACCTACTTTTCCATCGGCGATAATTTCGGCATGCACCATTTTATCTTCATAGACACAGTGCTCCTTTTTAAACAGCCGTATCACTTTATCATTTTGCCATCCCGAAAACTTGATGCGTTTGCCCATAAAATGGTTCATACGATATATCCAATAGGCTACCGTACCGTCTGTAGGTGGATTTTTTAAAATTTGGATAATTTCTTCCTTTAACTCTGGAGTGACACGCTCATCGGCATCGACCAGTAAAATCCATTGATGCTTGGCTTGCGGAATAGCCCAGTTTTTTTGAGAAGCCGAATAGTGATACTTTCTGCTTAATATGGTGTGGGCGTATTCTTTAGCAATGTCAAGGGTGTTATCTGTACTTAACGAATCAACCACCATGATTTCATCTGCAAAAGAGACAGATTCAAGGACTTCTCGAATGTTATGTTCTTCGTTCCCTGTAGGGACGATGGCTGTTAGTTTCTCCATAAAATGTGGTACAGCGCAAAACTAACAACTTTTTTATAATTAAAACCGTAATTTTGGATTATTAAAGTTATGAAGACAACACCCAATATTTCTATAATAATCAGTACCTACAATTCGGTAGAGTGGCTCAAGAAGACCTTGTGGAGCTATGAGTTTCAAACCGTCAGTGATTTTGAAATTGTCATTGCCGATGATGGATCGGGCGAAGAGACCAAACGATGTATAGAGGCTTTTCATGAGCGTACTAAGATACCAATGATTCACGTTTGGCAGGAAGATGATGGTTTTCAGAAATCACGCATTTTAAACAAAGCGATTTTGGCTTGTAATTCTGATTATATCTTGATGAGTGATGGAGACTGTATTGCCAAATCAGATTTTTTGGAGCAACATTTGAAATATCGCGAAAAGGATCATTTTTTGTCTGGGGGCTATTTTAAACTCCCCTTAGATATATCACAACAAATCTCTAGAGAAGATATAGAAAAGGAACACTGTTTTGATATAGATTGGTTAAAAGAGCGAGGATTAAAAACATCGTTCAAAAATACAAAGCTTACCGCCAAAGGTTTAACCGCAGATTTACTTAACAATATCACACCCACCAATGCCAGCTGGAACGGGCATAATGCTAGTGGTTGGAAAAAAGACATTTTATCGGTAAACGGTTTTGATGAGCGGATGCAATATGGAGGTCAAGATCGTGAGCTTGGAGAGCGCTTGATCAATATGGGATTAAAGTCAAAACAAATACGCTACAGCGCTCTTTGTTTGCACTTGGACCATCCCAGAGGTTATAAAACTGAGGAAACCTTGACCAAAAACGCGGCTATACGTCGCAATACACGTAAAAAGAGGTATGCATACACCTATTATGGGATTAAAAAAGGAGATGATTTAGAATGAAGATTCTCGTAACCGGTGCAGCCGGATTTATCGGGTCTCATATGTGCGAGGGTCTTGCCGCTATGGGACATCAGGTGATAGGGGTAGATAATTTCTCACCTTATTACGATCCTGAGCTCAAACGCTTAAACGCCCGAGATATCGAGGCAAAGGGAGTTGTGCTTATCGAGGCCGATTTGGTCAATGACCTCGATCAGGTATTGCCATCAGATATTGATGTGATCTACCATTTTGCGGCCCAACCAGGCATATCTGCCACTACCCCCTTTACCGAGTATGAGCGCAACAATATTGTGGCCACACAAAACCTATTGCAATGGGCGATAACGACCAATGCGCACACCCAACATTTTGTCAACATAGCCACCTCTTCGATTTACGGCATACACGCAGTATCCACCGAAGATGAAGCCCCACAACCTGTTTCAGATTATGGTGTGACTAAGCTGGCGGCAGAGCAATTGGTGCTTGCAGCACAACGCACCGCAAAAATATCGGCTTGTTCTGTCCGACTATTTTCGGTGTATGGCCCACGAGAGCGTCCTGAAAAATTATATACTAAGCTCATCAAATCGATCTACCAACAAAAAGAGTTTCCACTATATGAGGGAAGCGAAAAACACCAAAGAAGCTTTACCTATGTGGGGGATATTGTAGCCGGACTGGCAGCTATTTTAAATAACGTGGCGCGTTGTGATGGTGAAATCATCAATTTGGGAAGTACCCGTGTCAATACCACTGCCGAAGGCATGGCCTTAATCGAAAAAATCACTGGCAAAAAAGCAAGGCTCAAACGCGTGCCCCAACGCCCTGGAGATCAATTAAAAACAGCTGCCACTATAGCAAAGGCTAAAGCTATTTTGGGGTATACTCCTTCGACAAGTTTTGAAGATGGATTAAAGGCACAAGTGGCTTGGTATTGGTCTAAATTTGCTCAATGACCCTTAGAAACTCTTGTAAACGAGCAATGACATAAGACGATTTCAATTGGTCGTAATAGGAGCTTACCTTTTTCTTAAGCTTTTTATAATTGGGCCTATCATAGTATTCTGGATAGAGATCGGCTAGGTGTACGGCTACATTTTTATCGTTTTCATATAAGGCCCAGGCTTGCTTTTTTATCCAAGGCGAAAAGATAGCAAAGGTAGGTACTTCAAGGGCTTTGGCCATATTTACAGCACCACCTTCATTACCGATAAGAGCCTTACAATGGTAGGTAAGGGCCATAAACTCTCTTAAACTCTTGCCATAAATCTCAAGGTGAATATGCTTTTTTGTCTCGGCCTTGCAATAGTGGTACAACGCCTCAACCTGCTCTAGTTGGCTTGGGATGTAATTAAATAGGAGTTGTCCTGAAGTCTCAGCGACCAGTGCATCTAGAATGTGCGCGAGTTGCTCTAGTGGATAGGTTTTGTCCGGACTACTTCCCAAAACCCCAATCATAAATAGAGACCCCTTCTGTAGCAGTTGGTGTTGGTCTAATTGCGCTTTCGCGAAAGCGATCTCTGCAGCGGTCAAATAAATCTTGGGCTTGATGGCTGCAGGAAAATTACTATCGATCGCTTGAAGTAATTTCATTCTGTTTTCTATGGCCAAACCCGCTTCGGTTTGGGCCACCTCATTATAAGTATAGCTGTGGGTATAGGCCGTATGAGTATACCACTTTTTATACCCTATAATCATCTTTGCCTTGGTAGCTCTTGCCATACGAGCACTGCCCAATTTTGAATAAACATCAATTACAACGTCATAGGTATGATCGTAAAGCTCTTGTCGCAATTGTTTTTGTAAACGACTGCTTTTTTCAATGGCTGGGGTATAGTATATCAATTGATCAATAAAGGGATGATGAGCTACCACGGCCGCCGTGTGACTATTGATCAGGTAATGCACCTCACTTTCTGGGAATCGCATTTTTAGCGCTTCACACAAGATGGAAGAGGTGAGCACATCACCTATCATTTTTTGTTGAATGACCAGAAATTTCAAAGGCTCAAGCTTTTAGTTAAACTGCCACGTCGTATGTGCGCAAGGCATCGTTTAAGGAGGTCTTTTTGTCTGTACTTTCCTTACGTGTTCCAATGATAAGTGCACAAGGCACGTTGTAGTCTCCAGCGGCAAAAGTCTTGGTGTAGCTTCCAGGAATAACTACAGATCTGGCCGGTACTATGCCTTTCATTTCTTTAGGCTCGTCGCCAGTGACATCAATTATTTTGGTCGATGCTGTCAATACCACATTAGCACCTAAAACAGCCTCACGCTCTACGCGCACGCCTTCTACTACGATACAACGACTACCTATAAAAGCATTGTCTTCTATAATGACAGGCGCAGCTTGCAGGGGTTCTAAGACCCCACCAATGCCTACACCACCACTCAAGTGTACATTTTTACCTATTTGGGCACAACTTCCTACAGTAGCCCAAGTGTCTACCATGGTGCCTTCGTCTACATAGGCGCCAATATTCACATAACTAGGCATTAAAATAACCCCGCTAGAGATAAAGGCACCATGACGTGCTACGGCGTTGGGTACTACTCTAATACCGCGATTTTCGTAATCGGTTTTAAGCGGTATCTTGTCGTGGTATTCAAAAATACCAGCTTCTAGTGTTTTCATTTGCTGAATGGGAAAGTAAAGCACCACTGCTTTTTTGACCCACTCATTCACTTGCCATCCATCGGCAGTAGGTTCGGCCACGCGTAGGGTGCCCCGATCTAGCATATCCACCACCTCACGTATGGCGTTAATAGTGACTCTATTGGTCAATTGGGAACGGTCTTCCCAGGCATCTTCTATCAGATTTTGTAGTTGTGTCATGGCTTAGATTAACTTTGGTATTCAAAGATAAAAATATAGATGGCTAGGATACCCGTATCGAGCATATTTCTTTTTTGGCAATTCGGGTAGTTGTAAGGCATTTCATCCTTAAGAATTGTTTATTTTTGCCCCAAATTTTAACTATGGCGCGCCTTATTGCGATAGATTTTGGAACCAAACGTACAGGAATAGCCGTAACCGATGAGTTACAGCTTATTGCCTCAGGCCTTACTACGGTCGATACCAAAACGTTGATGTCCTTTTTAAAGCAGTATATGAGTGAAGAAAAGGTTGAAGCAATGGTCATTGGAGAACCCAAACGTATGAATAATGAGCCATCTCAAGTTGAAGCTGCCATTAGTAGCTTTCGCGAAAGCGTGCAAATGGAATTTCCTAATCTAGAAATTATTAGACAGGATGAACGCTTTACTTCCAAAATGGCGTTTCAAACCATGATTGATAGTGGGATCGGGAAAAAGAAACGACGAAATAAAGCATTGGTTGATCAAATAAGCGCAACCATTATCCTTCAGGATTATCTATATAATAAATAAGCTATGATATTACCTATAGTTGCCTATGGCGATCCCGTTTTAAAAAAGAAAGCAAAACCCATCACTCCAGATTATCCCAATCTGAGTACGCTTTTAGAAAATATGTATGAAACCATGTACGGTGCCAGTGGCGTTGGTCTGGCTGCACCACAAATAGGTTTGGCTATTCGGGTATTTCTAGTAGACACCTCACCTTTTGCTGGAGACGAAAGTTTTTCGCCAGAGGAGCAAAAGCAATTAGAAAATTTTAAAAAAACCTTTATTAATGCCGAAATATTAGAAGAAGAAGGTGAAGAGTGGGGATTTTCTGAAGGCTGTCTAAGTATACCTGGTATCAATGAAGATGTATTTAGAAAACCTGTAGTGACTATAAAGTATCAAGACAAAGACTTTAATACCCATACCGAAACCTACACAGGTCTTATCGCAAGGGTGATACAGCACGAGTATGACCATATCGAAGGTGTGTTGTTTACCGACAAATTATCCAGTCTTAAAAAGCGCTTGATAAAAGGAAAACTCACCAATATTTCTAAAGGAAAATGCAGCGCAGAGTACCGTATGAAGTTTCCTATGGTTTCTAAAAAAAGATAGATTAACAAAAAAATAAGGCGTAGCGTTTTGATATCTCTTGAAGCAAACGCATATTTGCCACCCAATTTTAAAAAACTATGAGTTTAGACAAAGTATTAGCCATATCTGGAAAACCTGGAATCTATTCACTAAAAACACAAACGAGAAGTGGTTTTGTTGCCGAATCGTTGGTCGATGGAAAACGCTTATCTGTAGGGATTCGTCATAATGTGAGCATTCTTTCTGAGATTGCCATTTACACGCTTTCTCAAGAATTACCACTAAGGGAGGTATTTCAAAAAATCAAGGATAAAGAAAATGGCGCCCAGACAATAAGTCACAAAGTCTCTAAAGACGAGCTAGAAGCCTATTTCTTTGATCTGATCCCAGATTATGACGAAGATCGCGTCTATCCAAGCGATATTAAAAAAGTTGTGCAATGGTATAACATCCTACAAAAAAATGATATGTTGGATTTTGAGGAGCCAGAAGCGATCACTTCAGACGAAGAAGAATAGTGTATAACTTTTTATAAAAGACCAAGGCCTTAGCGATCTATTTTGCTGGGGCTTTTTTAGTTTTAATTATGAAAAGAAACACTATGCACACTCGTTCACAACAACTCACTGCCTTAGACCGCCTTTTGACCATAATGGATGAATTGCGGGAAGGTTGTCCTTGGGATCAAAAGCAGACCATGCAAAGCCTTAGGCATCTCACTATAGAAGAGACTTATGAACTGGGAGATGCTATTTTGGAAAACGATCTTCAGGAGGTTAAAAAAGAATTAGGCGATTTGTTGTTGCACATCATTTTTTACGCCAAAATTGGGAGCGAAACCGATGACTTTGACATAGCCGATGTGGCAACGAGTATTAGTGAAAAGCTCATAAGCAGACACCCACATATTTATGGTGATACCAAAGTAGCCAACGAAAAAGAGGTTGCCCAAAATTGGGAAAAATTGAAACTCAAAGAAGGGAAGACGTCGGTTTTAGAAGGCGTGCCAAAAGGTTTACCCGCTATGGTGAAAGCCAGCCGTATACAAGATAAAGTAGCTGGGGTAGGTTTTGATTGGGAACAACCCGAGCAAGTATTTGAGAAATTACAGGAAGAATTAGCCGAGTTACAACAAGAAATTGATCGTAATGACCAGGAAAAAATGGAGGCCGAGTTTGGCGATGTACTCTTTTCTATGATTAACTATGCACGTTTTCTCAACATAGATCCTGAAAGTGCATTAGAGCGCACCAACAAAAAATTTATCAAACGATTTCAATATCTCGAGGCCAAAGCCAAAGACCTCAATACCTCGCTAGCCGATATGAGCTTGGCCGAGATGGATGTATTTTGGGAAGAAGCGAAACGCTTATAGTTTTCCGTAAAATTCGCTGATATCAAAGTAGATCACAGCTTCTTTTTGTGCCGCAATACGTTCTATAGTGATCTTATCAAAGGTTTTATTGCGCTCCTGTTTTAATTCTTGTGACTTCATACGCCAATCTAGATTTCTAATGCCATAACGGTTTTCGATATAAAGTGATTGTGCCTGAATACCTTGATACCCATTTTTTGCGTTTTTAATGATAACCGCCCGTACCAGAGAGCTACCATCACCACCTTCAAAGCTAATGTGTTTGAGGGCGCCTTTTGAAGAGATAAGACCGGTATTGCTCGCTGTATTAGAGCTGTTACAGCTTACCAGGGTGAGTATCATACATAGAAAAATAAAACGCATAGCTATATTTTTAGGGCGCAAAAGTACGAGTATTAGTGGGTTTTATACCTACAGTTCTATATCTTCTAGGTGTAATCTATTGTTTTTTGCATCGAAAATATGTTTACCGTTACCGAGGCTAAGGCCGAGTTGGGAAATTTCCTATAAAGTGATTGATGTGGATACAGTCCCACCTTGGCGAGTATCTTTAGAAAGACATCTACCTCTACGATATATTGATCTGAATAGCCATGGGTTGCATCGTAGGCGGTTACGGCCGTCTCTCCTAGATGTTGGGCTACCAGCTTAGGAGCTACCGTATGTAATTCGATAATGAGTAATCCAAATTTTTTGACATAAGGTGCCCATTTTAAAAAGTGCTCGTAAAGGGAGGCTTCTACAAGGCTATTGGAGAGTCTTTGCCCTCTATAGGCATAAGCTCCAGTAGTCGTTGAGGTAGTAGGTCTTTCTGGTTGTGTTGGTGCATTCCAAGGACGGTTGTGATCTAAAAAAGAGCGCACATTGAGCAAATCTTCTAAGTTGATCTCGTAATTATTTTTAAGATCGACAGCCAGTTGTTCTGGGTTGCCAATATCTCCCCATATGACTTTTGCCCAGATATCGGCCTGAATGAGATTGGCGCGAGTTATGGATAGGGCAGCTTCATTATAATCGGCACCTACTAGTACAAGAGGGTGCTCATCTAGCAAACGGCCTCTTAGCGTTTGTTTTTCGATCACATCAAATAGGTGAATCAAAAAAGCGCCGTTGCCACAGCCCATGTCCAAGATCCCTTTGGGCTGCTCTGTGATGGGTTTGTTAAATAGGGAGATGATAATTTGATCGACCATTTTAAAATAACTAGAATGTGCCCCGCCACTTCCCCAAACATTCATCGCTCGATCTACGTGACCTTCTTTATTTTCATCTCCACTTGCCATGGCTGCCATAGGATTGCCAAAAAGGAGTTGGTCTAGTTTTCGCAAGGTGGGAAGGTAAGAAACAGTTACCCCGTAAGCCGAGGCTCTTTTGGCAAAAAAGAGCCCTTTGTCTGTAAATTGATAGGTGGCTTTATGCTTGGTAAAAAGTTTAAAATAGGTGAGCATATCGAGCAATCGTTCAAAACTCTCTGCATCCTTATGAAACTCTTCTGGCTTAAAACTAGCTTGCATAAAATACTTGTGAAACATACCATTTATGGCTAGTCTTACAAAGGTTGGGCCCAATAGGACACCTTCAATATGGGTAAAGATTTGATCTCGGATCTCTTGTGTAATGGTATTGGGAGTGTCTTCTAGATGATAAGATTGACTTAGTTTTTGAAAGATCGCATACATCTTTTCAAAAGGGGCTTTTTCAAATTTACGCTCGTGATACCCTTCAGAAAATCGTATGAGTTCTACAACATCTTGGTATAGATAAAAATGAGCAAAGGCTTGACTACTTTTGGCGTTGAGGGTAAACTGTATATCATTGGTGGTAGTATCGATACGTTGCTCTAGCCAGCCTTGAGAGCACAATACACGAAGGGCGACGTTTAGATAGCCTTCGTTGGCCTTGTAATGAGCAGTGAGATTAGAAAGGCTACTTTCTTGATGCTCTAATAAATACTGCGTAAGCCCACAAGCATGTAATTCGTAGGCCGAAGGTGCCGTGACCAGCCCATCGAGATGTTGAAATAGCCTGGCGCGATACAGACTTTGTTTGGCTTTTGACAGTGTCATAAAAGGTGTTTTGTTTGATTATCAATCATTTGCAAACACCAACAAGATACTATTTATTCGTATAGGGTAGTAAAGAAGTCTGACAGTCCTACAGATTAGTTGTTGTTTTCGTCTTTTGTGTAAGGAATAGATTGTAAATAGAGTTGCTCGACTTTTTCTCTAGCCCAGGGCGTCTTTCTCAAAAATTTTAAACTGGATGTAATCGATGGATTTTTTTTAAAGCAATTGATATCAATCTGATAACTCAGGGCTTCCCATCCATACTTCTCAGATAGAAAAGTGACCATTTTGGCGAGGGTTACTCCGTGTAGCGGATTATTGGGTTGTCTTTCCATAGGTCTTTCTAGTTTTCGTAGCTAGGTTTGAGCCCACGTAGTCCCATATCAACCACAGGCTCTGTAGCATCTGAAGTCACATCCCATATCCCGTTGCCGTTGGTGTCTATCCATTCAAAACTTTGATTGGTCGATAGTGAAAGCGTAAGGACAATATCTTGGGTCTCATCTCCATTTATTTGCAAGGGTGTTTCAAAACCAGCCGTGACTACACAAGAACCTTGTGGTATGGGTGAGCTATCAAAAAGTGGATTGGGTACTGTCGTGGCACCTTCTGGCGCTTGTCCTGTTTGCACAATGCCATTGCTTTCAAAGCCCCAATACCCTTGTTTTTTATTGTCAGTAACCGTTACAGTTTCGTCTTTGATTAGATAGGAGTCAATATAGGTGTCAAAACCAACAAAACTCGCTACGGTACCTGATAAGGGGATATCATTAAACTGAAAGTCTATATCGTAATTTTGATAGGATAAAGACAAGCGTACCCACTGATAGCTGCCTGCGCTCAATTGGCTCAAAGGAATATTTAGAAATTCTTCACCAGGCGATACGATCAAGGCTTGTTCAAAATCTATGGCGGTACTTCCGCCTTGATTGGTCTCAGGAGCATTATAAAGAATACTGCCTTGACCCAATGGTGTAGTTGCTGTTGGAGACAGTTCGAGATAATGTGCAGATATCGTATTGAATCTAGGGCTTTGGGCGGCATGCCCATCGGGTATGCTAGCTGGCTCCCCCAAATTACCCAAACGGGCTTGATCGGGATCTACAGCTAATTTGATAATAAGGCGCGCCTCTGTATTTACGGGATCATCGGTGGCACTATCATCTGTAGTATCACGATCACAACCACTCAGTAAAAACAATGGCAAAAGTGATACTAGAAATTTAAAGTTGTTCATAGCGTGAAGGTATTTAGGTAATAACCCAAATTATCGTGTTTTAGTATATTTCAATGACAAGCCAATTGCTCGGCCTGTGTTTTAATGTCTCTTAGGTCTTGGAGCAGTATAGTATTCATAGACTTTCGTATGAATGGCCACATCACGTTACTCATGATTTTGGCGCTCAAGGTTTTTGGAGTGGCCGTAAAACTCATTTTTAATATACTAAGGCTGTCTTTTGGGATGACTTGCATACGTGAGTGATATCGCATGCCGTGATTAAACGCCACAACGGTATAGCTCTTTTTAGGAACTACCTCAATGATTTCAAGTATTTCATCGGCTTGCTTACCGTATAAGACTCGAGTTTCTTTCCATCTAAGGCCTAATAACCCTTCTTCGGGTTTGCTTAGAATTTGAGTAGCCGCTATGCCAGACATATAGCGGGGTGCTTCTGCAATGTTGCTAATAACATCCCATACCAAACCGGCATTGGCAGCAATGTCTTGTTGCAGCTCAAGCGTAAGGACCCTAGGCATTAGACGTGCTGATCAATGAGTATGGGGTTACCATCTGGATCTACCAATACTATACTTGCAGGCCCTTGAGTATCTGGGTCGGCGTTGCGTTCTAGGGTCATGCCTTTGGCCAGCAGCTCTTTTTGTATGGCTCTAACATCGTCAAATTTGTCAAGGGTATTGGCATTCTCATCCCATCCAGGATTAAAGGTTAGAATGTTATCTTCAAACATACCTTCAAAAATGCCGATAAGGGCATTTCCATTTTTTAAGATGAGATAGTGCTGTTGTACATCGCCAGCAAAAACAGTAAATCCTAATTTTTCGTAAAAATCTTTTGAGGCATTAATGTCTTTTACACTAAGACTCATAGAAAAAGCACCAAGTTTCATAGTTGTATGTGTTTAAGGTTAAATTGCGCGATAGGCTATTGTCATCGGGCTATTAAATATAAGTATTCTCGCTCTTTTTATGACTGTTGTTGGTAGCCTAGCTATCTAGCCTTACTTTTGCAGCCACTATGATGAGAAGCGTCAAGAGGTATACATTTTCAAATATTCAAGACTGTAAGCGCAGTTTGTTGACCTGGGCAAAACAGTTTGAAGAGGTCGTATGGCTCGATAGCAATAGTTATGAAGGCCAAACCTATCCAGAATTTGAAGGACTTCTGGCCGTCGAAGCCTTCACAAGTATACAAACCGATAGCGAAGGGGGATTTGATCGATTAGAAGAATACCAGCAAAGTACTCAAGATTGGATTTTTGGTTATCTGGGATACGATTTAAAAAATGACACCGAAAAACTTTCGTCCAATAATGAAGACCATCTCGGTTTTTCTGACCTTTGTTTTTTTCAACCCAAAAAGCTTTTTTTACTTTACCACGATCGCATCGAGTTGCATTACCTGAGGATGGTAGATGATGAAATGGACCAAGATTGGAAGCATATTTCTAAAATCAAATCCAATAATACGGATGTGACAGCATCAACGAGTCAACTCGCTATCTCGCTTAGAATTCACAAAGAGGCCTATAAAAACAAAGTGCGCACCTTGCTTGATCACATCGCAAGAGGAGATATCTACGAGGCCAATTTGTGTCAGGAGTTTTATGCTCAGGGTAGCATAGACCCTTGGGCTACCTACACCCAACTCAACGCCATCAGTAGGCCGCCATTTGCTACTTTTCTCAGGCTCGATCAACAGTACTTGCTCTCGGCCTCACCAGAGCGCTATATCAAAAAGATAGGCGCCAAGATTGTGAGTCAACCTATCAAGGGTACCGCGGCTAGAGGCAGTGATGTGTTGTCTGATCACGCTTTCGCGAAAGCGTTATCTGAAGATCCTAAAGAGCGCTCAGAAAATATAATGATCGTAGATTTGGTGCGAAATGACTTATCCCGGACGGCCAAAAAAGGATCGGTGAAGGTCGAAGAACTCTGCAAAGTTTACGCTTTTAAACAAGTACATCAGATGATTTCTACGGTGGTCTCTGAGGTAGATTCACAAATAACACCAGTGGATGTGTTGCGCACCACCTTTCCTATGGGCAGTATGACAGGAGCTCCAAAAGTACGGGCAATGCAACTCATCGAAGCTTTGGAGGCCTCAAAGCGCGGGCTTTACAGTGGCGCTGTAGGTTATTTTGATCCTAAGGGGGATTTTGATTTTAATGTCATTATCAGAAGCATACTGTATAATGCAGACAAGCAGTACATTTCTTACCATGTAGGTGGTGCCATTACCACAGCTTCAGATCCTGATAAAGAATATGAAGAATGCCTGCTCAAAGCGCGTGCAATGCGTAGTGTTTTGGAAGGTAAATCCTAACCTAATTTTGTATTTTTGAAGGAATTTGCAAATGACGATGTCACGGCCTAATCTGATTTGGGCATAGACCTAATATTAAACAACCAAGCTAGTATGAGCGACGATAAAAAAATAATATTTTCAATGTCTGGGGTTTCAAAAACCTATCCAGGCGCCCAGACCCCTGTACTTAAAAAAATATACCTAAGCTTCTTTTACGGAGCCAAAATAGGCATATTAGGTCTCAACGGATCAGGTAAATCTACCTTGATGAAAATAATTGCAGGTATTGATAAAAACTACCAAGGAGATGTAGTTTTTTCACAAGATTATACCGTGGGCTATCTAGAGCAAGAACCTACCTTAGATCCTGATAAAACGGTATTGGAAGTGGTTAAAGAAGGTGCAGCCGAGACTGTAGCCATTCTTGACGAGTACAATAGTATTAATGATCAGTTTGGTCTAGAGGAGGTATATAGTGATGCCGATAAAATGGAGAAGCTCATGGCACGCCAAGCTGTATTGCAAGATGAGATTGATGCGCGCGGAGCCTGGGAGCTAGACACCAAGTTAGAAATCGCTATGGATGCCTTACGCACCCCGCCAGGCGATCAAAAAATTGGCGTGCTCTCTGGAGGAGAGAAACGTCGTGTTGCTTTGTGTCGATTATTGCTTAAAGAACCCGACGTACTATTATTAGATGAGCCTACCAACCACTTGGACGCAGAGTCTGTACATTGGTTAGAGCACCATCTCGCACAGTATAAAGGAACGGTGATTGCTGTTACCCACGACCGTTATTTCTTGGATAATGTAGCGGGTTGGATTTTGGAATTAGATCGAGGAGAAGGTATCCCTTGGAAGGGTAATTACTCTTCTTGGTTGGATCAAAAGTCCAAGCGTATGGCTCAGGAAAGCAAAACAGCATCTAAACGTCAAAAGACCTTAGAGCGAGAGCTGGAATGGGTAAGACAAGGAGCCAAAGGACGTCAAACCAAACAAAAGGCGCGTTTAAAGAATTACGACAAGCTATTGAGCCAAGATCAAAAACAAGTCGATGAGAAATTAGAAATCTATATCCCAAATGGCCCGCGTCTGGGTACGAATGTGATAGAGGCTCAGGGTGTGAGTAAAGCCTTTGGCGACAAATTGTTATATGAAGACTTAAATTTTAATCTACCTCAAGCGGGTATAGTAGGTATTATTGGTCCCAATGGGGCTGGTAAAACGACCATCTTTAAAATGATCATGGGCGAAGAGCAACCCGATAAGGGGACCTTTACCGTAGGAGAAACAGCCAAGATCGCTTATGTAGATCAGAGTCATAGTAATATTGATGCTGACAAAACAATCTGGCAAAATTTTTCTGACGAGCAGGAATTGGTTTTAATGGGAGGCAAGGAGGTCAATTCTAGAGCCTATTTGAGCCGTTTTAACTTTAGCGGAAGCGAACAAAACAAAAAGGTAGCCACCCTTTCTGGAGGAGAGCGTAACCGCCTGCATCTAGCGATGACGCTAAAGGAAGAAGGAAATGTATTATTGCTGGATGAGCCTACCAATGATCTCGATGTCAATACACTTCGTGCGCTAGAAGAAGGTTTAGAGAATTTTGCGGGTTGTGCTGTCGTTATTAGTCACGACCGTTGGTTCTTAGATCGTATCTGTACGCATATATTGGCATTTGAAGGAGACAGTCAGGTGTATTTCTTTGAAGGCAGTTTTTCTGATTACGAAGAGAACAAGAAAAAACGCTTGGGTGGTGATTTGATGCCAAAACGAATTAAATACAAGAAATTGGTGCGTTAACCTTTATGATGACACTGTGCAAGGCCTATGTTTTTAAAACATGGGCTTTTTTTATGTGGGATAGTTGGGAGGCGGTTTGCTTGACGCAACGAAGTTAAAGCAGCGTTTATTTTTTTGAGAAGTATTGTCTTTAAGCCTAAAAAACTGCGATTCTTTAGTACCTTTAATCATATGAACGATCAACCCCTATCTCTCCAATCCATTAAGGCTATTGCCTTTGATGCCGATGATACTTTATGGATTAATGAAACCTTTTTTAGAGATGCCGAAGATCAATTTTGTGCCCTCTTAAGCGACTATTTACCCTATGAAGAATGTCAAAAACGCTTGTTTGAAATGGAGATGCGCAATCTTCCGCTTTATGGTTATGGTATAAAACCCTTTGCCTTGTCATTAATTGAAGCGGCTATCGAAATTACAGAAGGCGCAGTCACCCTAGAGGTGATCCAAGCTTTGATTGACTTGGGGAAAGAAATGCTCAATGCCCCTGTAGAACTCATAGACGGCATCGAAGTGGTATTGCAACATTTGACTGAGAAAAATATACGATTGGTTGTGGCCACCAAAGGCGATTTACTAGATCAAGAGCGCAAGTTGCAACGTTCGGGGCTTGCTCCTTATTTTCATCACATCGAAGTGATGTCAGATAAGCAGCCCAAAAACTACAAAGAGCTCATTGCACATTTGGACATAGCCCCCGAGCAATTTTTGATGGTGGGTAATTCGTTAAAATCAGATATTATTCCTGTATTGGAAATAGGAGGAACAGCCTTTCACATTCCTTTTCACACAACTTGGATTCACGAGCAAATCGATTATGAGATCGAGCATCAAAAGTTTAGATCTTTTGAAAAGGCTAGTGATATGTTGCCGCTATTGGCCTAGTTAGGATTAGTGCACGCTATTGATTTGATACGCATAAAAAAAGTCTAGAACTGCTTGAGTCTAGACTTGATCTCATCTTTGGTATGCGCTTAGTTGACGTACTTTTTGGTCATAAAAAAGCCTGTCATGAGCCCTGTGCCGGCCATCAAGAAGATTAAACCTGGGTAGAGGGCATCACTGTAAAAATCCAGTGATTCCTGAATGAGCAACGCTAAGAGTACGCCAATGCCTATACCCATAAGCAAAAGCGCTAGATTTAATACGAGTACTTTCCACACCGGGGGAGTTTCTCGTGATTGATTAAAGATGCCCGCATCAGTTCCCTTTTCAATAAGGGCAAGTCGCTCTTTGTTTCTTGTAGAATAATGCAAATACGCAATTCCAAATAATACTAAGAATAAACAGATAAATATTAATACTTCGCCTCCCATAATTGTTGTTTTTAGATTGAAATGTTTTTTTGTTCTTCTCTCTTATGACGCAATTATTGTAAAATGGGTTACAGAAAATCTAATGTTTTTCTAGTGAAGTATACAATTAGATAATATGTTGCACTAAGGTGTAACCGCATAAGCGGTTTATGCGTCTTACAAAAAATGAACCATCCACCAGATCACATAATCATTGAGAAGACCTTAGGCGGTGATGTTAATGCCTTTGCCATTTTAGTAGATCGCTATAAACAATTGGTTTTTACCCTAACCATACGCATGATCAAACAGCGGGAAGAAGCAGAAGAGATCGCTCAAGATGTATTTCTTAAAGCCTTTCAGAAATTGCAAAGTTTTAAAGGTGATTCTAAATTTAGCACTTGGTTATATCGTATTACCTATAATGCGTGTCTGGATGCGCTTTCGCGAAAGCGTAACAGCCCCACCCACCACGCCTATGAGATTCATGATAATGTATTGAGCATAACAACCCCCGAAATAGAAGCACAGATAGACGCCCAATACGAGCGTGCTGAAGTAGTACAGTGCATTGCGCTTTTGCCTCAAGCCGATGCCTTTTTGATTACTCTGTATTATTTGCACGAGCAATCCTTGGAAGAAATTGCTCAAATTATAGGGCTAACCAAGAACAATACAAAGGTCAAATTGTTTCGGATCAGAAAAAAATTATTTATTATTATGCAAAGCAGACTTCCACAAGAAATTAAGATGCGTTATGAAAAATGAGCAAGAGCAAGCCTTGGACAGATGGAGTGCCAAGCACATTAAAGAAGCAGGGGTAGAGCAGCCCTCATCAGACTTTACGGCTCAAGTGATGCAGGCTGTAGAGAAAGCCTCAGAAAAACCTGTACTGGTTTATAAACCCTTGATAAGCCGAATAGGGTGGCTGTGTATCGCTTTTACAGTATGTGCATTATTGGCCTATACACTTTTTACGTCAACCTCCTTGGAGACTTCAATTGGAGTTAGTCGTTCTGTGGAGCAGCAGTTAGAACAGTTAACATTTTTACCATTAGACCTGGAGTGGCAGGTGCCATCAAGTTTGACCTATGGTATGCTGGCGGTGGCGCTTTGGATGGGGTTAGAAATTTCTCTAGGCAAAAAACGCTTTCAATAATTCTTGAACATTAAAAAAGGCGCCTTTGGGCGCCTTTTTATAGTTAGATATGAAGTTTAAATACCTGTGTAGTTTTGTGGTGTAATCGCTTTTAATTCGGCTTTAATCGATTCTGAAACATCAAGCGTTTCTATAAAGGCTGCAATAGAGGCTTGATTGATGCCTGTATTTACTCGAGTCAATGCTTTTAAGGCTTCGTAAGGATTAGGATAGCCTTCACGACGTAATATTGTTTGAATCGCTTCGGCAACTACCGCCCAATTATTGTCCAAATCGGCTGCGATCTTAGTGTCGTTTAACAATAGCTTGTTAAGTCCTTTCAAGGTAGATTGTAATCCGATAATAGTGTGGCCTATTGGTACACCAATATTTCTAAGTACCGTACTATCGGTCAAATCACGTTGTAATCTTGAAACAGGTAATTTTGACGATAGATGTTCAAAAATGGCATTGGCCATCCCTAGATTTCCTTCACTATTTTCAAAGTCGATAGGATTTACCTTATGCGGCATAGCGCTAGATCCGACCTCTCCTTTTTTAATTTTTTGCTTAAAATAATCCATAGAGATATAGGTCCAGAAATCTCGGTCTAGATCAATAAGGATGGTGTTGATGCGTTTTAATCCATCAAAGAGGGCGGCCATGTGGTCATAGTGCTCTATTTGGGTGGTAGGAAATGAATGCTGCATCTTTAGGGTGTCATGTACAAATCGCGATCCAAAAGCTTTCCAATCTACCTCGGGATAGGCCACCTTATGCGCATTAAAATTACCAGTAGCACCGCCAAATTTGGCAGCGCTAGGAATATCGTTTAAAAGATTGAGTTGTTCTTCAATACGCACTACAAAAACTTCAATTTCTTTTCCTAAACGAGTAGGAGATGCCGGTTGCCCATGGGTGCGCGCCAAAAGCGGGATAGACTCCCACTCATCAACTAGTTGTCTCAAATGATCCACAACTTCTAAAAGTTGAGGGATATACACCTGATTCATCGCATCCTTCAAACTAAGTGGGATGGCGGTATTATTGATATCCTGAGAGGTCAGTCCAAAGTGAATAAACTCCTTGTAGTCTGATAAATGTAGACGATCAAATTTTTCTTTGATAAAGTATTCTACGGCTTTGACATCGTGATTGGTCACTTTCTCTATGTCTTTTATCGCCTGTGCATCTGCTGTGGTAAATTCTGAGTAGATTTCGCGCAAAGCAATAAAAGAATGCTTGTCTACAGATTCTAGTTGCGGTAAGGGAAGCTCGCATAAGGCAATAAAATATTCTATTTCAACCTTGACGCGATACTTAATTAAGGCTTCTTCAGAAAAAAAAGGGATTAAAGTATCCGTTTTTGATGCATAGCGTCCATCGATAGGCGATATGGCTTGCAGTGGTGACAACGACATATTTTGCGTGTTTTTGTAAAGGGGGCAAAGATAATCAATCCAATAGATCTATAGCAAGCTATGTCAGTAAAAATGGGGTGTAATTCGCATCATGTCTTTAGCCTATAAAAAGAGTGATCCTAAAAATCATCGTCACGTATATGGGTTGCTTGAACATTAATGGGTTCAAATGGGGTTCGGCCGCTATCTTTGCTATTCATGGTCAGGCCTGCAAGCTAGGATACTAAAAAGCGCAACCTAAACCATTGTATTGGCGGTGACCCCAAGGTGCGCAGATCAATTACAGCCTACAGCTATTGCTATAAATTGTAGACTAGTCTTAAGGTAATAAATCTAGGCTGTATAAAGGTCTCTGACGAAAACACTGAGATGTTGTTTGCGCTGTTACGCACCTGAGAATCAATATTGAGCAAATTAGTTGCTTTGATTTCGTATTCCCATTTGGCATCTCTATCCTTCCTGTAGGCGAGGGTAGCATCCCAGTTTTGAAACGATTGAGACTCGCCATTGCCTAGATCCTGATTGGTATAGGTGTAATTGGTTCTAAAGGTTAAGGCTTCCCAGATGTAGGCATCAAATGCTATAGATGGGGCATTGGTAATAAAAGTGGTTTTACGCCCGCCTTGATTGTTATCGGTGACACTGTAGCGATAACTCACACTAACATTAGGCGCTTCTCTATAATTGGTACGTATACTTGGGGTATAGGTTTGGGTATAGCCTTCGTTGAGCGATTGCTGTTCTTGAATAAACTGATTGATCTTACTGTAATTAAAACTCGCTCTTAAACTCGCTCGAATCTTTCCAAAGGTGCGTTGTACGCGTCCAAAGACATTCACGTTTTCGTCTGCAAAGCTCGAATTAAAAAAGGTACTGGTTCTAATCACATTTTCAAAATTGGTCAGGCTTCTAATCTGATCAATATTACTAGAGTAGGAGGCTCTAGCAAATACATTTGTATAATTAAAAAGATTAAAACTACTGTAAAACAAACTTAGATTATGTGAAAGTGCGTTTTGTAGGTCTGGTGCCCCAAATTGAATGTTGTTAAAGTTGTTGAGCACTACACCTTGTGCCAGTCTGGTCACATCGGTAAATTGATTGCGCATATCATATCTCAAAGTAAGGGCTTCGCTTTTTTTGAGTTGAATACGCGTTTCAAAATCGGGAAGTATTCTAAAGAAATTATCTTCAAAAGTTTGCCCTCCTTGAGTATTCTTGTTGCCATAGGCATGTACCGAAAAGCCAGGGGTTAAGGTAAATTTTCCCGTGCGCACTCTATAGTGCAGTCCCATATACACATCGCTAAAATTATAAATCACGTCATTTGTCGCTAGGCCCTCATTAAAGTTTGGTGTGGGCTCAAACCGATCGCCGTTTTCTAAAAATTGAAAAATGTTTGAATTAAACGATTGTCTGCTCAAAATGGTGCCAAAGGTGACATTGAGATTGCTTTTGGAATTTAAAATATTGTAATAATCCAATTTGGCATCCAGTTGATTGGACTTGATTCTTCGGGTTTGATTGAGATCATAACTGTTAGCTGTCGTATCAAGGCCCAGCGCAATGGCGGTAGGGTCAAAGGCATCATCTCCATCTGGATCATTGTTGAGTACAGCATTGTAAAATGGGTCTTCATTCTTGTATAAATGCTGTGCTTCAAAGGCAAAAATATTGTTTTCGTTTAGGGTGTAGTAATAATTAAGACTTTGATTGATACTATAAGGAGTGACCTCGTCTAGCTGGTTGGTAGCACCCACCACAGATGAGACCAAGTCTTGCCGTTGGCGATCGTCAGAGATGCGACCTAATACATCATAGTCTAACTGATTGCTAAAATTAGGTTGATACTTGGCGCTTAGCTTGACCAAACCTTGATTGGAGCGTTCGGTACTAGACTGTTCGGTACGCTCGTCTGGAATTCCTAAGCTCGGATCGGTGTATTGTATCAGATTGGTTTCTCTAGAAAGTATATCGCTACTATTAAAGATGACAAAACCGCTCAAATCTAATGCTGCTGTTGGGGAGTAGCTAAAATTGGCTGTGCCCAAGCGGTTTTCTATCTCGAGGGCATTGGCCTGATTGGTCAAAAAATTGAGGCCGTTATCACCTAGATTGATATTGGTCCCGCTGCTTCTGCTAGGTGCCCTAAAACCACCACTCAAATTCCTGATATCGCGTCGAGACAAGGCTACTTCGCCAATATTATTGACGTCACCAATAAAATTGATACTATATTTAGGACTGTAATAAAACAATTTGGGCTGAAGTAAATAAAGCCCATTATCTGGAGCAACACCACCACCAGCAGTTACATTGCCAAACCAAAAATTTTCTTTTCCTTCCTTTAATTTGATATTCAGAGCCACATTATCTTGATTATTGGTTACGCTGCTCAGTTGGCCCACTTCTGCATAGTTGCGCAACACTTGAATTTTGTCTACCGCTTTTGACGGGATATTTTTGGTCGCTAATTTGGTATCGCCGTCAAAAAAATCTTTGCCATCTACCATAAGTTTATTAACTACCTTTCCTTCGACCTCTATTTGTCCATCTTCATTAATTTCTACGCCTGGTAATTTTTCTAAGACATCCTCTAATTTGCGTTCGGTACCATTTTTAAATGAATCGGCGTTGTATATCAAAGTATCACCCTTTATGGTGACTGGCATCTCGTAGGTAAGTTCGACCGCATCCAATGAATTGTCTGGATAGATGGTAAAGTCTTTGGTAATATCGCTTTCTTGCGTTGTTAGGCTTTCTTCATAGGTTTTCATCCCCACATAGCTCACCGGTATCTGATAACTTCCATTT
>PAUP01000034.1 GCA_002712765.1 Cytophagaceae bacterium | reverse complement strand
GATGGCTTGTCCAAGTGTTCTATTACTGGAGGCTATGTGTATCGCGGCTTAAACTATCCTTCTCTACAAGGTCGCTATATCTTTGCAGACTTTTGCAGTAATGAGATAGGATATATCAATACAGCAGGAGACATCGTATACACCGATCCATTTTCTGGAAATCTGAGTTCATTTGGCGAAGATCAAAATAAAGAACTCTATGTCGCCGCGCTCAACACAGGTATTATTTACAGCATCATTGATCCAAGTCTTTCACTGGCCGAAACGACCGTTGTAGCGGCTACATTATATCCCAATCCGGCCCGATCGGTCTTGCATATTGAGCATAACCACACCTCAAATACAGCAACACGCCACTTTGAATTGTACGATATCAGCGGTAGGCTTGTCTTGAGTGAGAAGTATACCGATCAAAAACATAGCGTTTCTGTAACTGAGTTAACGGCAGGAGTTTATTTTGCCAAAACCGCCCCCAAATCACAAGCCATTAAAGTCATTATTCAATAATTTATGAAACCATTTAAGAATACGGGTAAGCTGTATCTCATCCCTACCACATTAGGAGAAACCAACCCCTTAGAGGTCATGCCTATTTCGGTCAAAAAAGTCATTGAAACCGTAGATCACTATATCGTAGAAAACGAAAAGAGTGCCAGGCGTGCTATAAAAAACATGTCGCCTAATAAATCGCAGCCCTCCTTATCCTTATACCTGCTCAACAAATACACCGACGCCATAGAGATCCCCGATTTTCTGGCTCCATGTATGCAGGGCGAGTCTATGGGATTATTATCTGAAGCTGGGGTGCCTGGCGTAGCCGATCCCGGTGCCGAGGTGGTGAAATTGGCGCATCAAAAAGGAATACAAGTAGTCCCGTTGGTAGGACCATCTTCCATACTGCTTGCCATGATGAGTAGTGGTATGAATGGCCAAAACTTTGCCTTTAACGGCTACCTGCCCATCGATCAGAAAGAACGAAAACAAGAAATCAAACGTTTAGAACGCTTGTCAAAAGAGCTCAATCAATCGCAATTGTTTATTGAAACTCCCTACAGAAATGACAAAATGCTGCAAGATATTGTCAATACAGTACATCCAGACACTGCTATTTGTATCGCCTGTGATATTACCTTGCCCTCAGAGTTCATTGTGACCAAACCCGCTTCATTCTGGAAAACCAACGCCCCAGATTTACACAAGCGCCCAGCGATTTTTATCATTCATAAAGAGGGTTAATCCAATCTTAGTCTTTTAAATTTGACGGCTTGGGATAGGTTTTTCTAATTTGATACAAAAGCGATTCTAAACCGTTGACTTTTAGCTCTTGTACCTCTTCTAACAAGCGTCCTAATTTACCTTCAGGAAAACCCTTTTGCTGAAACCAGATAAAATAGGCCTCTGGTATATCTACCAGATAATAGTCTTTATACTTGCCAAAGGGCATTTTGTAATGCGCTAGCTCTATAAGATGATCTTGTGGTGTAGGCTTCAAATAAGGTGTTTATATGTCCTAGTAAACTTACTCTTGATTTTCATATACAAGCTCGCCGTTGAGATAGGTTGCGCTTACGGTAAGATTAGGAATTTGATCTTCTGCCACGGTCATAATATCCTGATCCATTACGACAAAGTCGGCAAATTTTCCAGGCGAAATACTCCCCTTCTCTTCTTCCTCAAAATTCGAATAGGCTGCCCAATAGGTCATCCCTTTTAGCGTCTCTGCTCTTGAGAGGGCATTTTCCATTTGATAACCACCTTCTGGATACTGCTTGAGATCTTTTCGCGCTACAGCGGCATAAAAAGTATAAAAAGGACTCACCTGCTCTACAGGAAAATCGGTACCCAATACTACCAGCCCAGATTCATTTAAGAGATCCTTAAAAGCATAAGCACCCTTAACACGAGTGGCTCCCAATCGATCTTCGGCCCAATACATATCACTTGTAGCATGTGTAGGCTGAACAGAAGGAAGAATTTTGGGTGAAAAACGCTCAAAATCTTCTTGAGAGATCACTTGGGCATGTTCAACCTTCCAACGCGGGTCTTGTTGATCTTTGAGTACTTTTTCGTAGGCGCGTAAGACCACCACATTAGCACTGTCGCCTATAGCGTGAGTATTCATCTGATATCCCGCCTTTGCGATGCGCTGGGCAAGATTATTGATCTCGTTTACCGGTGTAACCATGGCTCCAAAATGGCCGTCTTTGTCACTATATGGCGATTTTAGTGTAGCGCCTCGTGAGCCCAATGCACCATCGGCATATACCTTGACAGATCGTATGTTTAACCGATCTGTTTTTACAATGCCCTTGTCGAGATAGTAATCCAAGTTTTTTGGACTATTACTCACCATAGCATACATTCTCATTTTTAAATCTCCCTTATCTTGTAATTCTTGAATTAAATCAAGCGTTTCTTTATTAAGACCAGCGTCGTTTACCGTAGTAAGACCATAAGAAAAACAAGCTTGTTGTGCCTGCATAAGCGCATTTACCGCTTGTTGCCTGGTCACCTCAGGCATCACCGCATCAATTAAGGTTTGCGGGTTATCGACAAGTACTCCTGTAATTTGACCGTCTACTTTTACAATTTCTCCGCCTGTTACTTGGGTATCATTGTCGATCCCAGCCATGTCCAAAGCTTTTTGGTTGACCAGATACGCATGCCCATCTACGCGCTCTAAGACCACTGGTGTATTAGGATAAAGGGCGTCAAGTTCTTTTTTGGTCGGGAATTCTTTGGTCTCCCAGTCGTTTTGATCCCAGCCACGTCCTCTTAAAGCGGCTGCTTCTGGGTTTGCTTTTGCGAAAGCGGCCAAGCGATCCAACACCTCTTGAAAACTCTGTGTGCCTACCAAATCTACAATTTGCATGTTTAGACCCAACCCATAAAAATGACAATGCCCATCGATAAGACCCGGTAGTATAGTCTTGCCAGTCATATCAATAACCTCTGGCGCTTCGTAGGCTTCTTGCACCGAAGCTGTGGTACCAACACCAATAAATTTACCGTCTTTAATGGCAAAAGCCTCGGCATTTTCATTGACAGTATCTACAGTGTGCACAATGGCATTAATTACGATAAGATCGGCAGATTCTTTTGGGGTAGTGCATGAAATACCCAGAATAAGGATGAGAATAAAAGTGGAAAGAAGGCGCATATAAAAAGGTTTTATACGAATGTACAAAACCTCTTTTGGAATTATTAAATTTTGTCTTGTCTTAATGCTAAATCGAAATTCGATATGAATTACTTCCATCCAGTTGTTCTATCCCGGCGGCGTCAGTATTTAAATTTTCGTAGTTGACAATTGGGCAACAATCGTCACTGTTGTCTGGAACGGCAGTAAAACTAAAATCAATAGCAAAACTACCATCTACCTCCATTTGATAACTGCGGCTCGTAGATACAGCGACAAAGGTTTCAAGAAAAATAAACAATTGGCCTTCAAACTGACTCACTCGAAACGGCACAGGCAATTGATCTGAAGCATCTGTAATCTCCAAATCCTGAATATCGAGAGGGCCATCAACAAATAAATCCTCTCCCGTCTGAGCATCTACAAATTGAAGTATGAGTTCTGGACTCGCACATAAAACCGTGCTACAATCTACCCCATCATCATCGGTGTTACACGCAGTTAGTAATAAGACACAAAGTATAGCTACATATTTCATAAGATTCTTTTTTTAATAGATGTCTATCTTGAGATATGGTTGCGTCCTTTCTTGAGTTGATGCTAAAAATCGAACTTATATGTAGCGCCTACTAACCCCTGTATCCCTTGTACGGGATAGTTAATCCATTTTTCGTAATTGGTCCCAAAGATATTGTTAACTCTAGCAAAGGCAGATAGCCTGTCGCTCAAACGATAGCCCACATGGGCATTGGCATCAAAATAGCTATCTAGTGTGAGGGTCGTTTCTTCAAAAATACCTAGCGGATCTATCACCCCTCGTTGGTCTTTTCGTTCTCCCACAAAAAACAAATTCACTCCAGCAAACCAATGTTCGGAAATTTGATAGTCTCCATAAACCGAGGCAGTGAGATCTGGCAAATTCCAAGCCTCGCTTTCTACATCGGTGGTATAGGTATTAAACTGTCCGTTTAAACGCATTTTAAAATTATTGCTTACATCAAAGTTAAGCTCACCAAAGACAGAAAAGGTATTGATATCGTCATAGCGCACCTCAAAAGCATTTCCAAAAAGAAAGGCAGGTTGTTGGGCAGCGATCATACCACTAGGCGTGGTAAAATTTTGAAGTCTAAATAGTGCTCTATTATTTTCGGCCTTGTAACTGGCTCTAAGATTATAACTGGCACTATTAGACAGTTTCCCTTTCATACCAAGATAACCGTCGTATTGCCTATCTGTAGGAACTACGGTTTGAGCAGGGGTCAAAAAGGGGTTCTCCTGAGCAAAGTCATAATAACTGTTTTGTTGCAAGCTTCCCTCCAAACCGGCATAAGCAATAAAATATTCGCCAGCTACACGGTAAGACGCTGTCAATTGGGGATACACAAAAATATTGGTGTTACTATTTTCAGTGTCTAGGTTGACAAAACCAGCCACCCCTATATTAACGGTTAGATCATCTCTTAAAATGACCAGACTAGGGGCTACTCCTATATTGAGATGACTATTTTTTAACTCTTCACCCCCTGTATTGGCCGCGTCAAAGGTGTTGCTGAGATAATCTAAGGTAATGTTTGTGGTAATGAGCTCGTTAGACACAGGAAACTCCAATGTTGGGGTTGCAATAAAGCGCAATTCATTATTGGACTCGGAATCACCAAAATAACGCAAAGTCGCTTTTCCTTCTTTAAAAACAGCAGCGTCTTTTAAGGTTAAACTACCATTGGCAGCTGCGGTAAAAAAAGTGTGAGATGGATCAAAATTCTGAAAATCCAGGGCTGGCTGAGTTTGGGCATCGCCTAAAAACAACGCATCGACACCATACCAATTAAATATCTGGTGTTTCAAATCTAGATCGGTACGCCACGACAAATCACGCTCACGAGCCCCATAATTTATATTTAAACGGCTATCGTAAAAATAATCATCGGCGCGTACTCCTTCAATATTGCCCTGTGACGAATTGTGATTGAGAAAGACTCCAAAATTTTCGGTACGGCTTATTTGAATATTACTGTAGACTTCGGCCAAAACAGAGGTATAACTACCAAAACCCAAAGTGGCGTAGTTGTCATATAGTTTGACCCTACGTGCTTTTTTGACATTGGCTGCCTTTCCTTTGGCAGGGGTAAATGTAGAGGCCACAGGCACCGAAAAAATACCGTAGGTCACCTTCTTTTTGGATGTATTAACCGAATCGCTTAGTACCGGGGTTGCCTTTACTTTAAAGGCATCGCTAATTGTTGGGGTATAGGGTTTGACAACGTTGACGACCTCGGTTCCTAAATCTTGTTCTTCTTGTGCCGTTACACTCCAGCTGGCACTGGCCAAGCAAAGACAAAAACAGCTAATTTTATATATAAATGGATGCTTAAAAATCATATAAGTGATTGTTTGTGATCTAGTATTTTGATTTTTACCAATGGGCCTACTGCCCCCCGTCCTTCTCTACCGAGGCATTTGTTTTGGACTCATTGGCTTTTATAATGGCGAGCTGTGCCTTGGCGTCTGCTACAACATCAGGAAAATCGGTAAAGTTTTTGATAACGCTCTCTAAAATATAAGTAGCCTGATAAGCATCGCCTAAAGCATAAAAATTCTTGGCCATAAGCACCAGCCCTTTGGCGCCAAATTCCTTATACCCACTATAATCTTTGGCCAATTTTTGTACAGCCACATTGGACCCAGCAAAATCATCGGCTTTGTGTTTGAAGTAGGCGTCATAATACAAAGCTTCGGCCGCCAATGCGCCAGTTGCAATTTTTTGAACCTCAGCATAGGCAATTTTTGCCCTATCCTCATCTCCAGTATTCATCGCCGACCGCGCAATAATGATTTGTGCGTCACTCTTGATCGCATTGTCAACCTTGGCATTGGTAAGGACGGTTTCGGCATAGGATACCGCTTGAGTATAGTTTTCCAATTCAAAATAAGACTTCATCAAGTTGGTCTGTGCAAAAATGATATTTTGCGGAAAATCTGCTTCTTTTTCAAGTCGTTGTAAGACAGGAGCCGCTTGGGTATAATCGCGCTGGCTCAAAAATACTTGTCCCAAACGCGCTAGGGCTTGCTCTGTAAACTCGGAGCGTTCTTTGGCAATGACATATTGATAATGGGGGATGGTTGCCTCATAGTCTGCTTTCGCGAAAGCGAGCTGTCCCAAATAAAAGTGTGCCTGAAGCGCATGTTGCCCGTTGGGATACGAACTTAAATAATCTTCAAATAGTCTTCTGGCCTGATTGGTATTATTGTCGAGATATTGTTTCTCTGCCGAGGCGTAGGCCGCGTCATCCAGCTCGGCATCTTCTACATCGATAAAATCTAAGGTACTCACCCACTGGCCGTATTCGTTCACCCTACCCAGATCGATATAAATCAATTTGGCCGTGGTGACCGCCTGTAGCGCTTCTGGCGTTCCTGGAAAATCTGCGGCTACCTCTCTTAAAATGGCCAAGGCCTCTTCAGAACGATCATTATTGTCATAAATAAGCGCCTTTTTTAAACGGGCGCGAGACACATAAGAACTTTGAGGGATCTCTCTCACCAGTTGATCGTAAGCCGCAATGGCTTCGGCGTTCTTATCCTGAGCCACATAGACATTACCTAACTCATAAAGCGCATCATCTCTATAGGATGACTTTGGAAAGTTGGTAGAAAAATTACGCAAACCATCAATTTTATCGGTGGTTCGGTCTACAAAACCATAACTCATAGATTTTTGGAAGGTCGCATAATCCTGATCGGCAAGATTTAAAGCGATCGATTGATTGTAAGCCTCTAAGGCAGGCCAATATTTACTCGAGATAAACCGACTATCACCCAGTCGCAAATAGGCATCATTGCGTCGTACTCGATCTGAAGGTGTTGTAGCTGTGTACTGTTCAAAATTGGTCGCGGCACTTTCGTACTCTTTATCAGAAAAGTAGGCATAGGCCAAATTGTAATAAATATCACTATACTCTGGGGTACTTTGAGCAGCACTATTACTCAAAAACTGTTTATACCCAATAACGGCTTCTTTGTGATTGCCTAATATATAATCGCTCTCTGCCTTCCAATAAGCAGCCCGAGCTACAAATAGCGGGTCTCGTGGCTGGGATAATGATTTCTCAAAAGCCTCTTTGGCGGCCATATAATTGGCCTCATTGTACAGTTCGACACCGCGATAAAAGGCTACTTTTTGATAGGCTACTTTGTTTTCAAAACTATTGTTCTTCTCCAATAAACGTAAGGCTTCCTTATAATTTTTGGAAGTGATGTAAGAATCGATCAATAAGGTTTCCAACTCCTCTTTGGCTGGGGTATCTGGGTAGGCATCTACATAGTCTGCTATGACCTGAGGAACTGGTTGATACGCGTTACCAATTTCATAGCTCAATTTGGCATAGTTTAGACCCGAATCTTCCTTGATTTTAGGATCAAAATCCATTTCTGAGGCATTCTTAAACGCATTGAGCGCCTGTTGTTTGCGATCGGTTTTTAGGTAGGCTTCCGCCAAATGATAATAGGCATTTTGAGCCACATTATTGCGTCCGTCAATGATCTTGCTAAACTCTGCGATGGCATTTTCATAATCGCCTTGTTTGTAATAGGTGTAGCCCAACTGATAGTAGTCGGTATTGTTCCACTTACCGCGTTTTCCTTTGTAGGCCTTGAGATAAGGCAGCGCCTCTGCGTACTTTTCTTGATTAAACAAACTCTCTCCAATGATCTTATTAAGCTCTGATCGTTCTCTTGGGTTGGCATTGGGCAATTGCTTTTTTCCTTCGGCAATGGCCAGGTCAAACTTTCCTAATTTAAAATTGAGGTCGGCTTTAAAATAGGCCAATTCTTCTTTGTAATCATCTTGATCTTCCACCTGATCAAACAGCGTGTCGGCCTCTTGATAATCGTCACCCTCGTAAGCGATAAATCCTAAGTAATATTTGGCCTGGGAGCCATACTTTTGAGAAGTAGTTACTCTATTAAAATAGGTTTTGGCTTTGTCAAACTGCTTGTTTTTGAACAAGGCATATCCATTTTGAAAGTTATAGGTTTCTAAGGCAGCGCCACTTAGCGTCCCCTCATCTACTCTTTCGTACCATTTTCTAGCATAGGCGTATTTACCATTTTCAAAATAGTATTGTGCCACATCCAAAAAGGCCGAATTGCGCTTGACACTGGTAGGATAATTATTGACAAAACTCAGCATGAGGTTGTCTGCCCCTTGTTGATTGAGGCGTACTGCCGCATTGGCTATATAATAGGCACAATCTCCTTTGATACCTGTATCATCGGTCTCTTCCTGAACTTCTTCAAAGAGGGTTTGAGCCGCGAGGTATTGCTTGCTATTATAGAGCGAAAGAGCTTTGTCGTATTTGACCAGATCACTGGTAAAAACAGCACTTTGTTGTGCCAAAATCGTGCTTGCATACAGCAGGAAAGCAGCCAGCATGGCTATCGGCTTTTGCATAATTTGAGTCGTTTTAAGTTGTTCTTTACGCCTATTGTAAGACCTCTGCGGCCCCTGTAACGTATTGACTATACATCAGAGTGCATCCATATCAAAGATAGCCCTCTTCTTAGAGGATAACGGGAGAATACGCACATAATTATACCGAGTTTTAAAAAGGAAATTAACAATGACCCTATTTTTAAATTGGGGTGACACTCTAAACTGCTGATTGTATTAGGCTTATATTTTTAAATACAATTGTCAATTCAAAACCTTTTTATTTTGACCTATTTAATAGTATTATTGCGCTTTAACACACTTCCAAAATGACAAGATTTCTATGCACTCTTGGCTTGCTGATTTCGTATGCTATCTCGGCACAGACCAATTTTGAAAAAGGTTCTTACACAGATAATTTAGGGACCACACATTCGGGATATATTAAAAACCTGGATTGGAAAGACAACCCGACAGCCTTCGAGTTTAGTAGCACCCCAGATGGTCGCAACAGCACTACTAAGACTATAAGAGAAGTTCAAGCCTTTAAAATTGACGGATTGAGCCAATACATTAGAGAGCTAGCCAATATTGATCAATCGCCTCAAGATGTAGCTACCTTAAATTACGACCGCAATCCCGAGGTGAGCCTTGAAACTGTTTTTTTAAAGGTGATGATGGATGGAGAGACCAAATTATACCGCTACAGAGAAGGCAAACATCTCTCTTTATTTTTTATCAATAAAGCTGGACTCATCGAACTGCTGGTTTACAAGCGTTTTTTAAACGTAGAAAAGGACATCGTCGAAAACAATTATTTTAAACAACAATTGTTAAACCAATTTTCTTGTGATAAAGGAAAAATGCCAGATGTGGCTTCGCTGCGATATACAACTTCAGATATTCTGAGTTATTTGAGAAAGTATAACGATTGCATGGGTATAGAACAAGCCGAAGTAAAACAGCAAGAAAGAGGACCTAGATTTGGACTTACTGTATTTGGAGGACCAAATTACAATTCATACTCGGTAAAAGAAGTTCCTCAAAATTTTGATTACGGTTCTGGGACGACACCTACTTATGGCTTTGAGATTGAGTATACCCTACCCACAAACAATGACAAATGGGCCATATTTATGGATGCTCGTACTATGAAGTTTTCGGCAAATACCACTTTTACCATTCCTGCTGGTTTGGGTACTTCAACAATCACACAAACTACAGAGTTTAGATATAAAGCCTTAGAAATTGCTGCAGGAGTACGTCATTACTTTTACCTAGGTGGGAAATCTAGACTTTTTGTTAGTCTCAATTATGCCGCCGAAGCCACTTCTTCATCAACCATCGACAATGCGCGAAGTAGAGATATCGAGGTTGCCATACCAGTAGGCACTTACGGTATCGGTTTTGGGTATAACTATGGTAATTTGAGAATTGAGGCGCGTCACAATGGTACCAAAGACCACTTTTCTAAAGGAAAGTCTAGTGGGCGATCTACCTACACCAGTTTTATGCTCACCCTTGGCTATACTTTTGCCAGATTCTAATTTAACACAACATACAGATGACAAAATTTTTTTTAATACTATTTCTAGTAGCGGGATGCCTGAGCGGAATTGCGCAAAATACTTTTGAAGCAGGAAGTTATACAGACAATCAAGACCAAGTATACCAAGGTTATATCAAAAATATGGATTGGCTCGGCAACCCTAGCTCCATACGTTTCAAATTGAATGATCAAAGCGAGGAGATCGAATTAAAGGTGGCGCAAATAAAAAGTTTTGAAATTAAAGGGGTCTCTAAGTATGAGCGATATACTATTGAAGTAGATCAATCTTCTGATAATCTAAACACACTTAGTGAAAAGCGTGCCCCAGAATTTGAACAGGAAACCGTGTTACTGCAACTCATAGCCTCAGGCCATATTAATCTTTATGAATATTCTAACGAAAATACTTTTCTATATTACTATTCAAAAGATGGAGCTACACCTACTCCTTTGATCTATAAACCATATACGGTAGCCAATAAAAGCGGATTAAAATACAACAATCGCTACAAGCAACAGCTTTCGCAATTTGCGTGCGTAAATGGCACTCCACCAAAGGCCGATAATTTGCGGTACAAGAAAAAGGATTTGATGCGTTTTATAGATATGATTAACGATTGTAATAATAATCGCGTCACCCGATTGTCAAAAGCAGAACAAAAGACGCGTATCAATTTTAGAGCACTAGCAGGAATAACCTCAGCGTCTTCAAAAGCAGCCATTAGAAACAGGTTATACAGCTTTCCTAACGAAATCAACACTACTTTCGGGCTCGAAATTGAAGCCGTTTTGCCTTTTAACAATAATAAGTGGTCGCTATTTGCAGGCCTACAGACACTTACCTATGAAGCAGAGCTAGGCAGCGATCAAGTTAATTTCTCTGCGCTCGACTTTAACTTTGGTGGGAGGCACTATATGTTTATAAATTCCAATAACAGCATATTTGTAAATGCAAGTGCGGGATTTGAAGTTTCGACAAACTACGAGATTCTTTATAATAATAGACCGGCGCCACTTGTCAATAAGACACCCTCTGCCTCTTTTGAATTTGGTTTGGGGTATGCCTACAAAAGATGGAGTGCTGAAGTGCGGTATATCACAGAACGAAATCACCTAGGAGAGACTTTTATAGATAATAATTCTAAATACACGGCTTTTATGCTAAATTTGGGTTATAAATTTCTATCTCTCTAATAATGGTCGAACCTGTTTTACAGTTACAAAAAGCTTCTATCTTCCAACGCGACAATATGGTGTTGTCTGAGGTAAACGTCACAGTTCATCCTGGAGATTTTGTGTATTTAATTGGTAAGACGGGGTCTGGTAAAAGTAGTTTTATGAAGACGCTTTATGGCGATCTGCCGCTACAGGAGGGCTCTGGTCATATTGTAGGCTTTGATCTCAAAGGGCTTAAGGAAAAACAAATTCCATTTCTTAGAAGGAAGCTGGGTGTAGTATTTCAGGATTTTAAACTGCTCAATGACCGGACGGTTCGAGACAATCTTCGCTTTGTTTTAAAGGCTACAGGCTGGAAAGACAAAACCTTGATGGATAAAAAAATAGACGAGGTCTTGACCAAGGTGGGTATGCAAAGTAAGGACTTTAAATCTCCTTTTCAACTTTCTGGAGGCGAGCAGCAACGTGTTGCCATCGCACGTGCGCTACTTAACGATCCCGAGCTCATCCTAGCCGATGAACCTACGGGTAATCTAGACCCGCAAACCAGTGTCGAGGTAATGGAGGTGTTACAAGAGATCAATAAAAATGGCAATACCATCCTGATGGCAACCCATGATTATGCCTTATTGCTCAAATACCCTTCAAAAACGCTCAAATGCGATAACAATAAAATCTTTGAAGTGGTACAACGTACAGTCTGAGGTATTGCTATAGGTCAAAAATATAGGCCCCTGCCGATATATCACGTACCGAATCCAATACTTGCCCCCGTTCTTTTAGATGTTGAATCATAAATCGAGATTCTAACATCTTGTATTTTTCTTTATCGGTATGATCATGGGTATAAAAGAGCCATACCCTTCCAGATAAGGTATCTAACCCAGGTTTATGTGCATCAAAATCATACGAATGCTGCCCCGTTTTGATCACCTTATTTGACAAATCAACATATCCGGTGCGCTCATAGTATTCCCAAGCATTATCGGTAGCTCCATTGAGTAAGATAATATCGTTTGCTTGTACACGGTTGTGCATAAACTTATATGTACGTTTAAAGGGTTCTCGCTCTTTGGGAAATGTATAAAGGGTAATAGTAAGCAAGGCCAGCCCTGGAAGTGCATAGGCCCATCTCATTTTTTTTAACGATAACAACGACCATAAACTGTCCATTCCAAAAACAAATCCCTTGGCACAAATCATTATAAGTAAGGGCATCAAATAAAAAGCCGTGCGTCTGGCAAAGGGATAAAGCGATAACATCGAGAGTAAAAGATGTAAGACGATTGGGGTGATCGTTAAAAACAGTATTTGGTAATTTTTTGCTTTCGCGAAAGCGTAAACACCAACGATATAAGCAATACCATATCCATGATATAACAAAGGTATTTTAGGATTGGCTCCTATGATCTTGCCAAAAACCATAGTATAACTATCATAAGACCACTCCCAAAACAGAGCGCTAAAAGGATTAGAGGGCATAAAGGCAAACTCCCAAAAAGGCAACATTAAGGCCCGATTGGGATGCTCGTAGATAAACATCGCATAATAAGCTCCAAATGCCAATATCCAACATCCAATGGGTATGAGAAAAGCGTTCCAAATATTAGCCCTACGGCGATAATAGCTCAACCATCCATAGAGTCCAATGGTAAACAAGACAATCACAGCAATATTAGAAAGGGCAATACTGAGCATTCCGGCTATCGAGAGGGCAAATAGTTGTCGTTTATGGCTTTTAAAAGGATATAAGACCAAGTACAGCAGCAATAAGACCACCAAAACATCTACCATATACTGTTTGAGCTCTGAGGCAAAATAAATCACGGGTTGCGAAAAAGCAAACAACGTAGCCACCACAAATTGCCAGCGCCGCGAATAGAACAGTAAAGGCAAAAGGCGATACAGCAAACACACTGCACCTAAAAAAGCCAGAAAAGGAAACAGTCTTAAACTGTAATCATTTACGCCAAAGAGATCTATAAAAAAGCGTTCGACCCATAAAAATAAGATAGGTGCCACTTGATTAGAATGTAAGGGCGATAACAAGGCTATATACGACCGATCCAAAATGTTTAAGGCAAGTTTGGCCTCATCCAGCCAGATACTGCGACCAGAAAGATATTGTATGGTGGCCAGCAAAACACCTAGACTCAAAACAATTTTGGTGGCTTTTTGATACATTTAAGGAAGTGTTGGTTTTTTATACAAGGTCAAAAATACACCTAGCTGTTTTATCTCGGTGACAACTTCCCACTGATTGCGCAGGGTTTTAATATCCTGATCTGAGGTCGAATTTTCAACATTCGACAACAGCACAAAAGCATTGGTTGTCAAGTCTAACTCACTAAATTTAGGATCTTCGCTATTGTTATTTTTGGCCAAAGACACCCAGCGATTACCCAAAGGCAGGTTTGTGCCAATGTTTTGAGTATTGATCTGATTTTTTTCTAAATAGTCAAACATCTGTTGCTCTAAGGGGAAGTAATTGAGATAGGCCAAACTACTATCCCACCCTTGTGCGATAGTGGCCGGGTAAATCCAGAAATGCCCCGTAATAAAACCAAGCCCCACCACTGCTATGACCAGCTTTCGTCTCATGGCACTTATCCAATTAGTTTCGTACAAAAGATTGATAAATAAAACAGTAGCCAGTATATAACAAATCATAAAATAACGGGGCCCCATAGGGTTGCTAAACGGCACCATTCCCAAAAAGAAAACCGTTAAAAACACGACCAAAGACACTAGAAGTATTTGTGAAGAAGCAGACAGGGTTTTGGATTTTGTCACCCCTGTTTTGACCAACAAAAATAACAAAGGCAGCCAGACCAAAAAGCGCCCATATTCTAAGAGATTTTTGGCAAAAGCCGCGGTATTTTTGACAATGCGCATCAATCCAGCCGCTTCTCGGTGTCCAGCATAGGTTTTATTTGGGGTTACAATCACCCACCCCAATTCTTGATATTGATATCCCAAAAACAATCCAAAAAGACCTAGACTTACCAGATATGGCAGCAGCACAGAACGATAGCTTTTATTGAATCGCTTTGGCAAAACCGAACCCGCTGGTTTGAGAACTTCAAGAAGCTTGAAACGATAAAGCAAAGCGTGAATACATCCAATAGCCAACAGACAATAGATTCCTCTTAGATTGGTAAACAACATACCTACTAAGGCCACAGTAAACCAAAGACCTCTAGCCGCAATAAGACTATTTAAGGCCAATAGGACAAAAAATAACAAGAGCATATCGTTGTTAAGATTGGTGGTTTGTGCCAGTAAGGTAGGTTCTATCGCCAAGAGAAAAACAAGTACTATTGGTACATTTTTTACAAAAAGTGATCTTGCCAGTCGCAACAGCTGTACCCACACGCCTATATTAACAATCAATAAAAGTAAGCGCGCAGCCCACAGTGATTTCCCAAACACAGTCCAAAATCCAGCAAGGCCCCACAACCACAAGGGTGGATGACCAGAATTGAGGTGGGTAGGCACGATCAAAGATGAAAATTGATGGGTATACAACCAATCTGCTCTCAAAAATTTACTCTTCGCATCCCAAAAAGCGGGTAGGTCTAAGGTGAGAAAGAAGGAAACTATCAAAAATCCAATACCGAGAAAAAGGAGTTTGTCTTTTGTAAGTTGCATAGAAGTTGTTGACAATGTATAGGCTCAAAATTAGTGATAAAGATAGGATTTATCGTATTGTTGTATTTTAGACAAGCAGTCTATGCTATCCATTTGTATTCCTACATATAATTATGATGTTTCTGTTTTGGTACAGACCTTGGTAACACAAGCTTTAGGGGTATCCTACCCTATAGAAATACAAATAAGAGACGATGCATCTACCCAGCATTTGCTTAGCGAGCTTAGGCTTCCTGCTACTTCAATTCCTATTACAACTGCTCACAACACGAGCAATCTGGGCCGTACAGCTACTAGAGCTTTACTGGCAGAAGATGCGCAATATGCCAATTTGCTTTTCTTGGACAGTGATACCTTACCTAAGACGCCCAATTTTCTTGAAAATTTTGCGCGCTACTTGAATGAGGATTGTGATGTTATTGCTGGTGGCATTGCCTATGTAGAAACAGCTCCAGAACCAAGCCTACGCCTACGATGGTTATATGGCAACAAACGCGAAGCGCGCCCGCCAGAACAACGTCAAAAACATCCCTACCTTGTGGTCTCAGGTAATCTCTGTATCAAAAAATCATTATTTCAAGCCTGTAATCCAAAAGACCAGAAAGGATATGGCCTCGACAACATAATGGCGTTACAACTCGAACAAAGACAGGCCCATGTGTGTCACATAGACAATCCCGTATACCATCTTGGACTTGAGACCAATGCCGTCTTTTTGGAAAAAGCACTAGCGGCAATAGATCAACTTGTGGCTCATGAAAAAAGCAAGCCTGAGCTACTTCAAAAAACTAGGCTACAATTGCGTTACCAACAGTTCAAACAATGGGGGCTTATCCCTATTATTTATGGCTGTCTAACACTGCTTCGGGACCGATTAAAAAAACGTGCGCTTTCTGATACGCCTAGCCTAAGCGCCTTTGATCTCATAAGGCTACACCACTATATAAAAAGTAAGCGCCATGGTTAAAATTAGCGTTATTATCCCTTTGTACAATAAGGAAAAGCATATAAAGGAAACCCTAGATAGTTTATGTAATCAGACAGTTACCGATTTTGAAGCTATAGTGGTAGACGATGG
>PAUP01000033.1 GCA_002712765.1 Cytophagaceae bacterium | reverse complement strand
ATGACTAATGAAGATGTAGTCACTTTATCGCAATAGTTTGAGGCTGTATGGGTAGACTACGCTTAATTGTTTAATACCCTATTCTCTTTTTGGGCAATACCATCTTGTAAGTTTCCTAAGATAATTCCTATCGTCATCCCGAAAAGCATCCCAAAAAGCAATCCAAAGGTAATGCCATTGGTCACATCAAATGGGATGCCTATGATCATTCCAAAAGACATTCCTAAAGAAAGCCCCAAACTCATATATAATCCGGTGTAGTACCCTTTGGAGACAAAGGCGTATTCCTTTTGTAAAAAGGAGGTAAAGGAATAATAGGATTTTTTAAGATACTTGTAATTGGTTATTCTTATCTCCTTAGCATCGATAAGTTCATTAAGCTTAACTTGTATCGATTCCTTTTGAGCCGTCGTAAGCTCTTTTTCAGAAAGCCCTTCTAACAATTGTATATATGCTTTGAGCCACTTTATGGTCTTTGCCGAGGTAGCTTGATCTACTAAAGCTTTTAGCAAATCGATAAACTCTTGAATTGTTTTCATAAGGTGGGTATTGCTGTTACTATAGTATAAGTGTTACTTTCAGAAAAAAATCACAGCCATCTGGTTTTTTTTTATTCCTGCTTTTGCTTGGCTTAATGCGCTTGACATTTGGTGACTTTTGAGATCAAGCAATAAAGAGGTATCCCGTTTTGTTGTATCACTTCAATCTTTTCTAGATTGGGAGTATGCAGTCTACGCTTTCGCGAAAGCGGAATTATTTACAACCACTTAAGTAGCAGATAAACAACGCGATACACCCGAAAAAGACACGTCTTGGAAGAGCGTTTAAAGACTTGGCATACTTGTTGAAAATTGAAATTGTAATAACTTAAAAACAGGTATTATGAAAAATCTTAAACAAAAGTGGATGAAGTTTTTTAAAAATTGGAACCAGAGGTTAGAAGCACTAGCCAAAGCAAGTAGTTATGCCATCCATAGATAAAAAACAATGAAACATCAAGTCACTTAAAAAGTCCTTTAGTCACAATGAATAAAGGACTTTTTGTTTTGTGTATCACGCCAATGACCTAATATGACTTTTGTCATTGTCTTATCTTAAAACATTTCTCAATTTGAACTATGGAGTTACCCAACGATATTGTATTACGACCTCGATTTAGTTTGGATCTTCCGCTTCCTCCTGAAACAATCTTACACTATTTTGAAGGAGAGAGTTCGAAAGCATCAGATTTTGTGATCTCAAGAATTGACGATCATGTTTTTATTAGGATACCTAAACACAAACAACACTTTTGGTCTCCTCAGTTACATTTAGAAATTTACCAAATAGAACAACAGCCCACTGTTTTGAAAGGCTTGTTTGGTCCTAGCCCTACGGTCTGGACGCTTTTTATGTTTTTACATTTTGCCGTAGTACTTCTATTTATTGCGGCTGGAGTTTGGCTCTATACTCAAGTTTCTTTAGGTGACACTTATGTAGCGCCCTTAATTGCTATGATACTCTTAATTTTGGTTTGGATCGTATTATATGTGGCTGGGCGATTGGGAAAAAGAGCGGGATATAAAGAGATGATTTCGTTGCAAACTTATATGTACCTTATTTTAAATCAAACACTATCTACTGCTAATACAACTGCAAATTGATTGCTTAACGCTATTTATTGATAGATTTCTTGTAATTTGATACCTTCAAAGTGTTACCAACCAAAATCACTACTATGAAATCACGCTTTATCCTTATTTGTTTATTTTTTTTATCGGCCAGCAGTTTGTTTGCTCAACAGCAAGACGCTGTGGTTGATGCTATTGTAGAAGAAGCCAACCAGAACTCTATGCTCGAACCTTTAGCACACGAACTCATGGACTTTATTGGTCCTAGGCTGGTGGGTAGTCCTCAAATGAAGCAGGCTCATGATTGGGCTGTTGCCAAATATGAAAGCTGGGATATTGATGCCAAAAACGAACAATGGGGCCAGTGGCGCGGGTGGCAACGTGGCATTACCCATATCGATATGATTGAACCACGGGTACAAAGTTTACGCGGCACGCAACTCGCCTGGAATCCAAGTACTTCAGATAAGGGAGTTACCGCAGCGGTTATTACATTGCCTGCCACTATTGCCGATAGTCTCTCTTTTCAACAATGGTTACCATCGGTAAAGGGAAAATTTGTGCTATTATCGATGTTACAGCCCACAGGAAGACCAGACTACAATTGGGAAGAATTTGCCACCGAAACCTCATTTGAAAAAATGAAGCAAGATCGCGATGAGAAAACAAAAGCGTGGCGTCAAAACATTCGAAACACTGGTTATAGTAGTAGAGCGCTACCCGCACTCTTAGAAGCCGCTGGCGCAGCTGGTATTGTCACCTCTAATTGGTCTCGTGGCTTTGGGGTAAATAAAATTTTTAGTGCCAGAACCGAGGCCATTCCTACAGTAGATCTGGAGCTAGAAGATTATGGTATGTTATACAGACTTGCTGCATCTGGGCATACGCCAAAGTTGCATGTAGTGGCTAAGTCTAAGGAATTAGGCGCAGTGCCCACTTTTAATACGATTGCCTCCATTAAAGGATCAGAATTACCCGACGAGTACGTCATACTCTCGGCACACTTTGACTCGTGGGATGGCGGTACTGGTGCAACAGATAATGGTACTGGTACACTAGTAATGATGGAGGCCATGCGTATTTTGAAAAAAGTATACCCCAATCCTAAAAGAACAATTTTAGTAGGTCATTGGGGAAGTGAAGAACAGGGGTTAAATGGTTCTAGAGCCTTTGTCGAAGATCATCCAGAGATTGTTGCCGGAACTCAGGCCCTATTTAATCAAGACAATGGTACAGGCCGTGTGGTGCGTCTCTCTGGAGGTGGTTTCTTACACGCTTATGACTATCTTTCGCGCTGGCTGGCTGCAGTTCCTAAAGATATTACTCAACATATTGAAACGACATTTCCAGGCACTCCAGCTCGCGGAGGCTCAGACTATGCCTCTTTTCAGGCGGCAGGTGCTCCTGGATTTAGTTTGAGCTCTCTCAATTGGTCGTATTGGAATTATACTTGGCACACCAATAGAGATACTTACGACAAAATTGTTTTTGACGATGTTAGAAACAACGCTATACTAACAGCTATTCTCGCATATAAAGCTTCAGAAGATCCAGAGAGAGCCTCGAGAGAAAAAAGCGTGCTGCCTATTAATTCAAGAACAGGAGAAGCCAGAGAATGGCCTACACCCAGACAACCTACCCGTAAAGGAGGTATTGATTAGGCCCCAACTGTTTTCAAATCAATTCAGGGCTAAAGAAGGTGTTTTTCTATTGGAGAAAATTACCTTCTAATAAGGGCGACATGGCCTTTAAAAACGGTGGCATCGGCTAAGGTCATTATATACCAGTAATTGCCAGATGGTAAGGGCGTGCCTTGAAATGTCCCATTCCAGCCTATATTGCTCTTGGATTCGGTATATAATAACTTACCAAATCTATCAAAAACTTGAAAGGAAACCATATTAGGACTATCGGCGGTGCGACCTGCCATTTTAAATACATCGTGTATACCATCCCCATTGGGGGTGAAAAAAGAAGGAAGCCCCATTATTGCAAATTCTTTGAGTTGGACCCCACAGCCATTATTGTCTTTTACAAAAAGCGTATGTATCCCAGGACTGAGATTGGTAAATACATTATTTGAAGAAAAAAGCAAAGCGCGATCTAAAGCAAAACTGTAGTCACCAGGCCCTGTTGCATTTACAGTTACGGTGGTATTATTAGGACCTTCTTTACTAATGCTAATGTCTGTAGCTATACCCGAAACAGTTACCTCAAAATTTCGAGTGGCGGCACAGCCATTCTCGGCGGTAGCAGTTAGGGTGTATGTGCCAGGCTCGGTTACTTGTATCGCCGAGCTATCTTGGTCTAAGGATAGGCCATCTCTTTCCCAACTATAAGTAAGCCCCTCTGTCATTGGAGAGACGCCACTTTCTAATAGGATGCCATCTGGTGAGGTATTGGTACAGCGGGTAATAGCGATATCTTTAGGCAGTCTAGGGGCCGGTCGTATTTCTAAAGCTACTTCTTCTAAGGTATAACAGCGTACCTCGTCTTTGATAGTAACAAATAGCGTTTCAAAAAAAGGTGTTTGATTCTGGTATGGGCTGGATAATACGTTAGTATCTGATAAAGCATCTTGAGCCGATTTGTAGTAGCGTACGGGAGCGGTTAATTGTATTTGCCCTAAAAAGGAAGCTGTTATTTCATCCAGATCGATTACCGTGCGACCGTCGTCATCTTGATCACAAAAGATTTGAAGCGGCACATCGAGGTCCAGACTAGCCAATTCAAGTTGTACTTGAGCGATGCTCACACATCCATTTCTATTAGAAACGCGGGCATAGACTATTTCTGACACGACTGTATTGCGATAATTTCTTGGGTTAGATATAGCAAACTCATCATTGACCGCAGCCTCATAAGTCCTAAAGAAATTTTCAATCTCATTACGTCTGTCACCAAAGACCATTTCTTCTTCGGCCAAGAATAAATTAAAAGTTGTCAAGCCGTCTGTGTCAGCGTCACATGCCTTTAATATAACATCTCGTACCATAGGATTCGCTTCGTATTCTATACGCGCATCCCCAAAAGACTGACAACTGTTTTCTAAAGTGACAACTACTTCATAAAAGCCCTCTTGGTCTACCTCGTAGAGGGCATCGGTAGCCGTGGGGATCAAATTTCCATCTTTGTACCAAGCGTAACTTTGGGCCGATGTAGTTGTAGCATCGAGTTGTAGTGTTTGATTTTCGCATAAAGCGGAACCCACAGCTATAAGCCTATCACCTCCAAGGTCTGTTCTCAAACCAAAACTCCCAGCTTCCAAGAACACAGCCGAATCATAACGGTGATTTTTCTCATCGGCAATGACAAGCTTGACGTGATATCTCTTATCAGGAATCACCGTGGTTGTCGCTGTAAGTACTGTGGTTTGACCGTTAAAATTGATAGGAGCATCGCTAGGATTAAAAGCGTCAAAATAAGCCTCGTTTATAGGGTCACACCCACCAGCAATACCGGGGTGTACCGTGGTGACCTTCACTGGAGTTTGCGTATCGGGCACCAAAGCAATATTGGTATAACGTTGATCGTCTATAGGCCTAATTAAAAAGCCAAACAAGTCTGAAAAACGACAGGTATTAGGATCGCCCTGTTGATACTCTTCTGACGCAAACAAATACCTAAAACTAACGGCCTGGGCTACAGCAGTAAACTCAAATTCGAGTAGGGTTGCATTGGTGGTATTTTGCTCGTCAAGTACAAATTCAAGATCGGCATCGCCTAGCCATCCAGGCGCATCATCATCGCTTAAACTAGTATTGGGGCCCGCAACATTAGTCAATTTACCCGTAGAGAGCACAAGACCTTGATCAAAGGGAAAATCGCTGCTATTAGACATAAAGTACCCAAAACTACGTTCGTTACCTCCAAAATCACCACTAATGCTATTTGTTACAACCACATCACTTATACATGCACTATCGATAAGGATATCTTCAATAAGTTGTTGCGCAGAGTAGCTTGTGGCATCTACAGTAACATATTGCGCCCATAAAGTGCCTGAAAAACATAAAATAAATAAGAATACGGTATTTCTCATGCTCGTTTTGAAGTGTACAAAAGTACATATAATGTAAAGGTAGTCCTATGATAAAATACTTCCTAGAATAAGCGTATGAGGGTAATTCCTAAATATCGGAAAATTTCCTAATTTAAAATAAAAAGAGTAGCTTTGTAGGGTATGGACGAAAATGTGTTGACTCAAACGTATGTTGTGGTAGATGTAGAGACTACCGGTAAAGGTATACGTGGTACCCGTATCACCGAAATTTGTGCTGTTCGTATTGAAAATGGTAAGGCTGTCAATAAATTTACCAGCCTAGTCAATCCAGAAGCGCATATTCCTCCATTTATCACCGGGCTTACAGGTATTGATAATGAAATGGTAGACGGTGCTCCCCTTTTTTCAGAAATTGCCAGTGAAGTGGCTGACATAACCGCAGATGCCATTTTTGTAGCACATAATGTCAATTTTGATTACAATGTGTTACGGTCAGAATTTCAGCGATTGAGCCAGTCTTTTGTGCGCAAGAAGCTCTGTACGGTTCGGCTTTCGCGAAAGCTTATACCTGGGCTTTTTAGTTATTCTCTTGGGAATTTATGTGCCTCGATCAATATTCCTTTAAATAATAGACACCGTGCAGAGGGCGATACCGATGCTACAGTTATCTTATTTCAAAGAATATTGAGTCTAGACCAAGACGGTAGTACGATTCTATCATTTTTAAACAGCCGTTCCAAAGAGGCCACCCTACCTCCGCATCTTCCTGCAAGAACCATAGAAGAGCTTCCCGAGACTGCGGGAATTTATTTATTTAAAGATCAAAAGGGAAAAATTATCTATGTAGGTAAAGCGATTAATATTAAAAAAAGAGTCTTATCACATTTCTACGAAAAGAAGAATAGTGAATATCATTTGGCCCAAGAAACCCATTGTATCGAATATGAGGTTACGGGTAATGAGTTATGTGCGCTATTACTAGAATCGGAGCGTATCAAGCAACACTTCCCTAAATTTAATCGGGCGCAAAAAATACCCGTACATACGTATACGATCATATCCTATACCAATAGATTGGGTATCCTACAGCTTGCTGTGACCAAATCTAAGTATAAAGGGCATGCTATAGATACTTTTCAAAATCGAGCAGCAGCTACAGATCAACTCATGTCACTGTGTGAGGCTTTTGATCTCTGTGCGAGATATTGTAGTTTACAACAAACCAGTGCTGGTTGCGATCACTATAAATTAAAAGACTGTAGGGGTGTTTGTCGCGGGCAAGAAACAGTAGCCTCCTATAACCGGCGCGTAAAAAAAGCGATTGCATCACTACAGCAGCAACAAGCTTCCTATATTATTCAAGAAAAAGGAAGAACCCATGACGAGTCAGCCTTTGTGCTGGTTCAAGATGGTCTATTACAGGGTTTTGGTTTTGTGAGCCAGGGCATTGCCATAGACCAACCCGATGATCTAGAACCTTTTATACAGCGTCAGTCTCACTCCTACCATACCGAGGTGATTTTAAAATCTTATTTTAAGAAAAACAAAAACATAAAACGATTTGATCTTGTAACCCAGCTATAATATGACAGAGGTGATTTCCTATAAGACCTATTTTTTACAACTGCCTCAATCGCTATTGAGTCAATACCCTGATTTGCCTTTAGAAGATCATTCGTATTTGAGAATTGCCCTAGATAACGCCATTGGCACCCAATGGGATATAAGGATTGCAAAACCTGCTTATAAGCATTTATCCATACAACAACGCAAAGCCGTTATTGCTAATTTGATGTGTTATCTGCATAACAAACAAACGCTGTTAGAACATCTGGCCATTTCAAATATGTACCGATCGCTTTAGCACCTTTGCCCTAGAAAGCCCGTATCTTTGTGGTTATGCATCCAAAAAATATACATCAGTCTTCCTACGATTTTGACCTTCTTAAAAAACACTACCCCCCATTGGGACCTTTTATAACTACCACAAAAGGGAAATTACCGACTATAGATTTTGCCAATCCTAAAGCCGTTTTTGCGCTTAACAAAGCCCTGCTCCTCACCCATTATAAGATTGTAGACTGGGATATTCCTGAGGGGTATTTATGTCCTCCCATACCCAGCCGGGTAGATTATTTACATCACATCAATGATGTTCTAGAAAAAAAGGAGGTGACAGGTTTTGATCTGGGCACTGGTGCCAATTGTATCTATACCTTGTTGGGAGCCGCAGTTTACGGATGGCGCATGTTAGGTGTAGATAGTGATATAACTGCGGTTACCCATGCCAAAAAAAATGTCGCTCTCAATCCTCACTTGAGTGACCTTATTAGCGTCAAACACCAAAACAATAAATCCTTTATGTTTACGGGTGTATTAGAAAGTGACCAGCACGTAGATTTTACCATGTGTAACCCACCCTTTTTTGCATCACAACAAGAAGCTAATAAAGCTAATGTTCAGAAAAATCGAAATCTAAACCTGAACAGCACTGCAAGAAATTTTGGAGGAAACGCTCATGAACTGTGGTGTAATGGTGGAGAGGCCTTATTTTTAAAACGTATGATCAAAGAAAGTGTACACTTTAAAGATCAGGTGGGTCTTTTTTCTAGCCTTGTCTCCAATACTAGTCATCTAGCCAAACAACAAAAATTGATTAAAAAATTAGGGGCAAGCCCTCGAGTTATCAAAATGACACACGGCCAAAAACAAAGCCAACTCCTATTGTGGCAGTTTTAGATTAGTGATGAAAATTGCGGTCTTCTACAACCAAGTCTTCTCTTACGAGTAGATCTGTAATACGTCGTCTTGTCCCAAATTGATTATGAACAAAGCTTAGTTGTAATGAATCTTGCGATGCATACAGTATCTTAAATAATTTAAAATCCTGTGGTTGATTGAGTAAGCTAGGATATTGGTCGCTTTTAATTTTTATATAGTGATGGCCTATACTGTCTGCCGTGATTTCCCATTGGCCTACTACACTCTCACCGCAATTTTTATGTAACCCATTAGTATCGCTTACCGTTTTGGATCTGGTAAAGCTTTGACGATAACTCATAAAACAGCCCTCCATATTCATTCGGGTAGCTCCATTAAATCGTTTGGCTAACTTCCAGACCTTGGTCGAATCTCCAGCGATAAGTGTTTCAATATTTTGAGGAGGTGTGTAGACTACTGTTTCTGTATGGGTACAGCCGCAAAAAAGCCCAAGCAGCAGCATTCCAAAGAGCATTTGTGATAAGGCAATAGATTGGCGACCAACTGTCTTTGGTATTTTGTTACTCGTAAAACTCGTGTATCTCCTTTGCAAACCCTTACTTTTGTGCAGTGAAATATACTAATTTCATTCTATGCCAACTACGACTTCTCATCAGTACTTTAGATTGTATAAACCTTTTGGGTATATCAGCCAGTTGTTGTCAAATGATTTGCGTCAAGCGCGAAAAAAAAAGTTCTTGGGTGCCCTATTTGATTTCCCGAAAGGGGTCATGGCGGTAGGGCGCTTGGATGAAAAATCGGAAGGATTATTGTTGTTGACTACAGATGGAAAATGGAGTGACTATATCAACCGATCGGGTATTGAAAAAGAATACTACGCTCAGGTAGATGGCCCTATTCAACAGAGCGCTATAGATCAAATGGCTCGTGGTGTGATCATTGGAATTAATGGTCAAAAGTACAAAACGCGTCCCTGTGAGGTAGGCCTGGTCAAGGAGCCACCCAATTTTCCCGACAGGGGCAAAAAAATACGAGATGAGCGTCACGGGCCAGCTCCCTGGATACGTCTTGTGATTACCGAAGGCAAGTTTAGACAAATAAGAAAAATGACCTCGGCGGTGGGACATCCTACCCTGCGTCTGGTTCGAGTGCGGGTAGGTCCTTATAGCTTAGACGGATTGCCCTACGGCCAGGTAGACAAAATTAATAGTGACGCCATCATTTCTAACTAGTACTACTTCATCTTTTTGTAGGTAATAAAGTCTCTAGGTGTAACATTGTAAAAACAGTGATGTCTTTAGATTAACAGGAATAATCCTAACCTCATATATTGTACACTATGAAATTCTTACAAGCCTTACCAATTTGTTTTATACTATTGACCTCGTTCTCTATTCATGCCCAAAATCGTATTCAATTGTCATCAGAAACCGCCTCAAAGTCATTTTCTTTTAGTGATTATACGGCAATAGATGTGGCTAGTGATTTTAAGGTAAACGTTGGTTTTTCTACAAATGAAGAATCGCTCGTTGTTACGGCCAATGAAAATTTGTTAGATCGTGTTAATATTTACCAGAAAGGGAAAACACTTTATTTTAGGCTCGAACCTAAAACCAATACGAGAGGAAGAATGATTTTGGATGTCGAGCTCACTACTGCCATGCTCCACTCATTTGTTGGTTCTTCTGATGCTATCATAGTTGTAAAAAACACGATTAAGCACAACAAGGTCGATCTTTCATTGCGCTCTGATGCACAATTTACAGGAGATATAGAAGCAAAGAGTTTACGAATAGATGCAAGTTCTGATGCACAAATAAATAGCAAAGTCACTGTTAAAGATTGCGATCTTAAGGCAAAATCTGATGCCATTATCAATCTTGACGGAACTATAGGGCGTCTGTATGCTTCCTTATCTTCAGACAGTCAGTTCAAAAATCGAAATCTAAGTATTGAGGATGTCAATATTAAAATGTCTGGTGACAGTCAAGCTTGGATACGCATTACCAATAGTCTAGAAGCTACGGCCAGTGGTGATAGCGTTTTAAAATATGCAGGCAATCCACGGCTTATCAACAGACGTGTTACAGGCGATGCCAAAATTATAGAAGTAGATTAGATTAGATTTTGGCCTGATAGGTATACAATTGATAATATCTACCCTTTTGGGCAATTAGGGATTCGTGTGTCCCAGATTCTTCAATCCTTCCTGCTTCAATCACTAATATTTGGTCGGACTTTTTGATCGTACTCAGCCTATGAGCAATAACGATGGTGGTTCTATCCTTTACCAAGGTTGCTAAGGATTTTTGGATTAAGGCCTCGCTTTCGGTATCCAGGTTAGAAGTGGCCTCATCAAGAATGATCACTTTGGGATTGGCAAGTATCGCTCTTGCGATCGCGATACGCTGACGTTGCCCTCCAGATAATTTGACGCCTCGCTCCCCAATGAGTGTATCTAATCCATCATCAAAGCGATCGGTAAACTCGTTGACATACCCTGCTTGTACAGCGTTGTCCAATTCTTCTTTGGTCGCATCTGGCTTGGGAAAAAGAATATTTTCGCGTATGCTACCCTCAAAGAGAAACTCATCTTGTAAAACAACCCCTAAATGATTGCGAAAACTACTCAATTTGATAGTTGACATATCAATACCATCAATGAGTACTTTACCATGAGTGGGAGTTAAAAATGAAGCTGCAAGACTCGCTATCGTTGACTTCCCAGATCCCGAACTTCCCACCAAGGCAATAACACCTCCCGCATTTGCGGTAAGATTTATTTGGTGCAAAACTTCCTTGCCTTTTTCATAGGCAAAGCTCACATCCCTAAATTCAATTTTGCCTTTGACCTGTGTTAAGGTTTGGGTACGGTCACCCAATTCGTCTTCAGGTGTCATGTTCATTAACTCTTCGGTGCGATCTAATCCGGCCAAAGCTTCGGTGAGCTGACTGCCAATATTACTCATTTGAACAATGGGAGCAATCATAAAACCAAGCAATAGGGTAAAAAGTAAAAAGTCTCCTGTGGTCATCTCACCTTCTATCATAAAGTATCCCCCTATCCCCATGATGCCCACCGAGGCCATGCCTAATAAAAAGGTAGACGAACTTGTCATTATCGCTGTAGCGGTAAGGCTTTTCTTGACATTTTGAAAAAGCAAATCTACACCTTCTTCAAAGGCTTTATTCTCTTGAGCTTCGGCATTAAAACCTTTAATAACACGCACTCCTGCTAGAGTTTCGGTAAGACGGCCTTTTACTTCTGCATTAATTTTGCCTCGATTCCTAAATATGGGACGTATGTATTTGAAGGCTCTCAAGGCCACATAGCCAAAAACAGCAACAGGTAGAAACACAAAAAGGGTCATCCATCCATTGATATTGATAAGCCAGATCAGAGATATAATTGCCGTAATACTACCTCCTACCAATTGTACCAAACCCGTTCCGATAAGATTTCTCACCCCTTCTACATCACTCATGATGCGAGATACTAAGGCTCCTGATTTGGTGTTGTCAAAAAAATTGATGGGAAGCGATAGCACCTTTTTTTGAACTTGAGCCCGAAGTTCTGAGATCAAAAATTGGGCTTGTACACTTAAGATGCGTGTTAGTAAGAAAGAGGTTAACGCCTGTACCAATAAGGCAAAACCCACAAGCCATAACATATCATAAAGGGCTTCAAAATCTTTGTTGGGAAGCACTTCGTCTAAGAGTGCTTTAGACTTCCAGGGTAAGACCAAACTCGCCAACCGTCCTATAACAATGAGAATTAATCCGATAAAAACAAGGCGTCGTCTAGGCCAAATAATGCTCTTAAACGCAGCACCCATGGTAACTTTTGATCTCTTATTTGAAGCGGTAGTGGTAGTTTTGGATGTGTTTGTGGTAGTTGCCGTAGAAGCCATTGTAGAAAGCATTACTTTTTACAAAGATACGCTAAGCAGCAGCTAGGTATGGACGATAAATAAAACAAATACTAGACAGGGTAATTTCATTAGCGCAATGTAATACTATGGCTGTTGGTCTTAATCTATCCTAATGGGATTTGAATACGCGTATAGGAGCCAACAGGGGGCGAGTAAAATAGGCTAAATTACTGATTATCAATTATTTTTACTATTTTTAAAGTTCTCCCAAACGATCTAATATCAACATAGTAAGACGATTATAGTATCGTTTGTCTTTGTCTTTCGAACTATCATAATCTTATTGCAATCTTATTATTATGAAAAAAAATATAATAACACTTGTAGTTTTTATGGTTGCTGCTATGGCAACAGGACAGGATAGACCTATGGTTAAAAGCGCTAAGAATAGCAGTGCGAGAATGGTTACCAATAATATAGACAATGATTGTAGCGGAGGAGAAAATACGGCTAGAATGAATTCAAAGCTAGTTGAAACCATAGCTAGAAAAACAAGCTTGTCAAAAGCTGACGCCGGCAAGGCGTTAAATGCATTTGTATGTACTATAGCTACTTCGCTCAAAAATGGTAAGGCTGTGGCAGTATCAGATATAGGTATTTTCTATGTAAAGCATGTCTCAGTAGATGCTCCAACAAATCAAAATGCCAAAACCGACAAGAAAACAAAAAAGAAAGTTGCCAAATTTAAGGCTGGAAAAGCCTTAGCAGATCAAGTAAAGGGAATAGATACCGATGACGAAGACGATGTTATTGACATTGGTATGAACAAAGGCGAATTGATAGATGCTATCGCAAAGGAGGTCGATTTGACCAAAGCGGATATTCAAAGAACAATAGATGTCTTAGTAAAAACCCTAACCACATCTTTACAGAGCAATAATAAATTTACTATAACTGGATTTGGAACTTGGGCCATTCAAGACAAGGGAGTAAGAGGTCAAAAAAATCTTAGAAATAGCGCTAGGGCAAAGGGCAAGGCGGTAAAGGTCATTACATTTAGAGCAGGAGCTGTATTAGTAAAGGCTATTGGATGAGGTAAAATAACAGTACAAATAGCTTAAAGTATAACTTTAATATATTCAGGTTAAAACCTTTCAATATATACAGTTGAAATGATTATGTTATTATAAATTTGCGCTAATACTTGAGGCATTTGTTGTATAAACCACTACCCTAGTTAGTACTACTGTTATACCATATGATGCTCTTAAACGCAGATCCTATGGTGACCTATGATTTTTTTTTAGTCTTAGTATTGGTGGTATTTTGTGTGTTGGTTGATGATACCTTAAAAGCCATAGAAAAACGCATTTATTTTTACAAAGATAAGGCATCCCAAAGCTTGACATATACCATAGGGTTGCTAATCTACGATTATCAATGCGGTTCTTTCCTAATCGCGATACCCTATTTTGATCCAGTAAGCGCTACCACTTGGAATGACCTCCTTTACCACGACGCGCTCTCCTACTTTTGAAAGTCTATACACGGTGTCATAGCCTGTTTCTCCATAAGAATTGCCTCTTATACGACGCGCGTGAATACTACTTAATACATCACCTACTTCTGGAGGTCCCGAGAGCTGAGACATGGGATACACTCTAGTAAATAATTTGGTTCCATTTGATTCAGAATATTGTAAATAACCAGTTTTTGGAAATATGTCTGAGATAGCAGCTTTGATGTCTTTCTCTTTTTTGGAAGCTTCTATAGGAAAGAGATTGGCATAACTCACATATCCTTCTACGGTATTGGATGTCTCAGCTTTCTTCCAGGCAACCTCTTCTACCGAAGGAGGAATTATATCGTCTGAAGGATCTTCTTCTTCTTCACCAAAAACGACGATCAAAGTAATAGCGAGTATAATCACTACCAATGCCGCTCCAATAATAAGGGCTAGATTATTATTTTTTTTATTATTTGGAGCTGCTTTAGGCGCTTCAGCAGAAGGCGTTACCGGGGGTTCTGGAGGTGGTGGTGAAACGATCCGCTCGGTGACCACTTCTGGCCCTCCTGGTGTGGTAGGCGCAATAATAGGATCTGCTTTGGGTGTTGTTGCCGGCCCACTGCGATCTAACGCATCCAAAACTCCAACAACGCCTTTGTCAAAGTCTTCAATAAAATCGATAAACTGGATGCGGCGTAACCTAAAAGGTATTTTACATTCTTCAACCATTACAGGGATAACGCCTTTGTCTTCTTCGATGCCATAAGAAACCTCGTTCATCACCATACGTGAAGACACTGAAGCTTTTGACATCACCACAATGATAGAATCAGAGGTAGATAAGGCCTCTTCTATGATGTTGTCCCAAGTACTTCCCCCTTTGATGTTTTCGTCTACCCATACCGTAATGCCCTCTTGTTCTAAACGAGCCTTGAGTTGTCTCATAAAGTCAGTGTCTTCACGAGAGTAACTAATAAATACAGTGTTGTTAGCCATAATAAATGATTTAAGTTGGTTGTATTATTTCATAAGTCTGTTCAAAAATTAACCGATCGCATGCATACATTTCTCCACTAACACCTATCATGAGCCAATCACCTTTTTTTGCCTTCATCACCCCTTCCATAGTTTCTACCTCAAAGGGCTCGTCAATTTGATAACAGCGTATCGGAATCGGTTTTTTTAACGCTTTCGCGAAAGCGTACCCTGGAATTTCACCTTGTTTAAATCGTAACATAGCTATGAAGTTACGATAAAAAACTAGTTTTCAGGAACTTGACAAAAGGATCTTCTGGATTTGATGTTCCCATTAGGGTGGTATATGCCTTAAAGGCGTTCATATGCATACTTAGTTTTTGACGTACATCTGCCATTTGGGCCGCTTTCCCATATCCTTCTTTAGCTTTTTCCAGATCACCCAAGTATAAATAAGCTTCGGCTTGTGTTGCAATTTTCCATAAACTGTCAAATGTCACCGCATCGGTATGTTTTAAAGCCTTCTTGGCATACTCCAACATGAGTTGTTCATCCCTTAATAAAACCAAAGCCAAAAAAGCGAGATTTATCGCATGATAAAACGCTTGTTTGTGATCTCTTTTGTCACTAGCAATGTCATAACCATTTTTATAAAATGAGAGCGCCACATCACCTTTACTTTTGTCAAAGGTGGTTAAATATTGGCGTTTGTAACGTCCCGCTAATAGCCCAAAAAAATCACTGTCATTACTATCTTTTAAAGCACTCTCTAAGATTTGAGTAGCCTCTTCTTCTCGTCCTAAACCTTCGAGGGCAAATATGAGATTCTTTAATCCATTGCGGTCTAGGGCATCTTTTCGCGGCAGTAAATCTTTAACTACAGCATCATAAGCGCCTAAGGTAATATTGACCGCCTCCTTGTCTGTAAAGGTATTGGCAAAATCGCCTCCATCAAAGGCAGACACAATTAAGTTATAGGTATCATTTTTTGCATCTTCGATCTTAATCATAGAAAAATGATTGCCATTAACCACCTCCTGAACCTCTTCTGGAAAGGCATCTAAGCTAGCTCGCGTTGGAATAAACTCATCGTTTGTAGCAGCTACCACGGTAAGTTTAAAAGGATAAGACTCAGAAAAGGTAGTCTTCCAATTCTGTCTCAGTTGCTGTATATACGGGGCATTCTCTTCTAACGCTTTGAGTTTTGGATCGTGCTGGGTAGTAACAGGTAACCCATTACTAGGTACGCCAAATAAGAACACATGACTTATCTTGTCTCTATCGTCCTGTTCAAGGGCAACTATGGCTTGCTCTACGGCCAAACCTCCCAAACTATATCCTATTATGGCAATACGCTTGTATTTGCTATACTTGTATTTAATAGCCGTTTTTAAATAGTCTGATACGGTTTGTATATCTTGAACCGAAGCCCATACATCTTTTCCTAAATTTGGCTTCACAGCCCCACTATAGCCTAAGGGAAACAAATCCCAGCCATCTAATGCCTCCTCTTCCATGAGTAATTGTGGTAGGACTCCAAAACTGCGATCGGCTTCTCCACTAAAACCATGAACAAATAAAATGGCACTGTTAGAATGTTCTGTTTCGCGATAAGCGGTCACTAATTGTTTTGGTTTGTTTTTGGTGGTGACCGTTGTGGTGCTATCTTCAAAACCCAAACTAGCTATCCGATGATCGGGAACACGGCTTAAGATAAAGTCGTCATAGATCTGAATATTGGCATAGGGTTGCTGTACTGGTTTAAGTTCGGGTACTTTTCTAAAGATATACTGTATGGTCTCAGAAATACGGATATATGGCTCTTCCAAATGTTTTTTGTGTTCACCGCGCAATACTTGCAATAAACACTTTGTAAATAAACTGTTGTAATCGCCTTGTAGAATCCAAGACTTTTGGTCTTCGCGACACGAAGAAATGATAGACATCCCCTGCCCGTCATCGATATTTTGTGCCAGACCTTCGGCATTTTGCAATTCTTTTCTCGGAGAAAAGTCTGTAGTAAAATTTAAAGACTGTGTCATTCCTGCTGCATGACAACAGTCAAGTAACAAGACCAGTCGCTTTGAGCGAATCTTAGCAATGCGGGCTCTTAATTCTTCGGCTTTAACCCAGGTATTTTTAAAAGCCTTGACGTCAAAATTACTAGGTTGTAAAAAAAAGTAATCTTGATTTTCAGACTCGGCTACGGTAGGTTTATTGGCCAGCTCTAGAAGATCATTGGTGGTATAGGTACCGCCATGACCTGAGTAGAACAACAATACCGAGGCATCCTCATCGGCATTTAAGACAAGCTCATCTAAAGCACCTAGAATATGCTCACGGGTAGCGGTTTCTTCTGTAAGTACGGTAATATTGTCTTTAGGATAGCCTCCGTGATCTGGAGAAGCCAATAGATTGTAAATGGCAGTGGCGTCCCGAACGGTAATTGGTAAATCATTACCCACTCCTATAATGAGTGCGTAGGCATTTTTTAGTTCCCCCATAATAACTGTTATATATCTGCAGCTTGAAACAGCAGTTTTAATTCATTAACTTGTTGTTGCGATACTTTATCGTCGGGGGAATTTGTTAAATCGAGTAGGGTTTCGGTCATTTCTGCTTTTTGCAAATCATAAACTCCTATCTCTTTAAAGATACCACAAATTTCTTGAGCACTTTTATTTGATACATCTATACCTTGCTGAGCAGCAGTAGCATACAATTGTTTTTCTATCGCCTTGTGAATCGAGCGTACTTCTTCCTGAGGGGAGTTCGAATCAGAGACCAAATGAGTGGTGATGCTACCATTTTTAGAAATGGCTCCATCAGTTTTTAAGCCTCTTAAAAGGCCTTTGGCCTTATCTAATTTGCTTTGAAAAGTCATAGAGATCCCTCCCTTATTTGCTTTTAATGAACCTAAACGCCCTATAGCATCTGCAAAATTGCGACGAAACAGTAAGAGTATTACAAGCAGGGTGACTGGCCAAATTAAGGCATCAACTAGCATCACAAATACTTCAAATGTTTCTTTTTTTACGGCGGTTTCTTGTAGACTCATTACACTATACTTTTTTCCAGAAGGACAATAATTTTATAAAAGGTTCACTTTGATAATAAGCTTTAAAATGGGGATCGTATTGAAATTTTTGTAGGGTATAAAATATGCCGCTGGCGGCTGCTTTGGTCAAGGCGTTATACATTTGTTCTTCTTGGGCTGTACTAGCATAATATTGCGCCATGGCATAGTCTACCGCTCCAAACTGGTAGGGACGACGCAAAGCTTCTAATCTTAAAAGCATACGATTTTCTAGACCTTTGTCATTTAATTGTGCTGCAATCATCGCCATTTGAGACACAACCGATATACGTTCTGGATAAAGGGTTAAAGCCATAGTGGCCTGTTGTTTTGCCTTGGCATAATCTTTTAACCAATAGGTTGCCTCGAGCTGTTGCAAAAGTTGTAGGCCAGAAGATTGCACTGCTTTGAGGTAGTCTTTGGCTTTTGGACTATCTACAATTAAGTGTTGCTTGGCTACAAATAAACGCAGTTGTTCAAGGGCTTCGGCGCTTGCAATGACTTCTTTTAGGTCCATGTAGTCTGTAACTGCTTTTTCATCGCCCAATCTTATGAGCGCTATCAAATAAGGCATTTCAAAGTATTTCTTGTCATAAGGTAGTTCCATTACATCCCTATATTGTTTTCTAGCTACAAGACTCTGTGCTTTCATCAAAATTCTACTTTGACATGGACCGCAATTGGCGATATCCATTTTTTCCATAGGAATAGCCTTAAATATAGTGTCGAGATCTTGTGGCCGGTTTACAAATTGTTGCGCAATGACCATGGTAGAACTATTAGACATCAAATCAAAAGGGGCTAAATTATACTCCTCTTGTATATAGCGATAGACTTGTCCATTTTCTCCTTGGAGTAAGGCCGCATACATTTTGAGCAAATTGCGCTGTCTGTTGTTATTTCGCGAAAGCGTAATCCCATTTAGTAGTGAGTCGGCGGTGGTATAATCTCCAAGATTGTAGAAATGGGCTATTTTAAGAACTTTAGGTTCAAAGTATTCGGGGTCTTCGGCTATGGCGGTATTGAGCAGTCGCAAATATTCTTGATTGTCATTATTAAAAGCCTCTTTGGCCATTAATACACTTTGATAGGCCGCGTATTTTGGAGGTTTGGATTGGAGATTTAAAGCTTCTTTGTCTTTGGTGTCTATATACCCAAGTACAATTTGTTGTAAATTTTCTACACAAACCAAAGGATCACTCTCGTCGCATTTAATGGGGTTAAATGAGATTAATATCTCATCTGTCTTTCCGTCAAAAACAGAACCTTTAAACAAGAGTTGATTGGCCTGAAGGTAAAAGTTACCGCTAATTATCGTTTTGGGTTTTATGACATCCTTTAATATTGCTTTATTCTCTTCGGCTCCCATGAGCTGATCGATAGTACCTCTATAGGAATCGATAATACCTGGTGAAACGACCTGCCCTAGTTTATTTTCGGTAATGCCTTGTATAATCCAATCGGCAGCCATTTCAGAGACTACATCGTATTTTTCCATACCGGTATTATTGTCAAATTTCAACACGGCTATTTTATCAGATACATGAACAAGGAGTTGTTTTTTGGTAGCGCCTAAGGTGTTGTTGACTATAAAAAACACACCCACAGCGACCAAGGCAGTAATTCCAGAAACACCTAAATAAAAATACTTTTTAAACAATCGGATGGTACTGCGTTCCTCTTCTGTTTCGATGCCATCCTCCATACTGGCCACCTCTAATTCTTTGACTTCAAATTTGCCTATGTAAAAGGCATATAGTGGTAAGCCTATTAAAAGTATCAAGATCAAGACCGTGACACTTTGCTTGGGAAAACCCAAAGGATCCCACGTAGCCGCTAATACCTGAATGACGATCCAGCTAAAAACGACATAGAGGGACAGTTTCTTAAAAACTTCCCTTCTGTGACATTCCTGTATAAATGATTTTATGGTCATCGGGTAAAATCGTCTGTTCCTTGTAACAATTGTAGTAAAGTTCCTACATATTTTATAATCAGTCCATTAGGGCTTGCTTTAGTTACAATTTATCACTAATATAGGAATAATAATTACGCAACTAAAACCACACAAATTATGGAAGATGAAATGAATGTTAACCGTCACAGAGAAGCGATTACAGCCATGGATAACGCTAGTAAAGAAGACCAAGGAAAGCCTGGAGTGGGCATTAATCCTAAAAAAGATCAATCAAAACCAGGTTTAGGGATCAATCCTAAAAGAGAGGATCAAGCCAAGCCAGGACTAGGAATCAATCCTAAAAATTAATGTAAAGACTTGTGCTTTTTTAAAAGGCGTCAAGCATAACACAAACCCATTAATCAGAACTGATGCTTGATGGGTTATTTTTTTTTTAAAAAAAGGATAAAGGCTTCTATTGATGACGTGCCTACAAGTATCGTCAAAAGCCCAATTTTATTTCAGTACTTAGTGAAGCAAAATATTTTGACTCATCAAATCGATAAAGATCTGCAGGTCTACCCGAACCTTTCTTGAGCCGTTTGCCTACTTTTTGCAAAATACCAGATTTTAAGATGCGTTGTCTAAAATTGCCTCGGTCTATTTTTCTTTGAAAGATACACTGATAGAGTCCTTGGAGGTTGGCCAAGGTAAACTCTTCGGGCAAGAATGACTGCAATACCGGTTGTGACAATACATCACTAGCCATTTTTTGATGCCCCTTCGCAACAATCTCACTATGATCTAGGGCCAAAGGAGCTAATGACTTTAAGGACTTCCATTGCACTTGGGTAAAAATAGGATTGTCATTTGTCTCTGTCCTACTATCATTAATAATGCTATAATATGCAAAACTCACATGTCGTTTGGATAATTGATCAATGTTTGATTGTGGTACTCCCAATTTCCTCAAATCTGTAAAAGCGTCTTTAAACATTCTTTGGGCGGCTCCAAACACACCTATTTCTCGTAAGATCGCATTTTTATAACAGCTGTGTTGTGCTAATACGCGTTGTGCCGCCTGGTCAACACTTTCGTTTTGGTGGATAAAGCCTCCTGGAATAACGGTAAGGGAGGCAAAGACAAAATCTACTGTGGCCACCTGTATTTCTAAATGATGATACCTAAAAAGAACTACGTTGACAGAGAGTTGTGGTAGGGTATTTGCCAATTCCTCAGAAATATGGCGTACTACATCTTTAGTTAATTTACTCATTTACAATTATTACCAACACTAAAAATATAAAATGTTGATAATTTATTGTTAGAGCAAGACATATTTTTTTTACATTTGAGTGCAAATTACTCAAAAGCGCAGTATTAGTTTTGGAAGTGCTAATACAGCTCACTTTTAGTAATAACCTTAATAATTGAAAGGGCGTCATTCTGGTTTACCAAAATGGCGTCTTTATTATTAAAATCGCATTTTCTTTCCCCCCCCCAATACTCACCTTCTGCATTCGGCTTATTTTGAATGCAGAAGTTTTTTAATTTTTAGAGGTTATCGCATCATAAACCATCACTTTTTCCCATAAATGAGATGCTTGTTCAATAAATGCCAGATGTGCAACTTCATTTTGATATTTTTCTTGTGCCTCGGCAGATTCAAAACTTACGATCAAATTATAGGTAAAACTATCATCTACGACAGCTCTTGTAGCTGTAGGTGGTGTTCCTACAAAGGTGGTTTTGGCGTAAGCCGATGTTGCTAAAAACCTCTCTAAGGCAGCTTCAAAGGCAGCTCTATCAGCTGCATTATCGGGTCTAGCTAACCAGAAATACACAACGTGCACAAAGGGCTTAGTCAATATAGTCTTCTCCTCTTTAAGGGAGATTACCGTTGTTTTGGTCAATTCGCTTTCTTGTGGCAGTTGTTGCTTACATCCAAAGATGCCAAAAACTAAAAAAATGTGTAATGCTAGAAATAGATACAAATGAGATCGAGGTTGAGATCGTTGAGGCGTTTTCATGGATTTGTTTTTGATTATAGCCTACTAAAGTATATTTTTTTTAACATAAGTCGTTAAATATTTGGACATGGCGCAGATTGGCACTATTTTACCAAACTACTAATATAAATACGTATTTCTACATGAGACAACTCAAAATCACGAAGCAGGTAACCAACAGAGAAACCAAATCATTAAACAGTTACTTGCAGGATGTGAGTAAAATTGATCTCATTACCGCCGAGGAGGAAGTTGAGTTAGCGCAAAGAATACACAAAGGTGACCAACGCGCATTAGAAACGCTTACAAAAGCCAATTTGCGTTTTGTAATTTCTGTTGCCAAGCAGTACCAAAACCAAGGTCTCACTTTGTCCGATTTGATCAATGAAGGAAATGTTGGTCTTGTAAAAGCTGCCCAACGATTTGACGAGAAACGAGGGTTCAAATTTATTTCATATGCGGTGTGGTGGATACGTCAATCCATACTTCAAGCTATCGCAGAGCATGCGAGAACAGTGCGTTTGCCGCTCAATAAAATTGGTGAAATAAGCAAGATTAAGAAAGCGACTGTTTATTTACAGCAGCTGCACGAGCGCACCCCAACGGCCGCAGAACTTGCCAAGCATCTTGATATGTCCATTACTCAAGTAGAACTATCGCTTAAGAACACCAATAGAAGTTTATCTATGGATGCTCCTTTTGCCGAGGGTGAAAATGACAACAATTTGTATGATGTACTCAGTTCTAGTGAGTCTCCCAGACCCGATCAAGATTTGATGCAGGAGTCTTTGAGTACAGAAATTTCTAGAGCACTTCAAACACTTACTGAAAAGGAAGCAGATGTGATTAGACTCAATTACGGTCTTGGAGATCAACCTGCCTTAACCCTTCAAGAAATTGGGGATATGTTTGAGCTTAGTCGTGAACGCGTGCGTCAAATACGAGAAAAGGCGATTCGTCGTTTGCGTCACACCTCAAAGAGCCATATCCTAATGAAGTATTTAGGATAATTCGCTAATACTCTTTTTAATCTTTAACTATGATCACAGTGGCTTTGACCCCTGTGGCCAAATTCCATATATTGGATGATATCACTTGTTTGTTGTCGTCATACATGACAAACTGTGCTGTATTGGGTCCTGATTCGCCTTGATTTAGGGCCTCTATATCTATTTTGTTAAAACCCTTTTCCAGATCGATATAAAATCCTTCAAACTCTCCTGTTAGTAGGATGTTGGGATGGATTACCTGATCGTTAATGTAAACGCGCACTCGATCTCCGTCTACATATTCGTGATCTCGATATAAGAACTTAACAAATTTAGAACCGCTCTTAAAATCGCCTAAGTATTGGTTGACGAGATATTCTGGTTTTATTGGGCGATCTGTGGTGGCATAGGCCTTATTTAATTTGTTGGTCAAGGCGGTATAATCCTTTTGAGCAAACTCATTGCCTCGATTAAAGCGTATGTTCTTTTTGATATCGGCCTCCATAGGATCACTTAGCTTGACCCTACTTTTTATACTTATGGTGCCCGATGTAATAGCTTCTAAAGCAGGTTCTGGAGAGACCAAGATAGACGTCTTGACCTTATTCTCTTCGGTACCGCCTATTTCTATCGATTTTCTAGGTATATCAATTTGAGCCATTGCTGTAGCTGCAAAACCGATAAAAATAAAACATACTAGCCTCTTTAGCATACAAGAAAAATCTTCGAATACGTCTTTCACATATCCTTGGTAAATATAACCATAGTTTAAAAAAAGATTTGGAGGCATTATATATATTTTATGATTCTCTTCGAGCACAAATGATGCCATTTCTATAAATACTTGCGCTTTCGCGAAAATTTGTAGGCATACCCTATTCGAGGATTGCGCATTAGACATAGCAGCGCTATTCTTTTTAACAGCATGAGCTTTGGTACTACACAAAATAAAAAAGACGCTTTTCCCGTTCTGTAGTCATCAATCACAATCGAATCGTATATGAAACTCAAACTTTTTTTATTAGCCCTAGCCCTTTTAACCCTATGTTCAGCCTGTAGTACCAGAGATGATGATGGTACCACCGATGGGATAGACAACTGCTTAAATTTTGGCGAAAGCCAACTCAACATAACCATACAAGAGTCTTTTACCAGCCTGCCCTCTAAGGTATCTGTCTTTTTTAAAGTAAATGATAACGACGGTAATGCAGTACCAGGTCTTATAGGTAGTAATTTTAGAGTATTTGAAAAAGGTAGAAATGACGATTGTTTTAATCAAATCTCTAGCGCCGAATCATCAGCAGATATATCTTCTAATGCACAAATTTTTACCAATACAACTTTTTTGGTGCTCGATTTGAGTAACAGTGTTTTAAGCGGTAGTCTTCCCGAATTAAAGCAAGCTTCCATCAGCTTTATCAATAATGTCATGCCCACCACTCCTACTGATGCCAAGAAAATGGGTATTTATTGGTTTGATGGTAAAGATGAATTACATCTATTACAACCCGTCACTAATGTAGTTGCTGATCTGGAAGCCGCTATAGAAAGCATTAGTACCGATATTAGCGATGATCCATCTACCGATCTCTATGGCGCTATTATCAAAAGTGCCGAGATTGCAAATGCGACCATAGACGCCTTTGAAGGTCAGGATATTTTTGCAGCCGCCGCTGTGGTACTCTTTACTGATGGTACCGATCAAGCGGCACGGTATACAAAAGCACAGGCTTTGAATAGTGTGAGAAATTCTGACGAAAATATTTCTTATTTCACCATTGGTCTAGGTAGTGAAATCGATCAAAGTACGTTAAGTGATATCGGTGTATCGGGAAGTGTTGTTGCCAGCGATACTCAGGAGTTAGAACAGGTATTTAATCAAGTGTCAGACAATGTCGCAGGACAAGCAAATAGCTTTTACCTCTTTGAATACTGCAGTCCTAAACGAGATGGCAGTGGTCGTAATGAGCTTGTGATACAGGCCTTTGATCAAGATCGTCAGGGTGCTGTAGAAACCTCATTTGATGCAACTGGTTTTACTGGGGGATGTCAGTAAATTGCTAGACACCCCAAGTAGACTTTGCGATTTGTGAGATTTTTCTTCACTACATGTATTTCCCTTTTCTATTCATTACATTGGGAAAGTGAAAGTGGCAGATTCTGATCTAGTAAGCGAAATTGAAGATATTTACATCTTCGATTATGGTACCTTTTATTTTTGTTCGGACTATGTGATATCTGAAATACATGAAGGAGTCCTTTTTAGCTGGGAGCTAGCCCAAGAAGTAATTGAGCTGGTGTATCAGCATTATGGAAAGGCGGTATTGATATCGTACATATCCAATCGCATCCACTCCTATTCTTTGGTACCGCAAGACTGGCTCAAATTCTTTGCCGAACGTCATGCGCTTCAGTGTTTTGCCGTAGTGACTTATACCAAACAAGGCTTGATGAATGTCATGCTAGAAAAACTCTTTTTTAAATCCCGTATAAAACGCTTTGAAACCTTATATGAAGCGACAGATTGGATCAAAGCCAACACCCCTATTCGCCATAGAACTACTTTTGAGGAGAAGCATTAGACGCCGTGAAAAGTTGGGGTGCTTTATAATAGTCAACCCCCATCATATCAAGCCTTTGAAGGTGTTGTTGCAACCTTTGCTTAAAAGAAGGCCAACTCAAATCTGATGATTTTGACCATCCCAATTCTGCATGTGCTATCAACCTTGGAAACACCAAATAATCCATATCTGAAGTAGTTACTACCGTTTCGGTCCAAAGCGGAGATTCTATTCCCAATATATGCGCTTTAGACACCGTAGTTAGTACCTCTAATGGTTTCCAGAGGTATGCACTGTCGATCGCAGTAGTACCTGCCCAGGTTAAACCAATTCTGGAATCCTTGTCATATTTCATATCTAGATAGGTCTTAGCTGCTGGAGACAAAATGACCTTCGCCCCTTTACGTATTCCTAGACTTGCTGTATCTGGATTGGTCCAATGTTGAATAATGGTTCCCTCGGTTAAAGGCGCTGCGGCGATATCCTCCCAACCTATTACTCGTTTCCCATGGGCTTTGACAATATTTTGTACCCTTTCTATAAAATAGATGTAATCTTTCTTTGAAGTGGCATGCGATTCGTCTCCACCAATATGAAAATATGGTCCTGGTGTTAAGGCAGCAATCTCGCCAATAACATCATCCAAAAATTCATAAGTGCGCTCTTTTTGCACGCAAAGACTGCTAAATCCAACCTTCATCCCTGTATACAATTTTGGTGCTATGCCATCACAGTTTAATTCTGGATATGAAGCAAGCGCTGCATTGGTATGTCCTGGCATATCAATTTCTGGAATGATCGTGATATCTCGAGCCATAGCATAGTTGATAATTTCCTTGTAGTCATCTTGGGTAAAAAACCCACCACCTTGATCACCCACAGAGCTGCTCCCTCCTATCTGGGTCAATTTTGGCCAGCTTTTAATGTGAATACGCCAACCTTGATCATCGGCCAAATGCAAATGCAATACATTTAACTTATACTGCCCCATCAAATCAATAAACCGTTTGACCTGTGCCACTGTAAAAAAGTGTCTCGCCACGTCTAGCATCGCCCCGCGATAAGCAAAGTTGGGATAATCTTTTATCTCTACACCAGGTACACCAAGAACTGATGCCGAGGGTCCTGTAGCTGTTATATTATTAACAATACTATCGGGTAATAATTGATAAAGAGTTTGAATACCTCGAGATAGGCCTGAGCTATGGTGGGCTGTAAGACGCAGTTGTTGTGAGGTACTCTTTAAATGATAGGCCTCCCTATTAGGATTACCCACGGTATTTGAGGTAAGACCAATATATATTCCGTATGCATCGGTAGCGTATCCTTCTTCTAATAAAGGTAATTCATAGCCGTAAGCCGTTTGTATTTTATCAATTAACTGTTTGGCGATCGCAACTGCGGCCGTATCTGTAGAAGTGTACACCTTTGTTTTTTCATAAATCACAAAGGTTTGTCCATTGGGTGTTATTTTTCGCGGAAGCGGAATGAGTGATCGCTCATCAAGAGAAACATCCAACTTTGGGATAGGCTCTTTGCACCCTAAAAGCATTAAAAATAGAAGGCTTAGTATACTTATACAATGCCACTTTTTAGCCCTATGTTGACTGTATTGTTGATCGCACATATTATTCAAATTTATAATAGCCGCATTTCAGATATGCCCCTTCGGGAAAACTAATAGGATGATCACTATCATGAGCTGTTTTATCTATGATCTGGTACGCCCTACCTCGTGATTGCAAGCCGCTTTCTGAAATATCAAAAAAGGCCTGTGCACTCACCCGTGAAGAGCATGAAGCTAATACTAAAATGCCTTTATTTGCCACCAATTGAGCCCCTAGTTTGGCTAATCTAAGGTAACTATTTTTTGCACTTGGAATTTCTTTTGCGCTTTTAGCGAAACTTGGAGGGTCAATAATCACCATATCAAATTGCCGACCGTTTGCAATCAATTCTTGTAGCCCCTCAAAGGCATCTCTAACCATAGTGTGATGTGTTCCGTAATGCGTGTTAAGGGCTACATTGTGGCTGGCCATCTCTAATGCTTGGGCGCTTATATCCAGACTTACCACTTCTTTGGCACCTCCTGCCAGAGCATGTACAGAAAAACCACCTGCATAGCTAAACACGTCAAGCACCGATTTGCCTGCGGCAAGTTTACCTACTTTTCGTCTATTTTCTCTGTGATCGAGAAAATAGCCCGTTTTATGACCTTTGATGACATTGGCAGAAAAACGTATCCCGTGTTCTTTAAAGACAACGACTTCGTCCTTTAGTGTTCCATATACTACCTGACCGTCAAACAAAGCGTGTTGTGGTTGTTTTTGCAAATTTCTACTAAGCCTTAAAACTACGGTAGTAGCGTTGGATTGCGCTACCAATAACGGTATGATTTCTTTGAGATAAGGATACCAAATGCTCGAGTAAAGTTTAAGTACTAATACGCCTGCATAAACGTCAACAATGCAGCCTGGGAAACCGTCGTTTTCGCCAAAAAGTAATCTGTAGCTATTGGTATCGGTTTGTAAGAGTCGTTCGCGTTTTTTGAATGCAGTAGCAATAGCCGCTTTAAAAAAATGCTGGTCTATAGTGGCTGGACCTTGATGAATGACCTTTATCCGGATAGGTGATGCTGGGTCGTACAAGCCTACGCCAAACACCTTGTCCTTGCGTTGATCAAATAAAATAGCTATATCTCCAGCCGCTGCGTTTTTTTTATTTTGCTTGACAATACTGTCTTCAAAAATCCAAGGATGGCCTTTCTTTACCAATATTTCGGCTTTTGGTTTTAATTTAATCGCTATTCGATTGGGTGTTATCTCTGGTAGTTGTTGCATTGGCCGAAAGATACTGTATTATTTATTCAACAACAGTCCTTTTTGTTATTTGGCAGCGGCTATGCTATGTTGAAAAACTAAGCACAGTCAATTTTTAATTGTATTTTTCTACTATGAAAAAGTGGATCTTATCTGGTGTTGTAGTTCTTTCTGTATTTGTGATGGGCATGCAAGAAGTCTCAAAATCTCCTCCTACACTTGTCAATATAGCTCGTTATGACAGTGACTTTAGTTATGACGTACGCTACGCCACCCAAAATAACTTTCTAAAACAAAAAGTGTACGATTGTGTACAATGTTTGCTTATTCCAGAAGTTGCAGACGCACTAGCCGATGCCAATAATTATTTTTGTGATCTGGGTTATAAAATCAAACTATATGATTGTTATCGCCCCTTGTCTGTTCAGAAAAAAATGTGGAAAATCTATCCTAATCCCTCCTATGTGGGCAATCCTTATGGAAGCGGCTCTATTCACAACCGCGGTGCGGCTATTGATATGACCATCGTTACCCTTGACAACGACACTTTAGATATGGGTAGTGATTACGATCATTTTGGCAAGGAAGCTCATATAGATTATCCGCATACAGATACAATCAAAGCCAACCGCAAATTATTGTGGGAAGTAATGAAAAAGTTTGGCTTTTCTCCTATTCGTACAGAATGGTGGCATTTTAACTTTGATGCCAAAAATTATGGTCTAGAAGTGCTCGATGTCGATTTTGATTGTTCATAGCGTTTCTATGCTTCCGCTTTCGCGAAAACACTTAGTCACCCGTAACAAGGTGGCTAAGTGTTTTTATAAGCCTTGTATTGATTTAACGTTTTAGGGCAAAGTGGCCTGTAAACGTTTTTCGTTGTCCTTGGTTTTCGCCATCGGGT
>PAUP01000032.1 GCA_002712765.1 Cytophagaceae bacterium | reverse complement strand
GACCATCACGGCTAACTCTTCGGTTTCTGTTTGACCAATACTGCGCTCGGCTGCTCCTGGATGAGGTCCGTGTGGGATTCCTGCAGGGTGCAGCGATATATGCCCCTGTTCGATATCATTTCTACTCATAAAGTCACCGTCTACATAGTACAGCACCTCATCACTGTCAATATTACTGTGATTATAGGGAGCTGGTATACTTTTGGGATGATAATCATAAAGTCGAGGCACAAAACTACAAACCACAAAAGCATCAGTTTCGAATGTTTGATGCACTGGTGGTGGTTGATGAATTCTTCCTGTTATGGGCTCAAAATCGTGTATGCTAAAGGCGTATGGATAGTTATACCCATCGTAGCCCACTACATCAAAAGGATGAGATGCATAGATCATGTCAAACATATCGTCTTGCTTTTTAATCTTAATTAAAAAGTCACCCATCTCGTCATTGGTTTCCAATTCATAGGGTTGACGCAAGTCGCGCTCACAAAAAGGTGAATGCTCTAACAATTGCCCAAACCAATTGCGATAACGCTTTGGGGTGTAAATGGGCCTACGTGACTCTACTATAAAAAGACGATTGTCTTGGGTGTCAAAATCTATCTTATAAATAATCCCACGCGGTATGAGCAGATAATCTCCATATTTAAAATCGAGATTTCCTAGATGTGTCCGAAGTTTACCACTTCCTTTGTGAACAAAGATAAGCTCATCGGCATCGGTGTTTTTATAGAAATAATCTTGGGTTTTGTTCTGAGGTGCCGCGAGTATGATCGTACAGTCACTGTTGGTCAATATGGGCTTGCGGCTGTCTAGATAATCTTTCTCGGGCGCAATTTGAAAGCCTTTAAAGCGATACGATTTCATACTATTTGAAAGCGCCACTTTGGGCTTAACCGAATATTGATTTTTAATTTCTTTGACCTGTGTAGGCCTGTGTACGTGATAACTGTTGGTGCTCATTCCATCAAAACCAATTGTACCGAAGAGTTGCTCGCTATACAATTCTCCGTTTGGTTTTCGGAATTGTGTATGTCGTTTAGGAGGAATTTCTCCTAATTTGTGATAAAAAGGCATGTTTTGATATTTAGATTGCTTTAAAGTTACTCAATAAATAGCAATCCATATCATTCGGGGTTCCTCTTTATGAGGAACTTAAGAAGAATCGGTAAAGCAGTCCAACTTTTGCTTAACATGGTCGTAAATATAGCTAATTTTATGGGCAGCGACAAGCAGATAACTATTAGCCTGTATGTCATTACAATCTAGTAGTCATTCACAACAAGTCATTTAAAGACTATTTTCAAAATAGACAAAACCTTACTATTTAAAAGTTTTTTAATAATTTAGGCTTTCAATTTAAAACAAAAACCTTGAAAATAGTCAAAGACGAACTCATCATAGATGGGATTGATAAAATCATTTTGAGAAGTTTAATGCAGGATGCCCGTAAACCAATTTTAGAAATTGCGCGCAAAGTGGGAATTTCTGGAGCTGCGATTCACCAGCGGCTGCGTAAATTGGAAAAATCTGGCTTATTGGCGGGATCTAAGGTGATTATTGACCCCAAAGTGTTGGGGTATAGAACCATGGCTTTTATTGGAGTGTATCTGGATCGCGCTGCCAATAATGCAAGAGCCGTAAGACAATTAAAAGATATTCCTGAAGTTTTAGAGTGCCATTATACGACGGGCAACTGGTCTATACTTATCAAGCTTCTGTTCAAAAATAACGAAGACCTGATGGATTTGCTCAACAAGAAAATTCAAGCCATAGATGGGGTTTCACGTACCGAAACTTTTATATCTCTAGACCAGCAGATAGACAGACAGCTCAAAATTTGAGTGCCGCTACTGCTCGTTTTACAAGCTTGTTGTAGAGCAACGCTACATGGGTACAACACTATGAAAAAAAACTTGCGCTTGTATTACCGTAGTAACGACAAGCGCAAGGATTACATCTAAGAATCGTATTAGCAAAGAAAGCTTTTGTTTACAATACCATTCTTAGCAAAATAAGATGGTCTACCAGAAATCGCTCTTAAAGCCTCCTGATACAGGCCAATCTCCAGTGATAATATCAATGAGGTCAATAACTGCCCATACAAAAAGTCCTCCGAGAGTAACAATGTACAAAATGTTCCAACCTATTGGACTACCTAAATACCAGCGGTGTGCCGCTAATCCTCCTAAAAAGAACCAAAGTAGTAAGGCTACCCCTTGACTTTTTTGAGAATCGGCAGCTGGAGAAGTGAGTGCCTCATCATTGGTATGCGTTTCGGAAACGTTTTCTACGGTAGTCACTGCGGAAGCCGCTCGTGTCACCGGAAAACCAGCAAGCATAGTATTGATTCCGAGCAATACCATGGCAAATGATAGAATAATTTTGATTTTCATAGATATTATTAGATTAAATTAGACTTCTCTAAGTTATATCATTTCTATGAAAAAATTACTTTTTCTACTATTGATTTTTATCACACTGTCTGGTTATGGACAGCAGCAGGACATTTTAGACGCACCGTATAAGTATCTAGGCGTCATAAAATTAAATGACACTTCCTTTATTTCATACAAGTTGGCCTTTGAAGAAAAAGACGGGCTCATCCAAGGCTATTCGATCACAGATGCTGGTGGCCCTCATGAGACCAAATCCAATATCAAAGGTAGTTATGACTCAAAAGAAAAGCTTTTGGTGCTCAACGAATACGACATTGTCTACACCAAATCCCCTATAACCGAACTCGATTTTTGCCTGGTCAATTTTCAAGGACGACTAAGAGCCTTAAAAAAAGGGAAACCCTTTAGCGGCAATTTTAAAGGCGTCTATCCCGACGGCAAACCTTGCCTAGATGGACAAATAATAATGTCTCCCTTGGCCAAAGTTGAAAAAAGAGCAGAAAAAGCCGATAAACTCATTCAGAAATCAAAAAAGTTTTCTCAAAAAATTAAAGATAATGTGAGTGCTCGTACCACTTTGGATACCTTGAGTATGAGTGTGGTCAAAAAAGATGAAAATCTCAATGTATTTGCAAAAACCAGACAGGTTACTATATCGATTTACGATGCGGGCAAAGTAGACAATGATCGTATTAATCTTTATATAGACGGCAAATTACTTCTTAAAGATTACGCTATTGCGAAAGACAAAAAGGAGATTCCCATCACCATAAACGACGCACAAGTCATCGTTAAAGTAGAAGCCATTAATGAGGGTACTTCTGCCCCAAATACGGTAAAGGTCGAAATCAATGACGGCCAGCGACTCATATCGACCCGTACTAGCTTAAAAACAGGTGACCATGCCTCTTTAACCTTACTCAAACAATAACATAAAAAAACCCAAACAGTGTTGTTTGGGTTCTTGATTTCGCGTAAGCAAAAAATTAATATCTGTAATACTCAGGTTTGAATGGCCCTTCTACAGTAACACCGATATACTCGGCCTGATCTTGACTCAAGGTTTCCAATTCTACACCCAATCGCTTAAGGTGTAAGGCAGCTACCTTCTCATCTAAATGTTTAGGAAGCATATACACCTCGTTTTTGTAATTATCGCTATTCTTCCAAAGTTCGATTTGCGCTAAGGTTTGATTGGTAAATGAATTACTCATCACAAAACTTGGGTGACCTGTGGCGCAACCCAAATTAACCAAACGTCCTTCTGCCAATACAATGATATCCTTACCATCTACGGTATACTTGTCTACCTGTGGCTTAATTTCATCTTTGGTATTGCCGTGATTGTCGTTTAACCAGGCCATATCGATCTCATTGTCAAAGTGACCAATATTACATACGATCACCTTGTCTTTCATCGCTTGGAAATGCTCGCTTCTAATGATATCCTTATTCCCTGTAGTAGTAATTACTACATCTGCATTGCCTACGACAGTGTTCAATTTTTTGACCTCAAAACCGTCCATGGCCGCTTGAAGCGCACAAATTGGATCGATTTCGGTAACCGTTACTATAGATCCAGCACCTTTAAATGAAGCCGCCGTTCCTTTACCTACATCTCCATAACCACAAACTACCACGCGCTTTCCAGCAAGCATGGTATCGGTAGCACGTCTAATGGCATCTACCGCACTTTCACGACAGCCGTATTTGTTGTCAAATTTAGACTTGGTCACAGAGTCGTTTACATTAATTGCAGGCATAGGAAGTGTTCCGTTTTTCATACGCTCGTATAAACGGTGTACTCCCGTTGTTGTTTCTTCAGATAATCCTTTGATATCTCCAACAAGTTCAGGATAACGATCTAAAACCATATTGGTCAAATCACCTCCGTCATCAAGAATCATATTAAGCGGCTTGCGATCTTCTCCAAAAAATAAGGTTTGCTCGATACACCAGTCAAATTCTTCTTCATTCATTCCTTTCCAGGCATAAACCGGAATACCAGCATCTGCAATAGCTGCTGCAGCCTGATCTTGAGTAGAGAAAATGTTACAAGAACTCCATGTTACCTCAGCACCTAAAGCTTTTAAGGTTTCTATCAATACAGCCGTTTGGATGGTCATGTGTAAACATCCTGCAATACGAGCACCTTTTAACGGTTGCTCATCCTTATACTCTTCGCGCAGCGACATGAGTCCAGGCATTTCTGCTTCGGCGAGTTCGATCTCTTTTCTACCCCAGGCAGCCAAGGAAATATCTTTTACTTTGTACGGTACGTACGGTACAGTTTTCGTGCTCATTTTACTATCTTTATCATTAAATGGTAAGCCCCGAAGGCTCGGCGGCAAAATTACGTAATAACTTGCAGAAAACCACGCCCACTAGTGCCTCTTTACAAAACAATAACAGTCTCGCCCACTACTCAGGTTTACATTTGGAAAATTACCGAAGATTTGGGGACGCTTTCGCGAAATATCGCTCTGACCAATCACTGTCAAAATCGAGTAGACGGTATGAAATCGCTTCTCCACCAACGCGGCTTTATGAGTGTGAGACACTTGCTGGCCGAAGCTGGATATACCGATCATGATTTGTATTATGACGCTTGGGGGAAACCACATCTGCATGACGGCAAACAGATTTCCATCACTCATAGCTTTACCTTTTCGGCTATTATTGTGAGCGATAGCCCAGTAGGTATTGATATTGAGATGCAACGCGACAAGATTATTCGAATCGCACATAAATTTACTCCTTTTGAAGAGTACCGTACCTTGGCAAACGCAGATGCCGTAGTGCGTAAACTCACCATTGTATGGGGTGGAAAAGAATCGATGTACAAGTCTTATGCACAAGAAGGACTAAGCTTTTTAAAACATATGTATATTGAAGATTTTCATTTTGAAGATGCCCAGACTACGGGTTCGGTTTCTTTTAATGGATCATCAAAAGTATACCAACTCCATTTTTTAGAATTTGAAGGCTTTACCTGCGTCTATGCCACCTAAAAAAGATCTGACAACCTTGATTAATTCCCCTAGACAAACTATGGATCTATATGCACAATTAGCCGCCGATGCCCGTAATAAAAAGCAGCTTTTGGGCATCTTATTAGATCCCGAAAAATTTCCCTTAGAAACGGTAGGTACAGAAGTACAGATCAACCGCGCTTTTGCCAAAGCATATATCGATAAATTACCTTCGGCTACTACCCATCTGTTATTGGGAGGCAGCTCTAATAGTTATATCAGTACCGATGAGGTGGCTATGCTTATTAAAGAGTACAGCGACCTACCTTTGCTATTATTTCCTGGAGACCACAGCCAGCTCTCAGCTCATGCCGATGCTATTTTATTTCTGTCTTTGCTATCGGGACGCAATCCAGACTATCTTATAGGACAACAAGTAAAAGCCGCCCCTGTATTACACCTCATGAATTTGGAGATCATTCCTACCGGGTATATTTTGATTAATGGCAAAAAAAAGTCGGCGGTAGAACGCACCAGTGGTACCAAGCCAATGCCTCAAAGAAAACTACCTAAGATCGTAGCCACGGCTTTAGCCGCGCAATACCTGGGTAAAAAACTCGTCTATCTCGAGGCGGGCAGTGGGGCCAAACGCCCAGTACAACCTCATGTGATTGAGGCCGTAGCTAAGGCCATAGACATCCCACTTGTCGTAGGAGGTGGTATCAGAACCTCATCCCAACTTGAAGCGGCCTACAGCGCTGGAGCAGATATGGTAATCGTTGGCACGGCCTTTGAAGAAGACAGCTGGAATTCTCAATCCAGTTAAATGCTTTACTTTTGCGCTATGAAGCGATACGTATTTGTCCTTTTATTGCTAGGCTGCACTCCATTATTTGGTCAATATACCACGATACTGGATTCTGTAGGTAAAACGCCAGTGTCGTATGCGACAATTTCTTTTGGCGATGGCCGTGGCACCTTTGCCGGCGCCGAAGGTGAGTTTAGCTTTTCCAAAAAGAAATATGCCGATATTGATTCGATTTATATCTCCTCTATCGGGTATCAAGAAAAGGGGTTTGCAACCCAAAATTTGCCCAGCACACTCTATCTGGCTCCCGAAACCAATCAATTATCGGAAGTGGTGTTAACCGCTCCAAAGCGGGGTCGATTTAAAAAACGAAAGCTCAAACCCACCACCCATACCGATTACTTTAGTTGCTGGTTACCCACAGTAGAAAGTGAAGTTGCAGTACTTTTTAATCGATACCAAGGAAAATCATCTAAAATCGCTCAACTTCTCTTACCCATAAATGCCGAAGAAGAATATCGAAAAAAAGGCAATATGAAGTTTTCGACCTTGTTTAGAATTCAGTTTTATGAAAACGATGAAGGATTGCCTGGGTTACCTATAAAGTATGGAGATATTGTTTTTCGCGTAAGCGAAAAAAATGACGAAATCTACGAACTTGATTTGAGCAACTTTAACGTGTTTATCCCAGAAAAAGGACTCTTTGCCGCGATTCAGGTATTGGGATATAGCGATCCCGATGGCAAATTGCTACAAACCAAAAAATACAATGAGGTCAAAACCCGACGCGGGATTCAAAAAATCTCAACCACTTTTAGACCTTTACTGCCCTTTACCGATGCCTTGCCACAACAGCAAACCTTTGTAAGACGGGTATTTTTTAACAACAAAAAGTGGCAGGTGTTTGACCAGACCTATAACGAAAATTCAAAATTGATCCAATCGGGTCAACGCAACTATGGCATGGGTGCTTTGCTTCATGTCTATGACCAATAATCGACCATGCACATTTCTGTAGATCTTACCTTTAGTCCTTTACAAGACGATTACGAAGCTCATATCATCGCCTTTATCAAACGCTTGCGAGATTCGGGATTCACAATTATTGAAAACCCGCTGGCTACTCAAATATTTGGATCCTATGATGAGCTCATGCCTTTTTTACAGGAGGAGATCAAACGCAGTCTGGAAACTGTGGGTATCGGCTTGTTTACCATCAAAATTGTAAAAACCGATCGCAGCGAATATGAACCCGATTTTTGATTTTTTTTTACAACCTTATCGCGATGCCTCCTCACTAGATATATGGTTAGAAATCATAGCCGTGGTTTTTGGAGTGGTAGGAGTTTGGTTTGGTAAAAAAGAGCACATTCTGGTCTATCCTTTGGGTATCATTAGCACGGCTATTTTTATCTACATCTGTTTTAAATTTGAACTCTACGGCGATTTTATTATCAATATTTATTACACCCTAATGAGTCTTTATGGCTGGTTTATGTGGTCGCGAATGATAGATGGCTCCACCCTAGCTATATCGCGCTCTTCGCGTCGAGATCAACTCAAGGCGTTTGGGATCTTTCTCGTATCGGCGGCCTTTATTGTAGGGGTATATTTGTATTTTAATCGCTTTGATCGCTATACCGATTACTTTGACACCCTAACTACTGGTTTGTGTTTTGCAGCTATGTGGCTGATGGCGCACAAAAAGATCGAGCATTGGCTCTTGTGGATTGCTGCCAATATTATCTCGATTCCTTTATACTTTTACAAAGGTTTAGGATTTACAGGACTTCAATTTACCGTATTACTAATCATCGCTATTTTAGGCTATCAGCAGTGGAAAAAGCACTTAAACAACATCCCGGCAACTGTATAAGAGTTTGTCTATTTGGACCAGAGAGCAGTGGCAAGAGTACGCTTTCGCGAAAGCTAGCTCAGCATTACAACGCAGCTTTGGTCCCTGAGTATGCACGCGATTACTTGCAAACCCTTTGGGATAAAGAGCAACAAATTTGTCGTCCTAAAGATCTTTTGCCTATCGCTGCAGGACAAATGGCATTAGAAAACCAAGCTGTTGCTCAAGGCGCTTCTCTGATCATTTGCGATACCGATTTGTTGACGACCAAAGTCTATAGCGAGGCCTATTACAACCATTGGTGCCCTAAGCTATTAGAAACCTATGCGCTAGAAAACAGTTATGATTTGTATCTCCTCACTTATATAGATACCCCATGGGAAGCCGATGATTTGAGAGACAAACCCGATTCTCGTGAAGAAATGTTTACGTATTTTAGACAGGCCTTAGCACGATACAGACGTCCTTTTGTCTTTGTGCATGGCAGTATTGAACAGCGATTGCATACAGCCACTAAGGCCATAAACACCCTACTCGTTTGAATTTTACCCAACAAGATATCGATCAATTAGAAGCTCACGGTCTCTCATTAGACAGCGCTCAACAACAACTGGAGACTTTTAAAAACGGAATTCCTTTTGTGAGGTTGGTCAAACCAGCCACTATAGGAGATGGGATCTGCAAATACAACTCTGAAGATACACAAGCGTATATCGCTCTTTTTGAAACGCGCAAAGACACTTTAGATCTTCTCAAATTTACACCGGCTTCTGGAGCAGCCACACGTATGTTCAAATTCTTATTTGAATTTTTAAAAGCCTATGACCCCGAGCAGCAAAGTATCAATTCCTACATCAATAAAAATCAGGCCAATGAGTTGCGTTTGTTTTTTGTAGGTCTAGATGATTTTCCTTTTTACAGAGAAATTCGAGATGCTATAAAACCCATGATTGATGAGGCCTCCGATGTGAATAGCAATAGACTGTTATTTGTCAAAACCATGTTAGGTGCAGACGGCTTTGATTATGGCAATCATCCCAAAGGGCTTTTCCCGTTTCACAAATACAAAGACCACAATGCCTCTGCCTTTGAAGAGCACCTGTTTGAAGCTTCACTTTATGCCAAAACCAAAGGCCTGGCGCGTTTGCACTTTACGATTTCTAAAACACATTACGACAGCTTTCAAAATGAATTTGAGCGTATTCAACATATTGTAGAGGCAAAGACCAATACACAATTTGACATTAGCTACTCTTTTCAATCTAGGACTACAGATACCCTTGCGGTAGGTTTAGACAATGAGCCTTTTCGGGTAAGTGGTACTAAGAATTTACTCTTGCGCCCTGGAGGTCATGGCGCCTTAATTCAAAATTTGAACGACCAAGAAGCCGATATTATCTTTATTAAAAATATCGATAATGTGGTCACTGTGGCCTATGAGCAACAGGTGGCCCATTACAAAAAATTACTGGCTGGTAAATTACTGCAATTACAAGAGCGTGCCTTTTACTTTTTAAAATTAATGGATGCGCGCAGTCTTTCTAGTGATGAGATCGAGGCGGTCATTAACTTTCTTCAAAGTGAGTTTCACGTTGCAATTTCATCCGATTTTGATAAATTTTCTAAGGAGAATAAAGAAGCAGCGCTAAGAGCTCAGCTCGACAGGCCTATACGGGTATGTGGTATGGTAAAAAATGAAGGCGAACCCGGTGGGGGTCCTTTTTGGGTCAAACACGAAGACGGGCATACCCGTCTTGAGATTATAGAAAGCGTTCAAATTGACCAACAAAACAAAAATCAAAAAGCCATCTTGAATGCCTCGACACATTTTAATCCTGTCGATATTGTATGTGGTGTCAAAGATTACAAGGGCAATAAATACAATCTCTTAGACTTTGTAGATACCAATGCTGGGTTTATCACAAAAAAAACGGTAGAAGGGAAGCCGATAAAAGCCTTAGAACATCCGGGACTCTGGAACGGTAGTATGGCCTTTTGGAACACCATATTTGTAGAGGTACCTCTTATTACTTTTAACCCAGTAAAAACCGTCAACGATCTTTTAAAACCTACCCATAAAGTCAAGTCAAAAAAGTAAGCTCCTAAACTGATGGATCAAAAACAATTGGAAAATGAGCTACAATTTAAGGCTACCAAAAGTAGTGGTCCTGGTGGGCAACACGTCAATAAAACAAGCACTCAAGTATCCTTATCTTGGGATACTACAACGACCACTGCGTTTACCGATTTAGAACTAACGCGCATACGCCAAAAACTCGCTCATAGAATAACCAAAGACGGCATCTTACAACTTCACAGCTCTGATACCCGAAGCCAACTGCGCAACAAAGAGCGTGTAATTAAGCGATTTTTTGAAATAATACGCACTGCCCTTATCGTTCCTAAAAAGAGAAAGAAAACCAAGCCTTCTCGAATCGCCAAACTCAAAAGATTACAAGCCAAAAAAAAGCAGGCCGAAAAGAAGAGCAATAGACGAAAGCCCGACTATTAAAAACGGCCTCTGATTCTCATGGAGAACATTATTTCAAAAACCTTTGCAAATAAGTACATTTTACTATTTCACTCTTCAAAATTTGATCGTACTTTTGCGCTGTCTCAAAGGGGTGCTCCTGGTGAGCTGAGATTATACCCATTGAACCTGGGCGGGTAATGCCGCTAAGGGAGTCGAGCTTTTGGCATGTACAAAACTGCAGGTGCTATTAGTGGTGACATCGAGATCATTCTCTTCAATACGCGTCATCCGATGCGGGTAATACCATCAATTAACGACGAATATGTTGCTCCTTGTATTCGATAAAACAAATTCGAATGAAGAAGATTCTTTATGTAGCTATGGGCTTATTGGGCTTTGCTACACAGGCACAAGAAGGCCAAACGGTCATCGACACCACAAAAACTGAAAAGTTGGATGAAGTCTTGGTGCGCTCGGTGCGGGTAAAGGCAGACTCTCCTATTACGCATTCCAATCTGGACAAGGAAGATTTGGAGCCGCGCAATTTGGGACAGGATATTGCTACTCAACTCAATTTTTTGCCTGGAGTGGTAACCACCTCTGATGCTGGGGCGGGTATTGGCTATACCGGTTTTCGCGTACGCGGAACAGGCAATCAAGGCATAAATGTTACCATTAATGGGATACCTTATAACGATGCCGAAAGTCTGACTACTTTTTTTGTGAATTTACAAGACTTTACCTCATCGATAGAAAGTCTTCAATTACAACGTGGGGTAGGTTCGTCAACCAATGGTTCTGGAGCCTTTGGGGCCAGTCTAAACATACTTACAGACGCCGTGTCAAATGAGGCCTATGGAGAGATCACAAACTCTTTTGGCTCGTTTAATACGCGCCGTGCCACGGTCAAGTTTAGTACTGGTTTACTCAATGATCATTTAGAATTGTCGGGGCGTTTGTCTTCTATCAAATCTGATGGGTATATCGATAGGGCGTCTTCAGATCTCAAATCTTATTTCTTACAAGCCGCGTATAAAGACGACAATACCTTGGTAAAACTGATCAATTTTGCCGGCTCAGAAGTTACCTATCAATCTTGGTTTGGCGTAGATGCCGAGACGGTTCAAAATGATCCTACCTTTAACCCTGCCGGATTATATACAGACGACGATGGCAGGATACGTTTTCACGATAATCAGGTTGACGATTACAAACAAGATCACTACCAACTACATTGGAACCAGCGCTACGACAACAATTGGAGCTCAAACATTAGCCTAAACTACACTTATGGCCGCGGGTTTTTTGAAGAGTATAAAGAAGATCAGGATTTTGATACCTACGGTTTTACCCCTATAGCGCTGGGCGGAGAGACGATTAACACCACAGATTTGATAAGAAGACGCTGGTTAGATAATGATTTTTACGTAGCAAATGCCAGTGTACATTATAAGGACAACAGTCTCGATGTGATTTCTGGAGCGCTTTACAGCACCTATACTGGTGATCATTTTGGTGAAGTTATCTGGGCACAAAACGCTGGTGGAAGTCAAATCAGAGACCGTTACTATGACGGCGATGCGACCAAAAATGAATTTTCCGCTTTCGCGAAAGCGACCTGGCGTATTAATGCTACCTGGAGTGTATATGGAGACCTGCAGGGACGCTTTATCGATTACACCACTGGAGGTATAAATTCTGATTTGCTCAATTTTGTCATTGATGAGACGTATAGTTTTTTTAATCCTAAAGCGGGTATTACCTACCAGCCCAATAAAACACACCAATTCTACGCCTCTTATGCTCGAGCCAACAGAGAACCCAACCGCACCGATTTTGAAAACGGAGATCCAAAACCAGAACGTTTAAACGATGTTGAACTAGGGTGGCGTTTTGCCACTCCAGGTATCGCCTTAAACGTCAATGGATACTATATGGGGTATCGCGATCAATTGGTACTCACGGGAGCCATAGACGATGTAGGAGCTCCAATACGCGCCAATAGCGGAAAGAGCTTTAGAGCGGGTATTGAGATTGATGCGGCCGTAAAAATTACAGACAAATTAACCACACAACCCAATATCGCTTTAAGCACCAACAAAAATCAGGACTTTTTCTTTCAAAGAGATGGGGTACTTGTTAATTTGGGCAATACCAACATTTCTTATTCGCCAGAGGTGGTATTTGGGAATATTCTAGAATTTACCGCTGCCGAAGGCTTGCAATTACGTCTATTATCAAAATATGTAGGAGAACAATATATGGGTAATATAGATAGTGAAGCCTCAATTTTAGACTCCTTTTTTATCAATGATTTTAATATCTCCTATGAATTAAAAGATTTTTTTATATTTAAATCGGTCGTTATCAATGGTTTAGTCAATAATATTTTTGACAAAAAGTATGTATCTAACGGTTACTTCTTTACCTTTGATGACGATTTTTCGGTTCCCGATCAAGTAACCACCGTCGAAGGTGCAGGTTTTTATCCACAAGCTGGTATCAACTTTTTATTGGGAGCGACATTAAAATTCTAACAATAGCCAACCCGGTGCATACCGCACCCTAGCTTTGTTTCTTAAATCGCACTGCTAGACAGTCTGTTACAAGTTGGGGGACATTAACCAGACTGCTCTTTAAGCCACTCTTCGGAGTGGCTTTTTTAATTGGAGATAATAACTGCATCTCCCTCTTTTCTCACGCGATATTGCAATAGGGTGAACTCTAAGACAGTGCCAGTAGATTGACCAGTAAATAGATTATAGGTGTTGGCGTCATTGCACTGACAGGTCACTTCTATACCACTTGGAACCGTCGTAGAACAATCGTTGGGAACATGATTGGGGTCTGAAGCCTCCCAGGCAAATAGCCCGCTACCTGTATTGACCACATGTACCCCACGTATTCCTACACCTTGTACAAACACCGAGCCTCCTGGAAATTCTAAATCCTGAGATTGCAACGGGCTCAAACGCTGATTAAAATTGATGTCGAGCAAAAATGGATTTCTGTTTCGCGCATCATCATCATTATCACAGCCTAACAATATGAAGCTCGCCAAGAAGATATATAGTATATTTTTCATTTAAGTTGATTGTCAATAGATCCCTTTATTTACAGGAGATCGCAATTTACTACAAAACGAGACAGCGACAGAAATATTTTGTATATTTGATAGACAGATCCCGTCTTTATGGGATTTTTTTATTCCCGCTTTGTCGGGAATCGTTGTATATAAATACGGCTATGCATATACTGCTAGCCAAAAGCATATAGATTATGAGCAAGGTGAATTATTACACTGCCGAAGGTTTAAAAAAACTCAAAGATGAACTCAATCATCTCAGAGACGTAGAACGTCCTAAGGCATCACAGGATATCGCAGAAGCAAGAGATAAAGGAGATTTGAGTGAAAATGCAGAGTATGATGCTGCCAAGGAGGCGCAGGGCATGCTCGAAATGCGAATCTCGCAAATGGAAGAATTGGTCGCCAATGCGCGTATTATAGACGAGTCACAACTAGATACGAGTAAGGTACTTATTCACTCTACAGTCAAAATAAAAAACCAAACCAACGGGATGGAAATGTCCTATAAACTCGTCGCTCAGAATGAGGCCGATATCAAAGCAGGTAAAATTTCTGTAGACTCCCCTATTGGTAAAGGGTTATTGGGCAAAGAAGTAGGCGATGTCGCCGAAATTCAAGTACCCAACGGCATTATGAAATTTGACGTACTCGAGATCAGTAGAGATTAACAGAAGAGTGTTATGGCAAGTATTTTTACACAAATAATCGAAAGAGAACTCCCTGGATATATCGTTGCAGAAGACGACAAACACATTGCTATTCTAGATATCAACCCCAATACCGCGGGACATACGTTGTGTATTCCAAAACAAGAGGTCGACAAGATTTTTGATCTTTCCCCTTCGGCATATTCAGATTTAATGAATTTTAGCTATAAGGTAGCGCAGGCTTTAGAAAAAGCGGTTCCATGTAAACGCGTTGGAATGTCTGTCATTGGTCTTGAAGTATCCCATGTACACGTGCATCTGATTCCTTTACAATCTATGGAAGACATACAGTTTGAAAACAAAGCTATAATGACTCCTTATGAATTTGAAGCCCTAGTCGACCAAATTCAAAGATACCTTTAAGCAAACGCGAGATAACCCAAACAAAAAAGCAGGAGTGCAAGAGCGACAATAATAGTCCATGTCAAGGGTTTTACCCTAAATTGTGAGGGCTTTTGTGCCAGTTTGAGATGATATTGATAAACGCGCTCTATGTCTTGGGTCCAATGGACAGGATAAATAGCTGATTGACAATGATCACAATGCAGGAATTCTTTGACCGTTCTAGAGGTGTAGCGTACCCAAACATTCTCAACCCACTGTTGATGAAATTCTAATTGGAGCCCATCGGTACTAAAACACTGCGGGCAATTATTTCTGAGTGAAGCCTGATAAAATCGTTCAAAAGATGCTGGCATATTTGAACAACGCTGTGACACGCTTTAAAATTGCATAACAATCTTAGGCAGTATGAGATCCCTATTAGTGTCCATTTTTTAGCTTAAGCGAAATTTGCATCACCGTACCTTGATTTTGTTCACTTTTAAGGACGCGAATCTGCCCCCCGTGATACTCTTCAATAATTCTTTTGGCCAAAGAAAGTCCAAGCCCCCACCCTCTCTTTTTGGTGGTATAACCAGGTTCAAAAATGGCGTGAAATTTATTTTTGGGAATGCCTTTACCCGTATCTGCTATTTGTACTTTGGCAAAACGAGTATCTCGACAAATGGTAACACTCAGATCACCTTTACCTTTCATCGCATCTATGGCATTTTTAACCAGATTCTCTATGGTCCAGCCGTATAATTGGGCATTGAGCATCACAGGTAATTCTCCTTGTGGGATGTCTAAGGTAAAATTGATCAGTTTTGAACTGCGGTTGGACAAATAATCAAACGCCGCTTTGGTCTCTGCAATTAAGTCTTTTTCTTCTAAAACGGGTACAGACCCTATCTTGCTAAATCGTTCTGTAATGACTTCTAACCTATCGATATCTTTGGTCATTTCTTCGATATAACTAGGGTTGACATTTTCTGATTTCAAGATTTCGGTCCATCCTACCAACGAAGACAGGGGCGTCCCTATTTGATGCGCTGTTTCTTTGGCCATGCCGGCCCAAAGCAAATTTTGAGAAGAGGCTTTTGAGGTGAGGTAGTAAAAGTAAATTAGCGCCACAAAGAGAATCACGATCACAAGCAAGGCTATCGGAAAATACTTTAATTGACTTATTACAGGAGAGTTGCCGTAATACAGTATATCATCTACTTTTCCTCCTGGCGCTATAGGAATAGGTTCATTGACCAATTCAAACTCTTTGGCCATTAGGGCAAGCTGTTCTTGTGTTAGCTTATCTTCATTTTCAATATTATTGGGAGAGTAGGTTTCAGATTCTAGATTGTATTTTATCGTCGGTATGGTTGTATTGGCCAGAATGACCTTGAGGTATAAACCAGAAAGGGAACGTGCCAAGGCTTTGGCATCTCTATTTGAGCGGCTTGGCACTATATCAACTGTTTCTTCAACAGCTCTTACGGCGGCACCATATACCTCCATCTTTGACCGCTCTGCTTCTTTGAGCTGATCAAAGAAAAGCGAAACATTCCACAAGATCAGGGTGGTGATGATTAAAGAGGAGATAATGATAAACCACCTAGAAAATTGTGGGGAAGTATTAAACTTCATAAATGATTAATTTTAAAATAAAGATACTTTTTTTAGCGCAGTACGCATAACAACTAAGCGAGTTGTACCTGTGGTCAAGAAAAGCGAGCATACAAAATCAACTTGCATCGATCTTTCCTACCTTTGTAAAAAACACCTATGTTGCTCACTTTAGACCCTAAAGAACTCTCAATTGCTACCCTTTTTGGACATCTTACCGGTGCGGTTGGTCCCAGACCCATTGCGTTTGCCAGTACGGTAGACGGCAAAGGTAATGTCAATCTGGCTCCTTTCAGTTTTTTTAATGTGTTTGGTGCCAACCCTCCAATTTTGGTCTTCTCCCCATCTCGAAGCGGCAGAGACAATACCACAAAACACACCTTAGACAATGTGTTGGAGGTTCCAGAAACCGTGGTAAACATGGTAGATTACAATATGGTACAACAGATGTCTTTGGCCAGTACGGCTTACGCCAAAGGCGTGAATGAGTTTACAAAATCGGGGCTTACCGAGTTAGCTTCTCAAACGGTTACACCGCCCAGAGTGGCCGAATCTCCCGTTCAGTTTGAATGTAAAGTAATCGAGGTTAAGGCCCTTGGAGATCAAGGTGGAGCAGGTAATTTGGTGATTTGCGAAATTACCAAAATCCATATAGCAAAAGCCATATTGGATGAGCAGGGTCGTATCGATCCTGAAAAGATGGATCAGGTGGCTAGGATGGGAGGCAATTGGTACTCCAGAGCCAAAGAAGGGCTTTTTGAAGTACCCAAACCTGTGGCGCAAACAGGGATTGGCTATGATCAAATACCGCTAGACATTAGACAAAGTAAAGTCTTAACGGGTAACGACTTAGGCATGTTAGGCAATGTTGAGACCCTGCCTACTATAGAAGAAATAGAAGAATTTTTAAGTAGTGATATCGAAATTCGCAGTTTGTTAAACACCAATGACCCTGAACAAATTCACAAAAAGGCCCAAAGTTACCTCGCAGAAAAAAATGTGAATAACGCATGGAAACTCCTGCTTGCCTAACGGGATTATTTCAATACATTTATACCCTTCAAAAATAACGATGATGGAAGTACAAGGAAAAGTAAAAATGATAGGCCAAACTCAAACTTTTGGCAATAACGGATTTAGAAAAAGAGAAATAGTAGTCACTACCGAAGAACAATACCCACAACACATCATGGTGGAGTTTGTACAGGATAAAGTTGATTTATTAAATAATTTTCAAGTAGGACAGCCGGTAAAAATTAGTATCAACCTCAGAGGTCGCGAATGGGTGAACCCACAGGGAGAAACCAAATATTTTAATAGCATCCAGGGATGGAGAATCGAAGCCTTACAAGCCTCGGCACCAGAAGGAGCACCTATGCCACCTATGCCGCCAGCCGATGCCTTTGAACCAGCGACCAACCTCAACACCGAAGATCACGACGATTTACCATTCTAAGATTAATAGACAACCTTATAAACCCGATGTTATCTTTGACATTGGGTTTTTTTTTGCCCCTTACGACCCTTATTTTTATGGTCTAGATCACACTTATGTCTATTACCAAATCTATAGAGACCCTCTTTCAAAAGTACCTCCCTACGCCTTTTGTCATTGCGATACTCTTAACCTTTGTCACTATCATTCTAGCTCTTGTCTTTACAGACAATCCATCGCGTGAGCCACACTTATTTATGGTGCTTTCCTATTGGGAGGCGGGCATTTGGAATGAGGATTTATTAGTATTTGCCTATCAAATGATGCTCATATTGGTCTTGGGCCATGTATTGTGTTTGTCTCAGCCTGTCGCCAGAGCGCTAGACAAAGTAACGGTTTATGCCACATCAACGGCTAAGGCAGTTGTTTTGGTAAGTCTTAGCACTATGTTAGTAGCTTTTTTTAACTGGGGTTTGGGCTTAATTTTTGGAGCCATATTTGCGCGTAAAATTGGAGAAGCTTCCTTAAAAAGAGGGATTGCCATCAACTACCCATTAATAGGTGCTGCAGGCTATGTGGGGCTAATGGTCTGGCATGGCGGCATGAGTGGTTCTGCACCTTTGAAAGTGGCCGAATCTGGTCATATGGCGTCTTTGATGCAAGATATTGCCTCGCCAGCATTTATTAGTCAACTCCCTGATCGCATCACAGATGGTCAAACCATTTTTAGCCCGTCCAATCTTATCATTTTCGGTTTGTTACTCGTACTGGTACCCTTGATACTGTATACGCTTTCGCGAAAAGCAAAACCTACCACCCTCCCAGCTTTTGGAGATGATTTTAATCAAAGCTCCTCCCTAGAGAAAGAACATCGCATGGATCGCTCGAAAATCTTGGGCATTGGCGTTGCTATTGTCATACTACTCACCTTTTACATCACCTATTGGGGGAAATCCCTAACACCAAATATGCTCAACTTTTGCATGCTAGGCCTAGGGATCTTGTTACATGGTAATTTTAAAAACTTTAGAAATGCGGTAGAAAAAGCTATAGGCGGAGCCAGTGGGATTTTGATACAATTTCCACTGTATTTTGGTATTATGGGTATCATGAAAAGTACGGGTATGGTTACCCTCATTAGTGATGGCTTTGTGTCTTTTGCAACACAAACCACCTTACCTATATTCACCTTTATTAGCGCTGGTATTGTAAATGTATTTGTTCCTAGCGGAGGGGGTCAATGGGCTATTCAAGGCCCAATTATTATCGAAAGCGCTAGCAGCTTAGGCGTGCCCCTTCCCAAGGCTATTATGGCTATGGCGTATGGCGATCAAATCACCAATATGCTACAACCTTTCTGGGCCCTACCGCTTTTGGGTATTACCAAATTAAAAGCCAAAGAGATACTTCCATACACTTTAATAGTTATGCTGGTAGGAGCCCTTGTCTTTATTGGTGGGCTACTGCTTTTTTATTGACCCGCTACCCCTACAGTTCAACCCAATAATTTTACAATTGAGTAGTATATAATTGATGTAAAGTGTTTTATGCCGGATATTTGAGCCAAAACGCATCTTATGTTATCAGGTTCTATCGGCTTAATTCATTTTATTACCTCTGTGATTGCTATTATTACTGGCACCTATGTGCTTGCCATTGCCAAAGGGAGTAAAAAACACAAACAAATAGGTTATGTATATGCCGTGAGTATGCTTATTTTATTGGCTACTTCCTTTATGCTTTACAATTTGCACGGGAGCTTTGGGATCCTACATTGGTTTTCGGTGATAAGCAGTCTCACCCTATTGGGCGGAATGGTTCCAATATGGCTCAAGAAACCAAAAAAAACCTATTTACATTACCATTTTAGCTTTATGTATTGGAGTGTAATTGGGCTTTACAGTGCCTTTCTGGCCGAAATTCTCACCCGCCTCCCGCCCTTATTTGGCGTTTCTGATAATTTGATGCCTGTGTTCTATACCCTCGTTGGGCTTGCAGCAGCAGTAGTGGGTGGTATAGGATCGGTGTATTTTAAAAAATACAAAAACCGATGGCTTGCCATAGTAGAGGGGGCCAAAACGATGGTTTAGTGTAAAAAATCAAATACCTTAGCCCTATGTTTGAACTGCCAGATAAACATCAGGGCCCTGGAGAACCTTGGTTCCCAGATCCCCAAAACGCCGATGAAGAAGGATTGCTGTCTATAGGAGGAAGTCTTGCCCCCAATTGGTTATTACACGCCTATTATAATGGTATTTTTCCTTGGTATAGCCAGGGGCAACCTATATTGTGGTGGTCTCCAGACCCTCGCATGGTCGTTGCGCCTGAGCAAGTGCATATTTCTAAATCGATGCGGCAATTTATGCGCAAAACATCTTTAAAAGTGACTTTTAATCAAGATTTTTCTGGCGTAATAGCCAACTGTCAAAAATCGCCAAGACCCGATCAGGACGGCACCTGGATTACAGATGCTATCAAAACCGCCTATACCGAGTTGCACCGGTTGGGTCGGGCAGTATCGGTTGAGGTCTGGGACGACCAGCAACTTGTAGGCGGGTTGTATGGTGTTGATCTTAAGGACAAGGGTGTCTTTTGCGGTGAGAGTATGTTTTCCAAGCAGTCTAATGCCAGTAAGCTCGCTTTTATTGCGCTTTCGCGAAAGCTTAGCCAAAACAAGTATCGTTTGATTGATTGTCAAATGTATACCCCACATCTCGAAAGCCTAGGTGCCTACGAAATTTCACGTGCCCAATTTTTGACCTATTTGCAGTAACTATAGCAAAGACAGCTCCTTGACTTGCTGATGTCTAAAACAATCACGTTCGTGATCATTGACCATTCCTATAGCTTGCATAGTAGCATAAATGACCGTACTCCCCACAAACTTAAACCCTCGCTTTTTTAAATCCTTTGAAATCTTATCGCTCAAAGCGGTATTGGCTGGGGCATCGCTATAATGCGCGTAGTGATGCTGAATGGGAGTATGATCAACAAACCCCCAGATATAGTTAGAAAAGCTGCCAAACTCCTTTTGAATGTCTTGAAATCGTTGGGCATTTGCCACAGCACTATCTATTTTTAAACGATTTCGGATAATGCCAGCATCATTGCGCAGGGCGGCTATTTTGTCCTGATCGTATGCGGCTATTTTCTTGTAATCAAATTGGTCAAAAGCAGCGCTAAAATTTTCGCGTTTTCTCAGAATAGTGATCCAGCTCAACCCCGCCTGAAAGGTTTCTAGCAGTAAAAATTCAAAGAGTTTATTGTCATCTTTCAAGGGGACACCCCATTCTTGATCATGATAGGCTTCATACAAGCTGTCTCCTACACACCAACCGCATCTGTGTTTAGTCATTTGAGAAGTGGTATTTTTACACAGAGAAAGATAGTAAGTAATTTTAGAAGGCTTCGACTTAAAGCCATATGATTTTTATGAAACAACGCACCAAAGAACAACTAGTAACCGCTGTCTTAGATAAGGCCATGAGCTATGCAGCCTACCGAAAATTAATTGATCAACAGGCTGCACAAAATAGCACCTCTGGTCCTGTCCAAACCGAAGCACTCGCACAGTATACCATGCTCAATCAGCGCCGTATGAAACGTTTGGATAAAACCTTGAAATTAAGTGAGGCACACATTGCCCAAATCAAAGCCTACGATACTCCTGTCATATGGCTCGTACTTACAGAAACTTGGTGTGGCGATGCGGCTCAAAGTTTACCCATGATGCATAAAATAGCGCAACTCAACCCGCTTATTGACCTGAAAATTGTCTTTAGAGACCAAAATCTTGAACTCATGGATGCATTCTTATACCGTGGCGGTAGGTCCATTCCAAAATTGATTGCTTTTGATCCAGAACAACAATCGATACTTGGTGAGTGGGGCCCGAGACCTACCCAAGCCACCAAACTCGTTGATTTGTATAAAGAAGAACACGGTAGCCTTACTCCAGAGTTTAAACAAGATCTACAACTGTGGTACACCAAAGATCGGGGCCAAGACATCGCCAGCGACCTTCTTGAGTTATTGCCATAACTACCCCTGAAAATTAAACGTAATGGATCCTTCCTGAACTTGGATTGAGGCAGCATCAAAATAAGCGCTTTCTACATACTCTAAAGCCTGATCGATCAAACAGCCATTTGAAGAGGTAGAGCTCTTTTTGTTATAGTCCATTTTGGTGATACTACCATTGGCATCTACCGTGATATCTATCACTATCGCACCACGAGCGTCACAGGTATACACTGGGTTGGGAATACGAATGGCCGTCCTACCTTCCAAATCATAAGACACCGTACTCATGCGATTGCCTTTCTTTTGATTTCTAGCTTGTTCTCTGGCTTCAATCTGAGCTGCGGTTTGCTCGCGTTTTTTGGCAAGTGCCTCTGCGAGTTCTTTCTGATGTTGTTTAAGCAGCGCTTCATTCTCGGCATTTAAGGCCTCCACACTGCTTAATTGTTGAGCCTCTATCGCTTTTCTGATCTCGTCTTCTTCTTCAAACAGTGACTTAGACTCATTGCGCAGAGCACGGCTGTCATAAGCCTGATGGGTGATCTGGCTAGCGCGTGAACTAGGTCGGTCTTCTGTTTGTTCGGGTAGGTCTTCCTTTTCGGGTTCTAGAGCCTCGGCCAATACAGGAATTTCAAAATAGGCTTCGGGTATTTTATCCTGATAGGGTTTAACACCCAAAAAGAAGAATACCAAAATAAGGACACTGGCACCACCAAAGGTGATCAATAGGGCTTTATCTTGGGGGCTCAACTTCATAATCGACCTAAAATAATCAAAAAAAATAGGTTTTAGTGTTTAATTCTCGTCTTTGGGGGTTTTAAAACCCGCTTCAAAGTCAGAAATGGTATGCGCATTATCTACGTCAAAAGCTCCTATTTTGGTTCTTCGCAAGGCGGTGAGGTGGGCGCCACTTCCCAACCCTTGTCCAAAATCATTGGCCAGTGATCGTATATAAGTGCCCTTGCTACAACTCACCTCAAAATCGACCTCAGGTAACGCGATTCTCGTAATTTCAAAACTGTGAATCTCGGTCTCGCGTAGAGGAATATCGACGGCTTCTCCGGCTCTGGCATACTCGTACAAGCGTTTGCCATCTTTCTTTAATGCCGAAAATACTGGAGGGCGTTGCTGTATGATGCCTGTATTCGCTTTCGCGAAAGCGTGTATGGCTTCATGGGTAATATGCGCGGTAGGAAACTCTTGATCGATCTCGGTCTCCAAATCGTAAGACGGCGTGGTCGCACCAAGGTAAAAAGTGCCCGTATAGGTCTTGGGCTGCCCCATAAATTCGTTAATGCGTTTGGTAAACTTTCCGGTACAGATAATCATGAGCCCACTGGCTAAGGGATCTAAAGTTCCTGCATGACCTACCTTAATTTTTTTGATCTCGAGATTCTTTCGAATCAACCAGCGCACCTTATTGACCAGCTGAAAAGAACTCCATTCTAAGGGTTTGTCAAATAGCAGCACCTGCCCATCTTTATAATCCTGAGCCTCTAACATAGTTAATGATATAAAAAAGTGTAGCCTATCGCGATAAGTCCCACCATCAAACAATAGAGCGCAAAATAAGTCAATTTGCTTTGTTTTACCAGTTTAATCATCCACGTACAGGCTACTAATCCAGCAATAAAAGCAGCGGCAAACCCTATGAGTAACACCGAGATATTTCCGGCTTCGGTGGTTAATGCCCCATCTGTGATGTCTTTGGCAATCTTACCCAAAATTAGAGGGATGACCATCAAAAAGGAGAAGCGTGCTGCCCTGCCTTTGTCATTACCTAAAAGTACAGAGGTAGAGATTGTTGCTCCGCTACGAGATATTCCAGGAATCATAGCTACAGCCTGTGCTATCCCAATCACTACAGCATTGCTGTAAGAGACTTTTTTGTTGGTGTTTTTGGCCTTATCGGCAAGCCATAATAAAATGGCAGTCACTATGAGCATACATCCTACCAAAAGGATATTACTCCCAAAAAGTGACTCCAATTCTTCTTCAAAAAACAATCCTATAATCACAGCAGGGATCATCGACAAAACAATTTTTGCCGAAAACTGAGTTTCTTCATTCCAAGTAAAGGAAAATAGGCCTTTTAAGAGATCGATGATATCTTTTCTAAAAACCACTATGGTGCTTAATGCTGTCGCAAAATGTACCACAACGGTAAACATCAGGCTTTCTTCTGGTACCGAAGTATCTCCTAAAATTGCTTTACCTAATTCGAGATGACCACTGGAAGAGACAGGTAAAAATTCGGTAAGGCCCTGGATGATTCCAAGAAGTAAGGCGTCTAGATTATTCATAGCCGCAAAGATAGGTTAGTAAATTAGAATTGATCCTACTTTGAAGCATTAGGATTGAGCAGTATGGCGTACACCTCTATCCCAAATCCTAGAAGGATAACAGCTGGTGCCAGCCTAATACGTCTCCAAGAGTAGATTTCTGGATTAAATACTTCTGGGTCATCAGACCCTCCGCCAGACATCAATACAAAACCAAGAGCAATAATACCCAGGCCAATGAGCATCCATTTGTAGTTTTTTTTACCAAAGATAAATTCGGTTTGCTGCTTTTTTATTTCTTTTCGTTTTTGTTCTCCCATAAGATAAGGGTGGTTTGCTACAACCACAATATTAAAACATTGTACCCTTGAAAGGCCTCAAGATTTATAAACACAAAGTTACATTTTTATTTAAAAGCCTGACCGATATGTCTAGGGCATTTGATTTCTGCCACTATAGCAATCTCGAGCGGTCAATATCATGAACGTCACTTTCTGTATTTTGGTTTGCGACCTTCAGAATTATTAAGCTTATAAGTTTTCACGGCAAAGTGCAAACCACTAATAATACAAATCGTCGGTTCGTAGGTTTAGAAAGCGCTGTGTGGCAAAAAATGTACTGAGCCAAGATATAAAAATACCTAAGACCAAAATCAACCCAAATAAACCGCCTATAAGTAGTGGGTCATCCAATAATTGCAATTCTGGAAAGGTCTTATTGAGATAATACAATACAGCAGCCATTCCTATCATAGCGATAATGGCACCTACGATACCTAATCTGACACTCTTCCAAATAAAAGGACGGCGTATAAATCGCTTGGTGGCCCCTACCATTTGCATGGTTTTTATCGTAAAGCGTTTGGCATAGACCGATAACCTAATCGAACTATTGATCAAAAGCACAGCAATAAAAGTAAATACCGCGCTAATAATAAGTACCCAAAGGCTAATTTTTTTGATATTGTCGTTAAGTAATGTGATCAACGGCTGACTGTAAGACACTTCTTCTACAAAGTCTTTGGACGAAATTTCGGCAGCGATCTCGGCTACTTTTTCTGTAGAGACAAAATCGGCATTGAGATTGAGATCTATGCTATTCATCAAGGGGTTCTCGCCTACCGTTTCTACAAAATTTTCACCCAATTCTTCAGAGTGAAGCTCGGCGGCTCGTTCTTTAGAAACAAACTGTATCGATTTTGTATAATCTGCCAAGGCTAGACTTTTCTCCAATTGTTTCATTTCGACCTCTTTGGCCGTATCCTTAAAGAATATGCCTACGGGAACATTTTCTTTAAAATAATCGGCCACTTTTTTGGTGTTCAAAACCAACATTCCCAGAAGCCCCAGTAGAAACAACACCAAGGCAATACTTACCACCACCGAAAAATAAGAGGTGATCAATTTGCGTTTTTGATATTTTTCAAAAGATAATGCCATATGCAACAACTAAAGTTGTAAAAATATAAAATCATGTGCTACCAACCGCATATTATTACAGCAGGCTTTAAAGACCCCAATTAGCCTTATCATTAGTTGAATAACGTAGGTACACCGCAACTTCTTACAATTGTGTCATTACTGTTTTTGCATAACCATCCTTTTTACACTTCACACGACTTTATGGGTATGCCTTAAGATCATTGCGCAGCTGTGGGTAGATTTTTTTAAAGTATAGGAGCGCGCCAATGCGAATAAGGATTCTAGAATTGTCTCTGTCTTCTTTAAAAATCGTAAATTTGCCGCCTTAAATTGGCCTTATCCAAGATGCTAGCCAGTGATTTTAGGATAAATAAGCCATAGCCTTAAATAACGCATAGGACAGTATATCATGAAATATCATTTCAACGAAATTGAAGCCAAATGGCAGAAATATTGGTCAGATAACGGCACATTTGAAGCAGCAAATAATAGCGACAAGCCCAAATTTTATGTGCTTGACATGTTTCCTTATCCCTCTGGAGCAGGTTTGCACGTAGGCCATCCCTTGGGCTATATTGCCAGTGATATTTATGCGCG
>PAUP01000031.1 GCA_002712765.1 Cytophagaceae bacterium | reverse complement strand
TCAAGATCTCTGTCTTCAATATCCAGATGCGCTTTTGACAACTCTGGTCGCATAATCCAATCGGCCGCTTGAGGTACTTTAAAAAAATCGTCATAGCAATAGCCTTGACGGTAAATCTTTTTGTTTTGGCCGCAAATAGAGACAATTTAAAACAATATATACCCGAAGAGGCGTTGCCCTATTATATTGAGTCCAAACAAGAGACAGCGATTCATTTTCCGGTACTCTCTTTTCCCACCAAACTCAAAACGCTCAATCTAGATAAGACTCCCGCTTTTGAGGGTGTGCTCAAAGGGATTAAAGGCCAATATCTCATCTTTGATAATGATACGGTATTTAACGTGCGTAGTTGGGAAGGCTATGTGGTTAGACTAACACTAACTTAAGCGCTTGTACGCTTGCTATAGATAAGAGGGCTATACCTATAATTTTATTGGTTTTTTGGGGTTTGGAGGAACTGTTTTTAGCCCACCCTTTGGCCAATCTGGTATACCCAAATAAAGCAGTAATTTTTCCTAAAAAAACTCCTACAAAGAAAAGTCCTAACAACAATAGAGAAGACTGCTTATTAAGGGTCAAAAAAGACTGGAGTAGGGTAATAGCAAGAACCCAATACAACAAGACAGGTGGGTTTACAACACTCAATAAAAAGCCTGTGAGGTATTGGCTGGAGGTTGGTTTTTTCTTTGTTCTTTGGCTTTCGCGAAAGCTTAAAAAGTAGATTCCAACACCTGCGAATACAAAAAGTAATGCCCATTGCACCCATAGGTGCATTCCGATAAAGTCTTGTACTACCATCCCAAAGACAACTGCCATTATGGCTAAGGCAACTTCGCCAAAACCTGCGCCTAGACTAAGTTTTTGTGATTGCTCAAAACGACCTTCTAGAGAGGCTTTTACCACTGCAAGATTGGAAGCGCCTGGGGGTAGTGCCCCTAGCAAGGCAAGTAAAAGACCGCTGGTAAAATAGAGTAAAATCATGGCCACTTAGTTGTTTCAAGGATCATATACTTACATCGCTATTCTTCTATTTGTCTAGAAAGTACCGAAAACAGCTAGGAAAGCCATAGAAATCGCTTAGATCCACTATCTTTGCAGACTAAATCAAAATCATGAGTGCTATAGTAGCTGTTGTAGGTCGTCCTAACGTGGGAAAATCTACTTTTTTTAATCGATTGATACAACGCCGTGAGGCCATTGTTGACGCTGTGAGTGGTGTTACACGAGATCGCCACTACGGAAAGACCGATTGGAACGGCCGCGAATTTACCGTGATTGATACCGGTGGTTATGTCGTAGGAAGCGATGATGTTTTTGAAGCCGAAATTGACAGACAGGTAGAACTCGCTATAGACGAGGCCGATGTTATCATTTTTATGGTGGATGTAGAAAGTGGTATTACGGGTATGGATGAAGATGTAGCCAATTTACTGCGCAGGGTATCCAAGCCTGTGTTATTGGCGGTCAATAAAGTGGATAATAACAAACGCGCTGCCGATGCCGTAGAGTTTTACAACTTAGGCCTTGGCGATTACTTTACCATTGCAGCCACAAACGGAAGTGGTACAGGAGATTTACTAGATGCAGTAGTCGAGGTCTTACCTCCAGAAAAGGAAGAGAAAGAAGAAGATGATTTGCCGCGATTTGCCGTAGTGGGGAGACCCAATGCAGGTAAATCTTCATTTATCAACGCTTTAATTGGAGAAGAGCGATATATAGTAACCGATATTGCTGGAACTACAAGAGACGCTATTGATACCAAATACAATCGCTTTGGGTTCGAATTTAATCTTGTAGACACGGCTGGTATACGTCGTAAGTCTAAGGTTAAAGAAGATCTAGAATTTTATTCGGTGATGCGTAGTGTTAGAGCAATAGAGCATGCCGATGTATGTCTGGTTGTAGTTGACGCCACCCGAGGTTTTGATGGACAGGTACAAAATATTTTTTGGCTGGCCGAGCGCAATCGTAAAGGCGTTGTCATTTTGGTCAATAAATGGGATTTGGTCGAGAAAGATACAAAGACCATGAAGCAGTTTGAGAAGCAGATCAAACAACAAATCGAGCCTTTTACCGACGTGCCTATTGTATTTATTTCTGTCTTAAACAAACAGCGTATTTTTAAAGCTATTGAGACGGCGGTTCAAGTCTATAAGAACAAGACCAGACGTATCTCAACGAGTGAGCTTAATGATTTCTTTTTACCGCTTATTGAAGCTTTTCCGCCACCAGCCTATAAGGGTAAATACATCAAGATCAAATATTGTATGCAGTTGCCTACCCCGCAACCACAATTTGCCTTGTTCTGTAACTTGCCACAATATTTAAAGGAGGGCTATAGACGCTTTTTAGAAAATAAACTCCGAGAAGCATACGATTTTTCGGGTGTTCCTATATCTATTTACTTCCGTAAAAAATAGGCGTTTTAGTCATTATCGGTCTTCATTTAAAACTAATCGTCTGGGATTCAGTGTTAATTGTTTCCTAAAGCTTTGTTATATTCAAGGGTGTTTCCTCAAAAGTTTACATTTTTACTTTTGTCATCAATCAACATCGTATACCATCCATGAATATTAGATCAATAATCACGCTTGCAGCGCTATTTTGTATATGTGCTTTCGCGAAAGCGCAATCCTACACCGTTACCGGTACCTTAAAAGATAAAGTCACCGCGGCCAAACTAGAGGCAGCTACGGTCTTTTTGGAAACGGTAAAAGACAGTACCTTACTCACCTATACCATTACCAATCAAGAAGGCGCCTTTACCTTAGAAGGACGATCACAAGAGCCAAATGCTAGGGTCAATATCTCTTTTATTGGCTATGATAATTATACTAAAGTAGTTGACTTAAACCAGGGCAGTATCGATCTAGGAGATATCGAATTAGCAACTTCTGTGGCCTCTCTAGATGAGGTGGTTGTTAAAAGTAGAGCGCCTATTACCATCAAGAAGGACACCTTAGAGTTTAATGTCAAATCCTTTAAAACCAAAAAGGACGCAAATATTGAAGACCTTTTAAAAGAGCTACCAGGAGTTGAGGTTGACGAAGACGGTAAAATCAGGGTTAACGGGAAAGAGGTCAATAAGATATTAGTAAATGGCAAACCTTTTTTTGGAGACGATCCTACCATAGCTACGCGCAACCTGACCAAAGAAATGGTAGAAAAGATTCAAGTAACAGATACCAAGACCGATGACGAAGCCTTTGCCGGAGAAGAAGGCGACTCTGAGAGTAAGACCATCAATCTCACCATAGCCGAAGAGAATAATAAAGGCACCTTTGGCCGTGTAGCAGGTGGTGTGGGTACCGACGATCGATTTGAATATGCAGGACTGATTAATTTTTTTAACAACGACCAACGCGTTTCTGTATTGGCTGGAGGGAACAATATTAATTCGGCAGGATTTAGTTTTGGAGAGATTAGAAAAATGTTTGGTGGTGGTAATAGTATTTCTGTAAGTAGTAATGGAAGTTTTGCCATAGATGGTAGAAGTTTTGGAGGGGGTCAAGGTATTGTTAATAGTCGCAGTATAGGCGCCAACTATGCCGATGACATTACCGAAAAATTTGACGTTACCGCAGATTATTTTTATGCAGGGGCCAGCTCTTTTGACGAGACACGAATAGAACGGGAAAATATTTTACCCGATCGTCGTTTTTTTACCAATAGTACTTCCAGAAGTGATGGACAGGGAAGAAACCACGATTTTAATACACAGTTTAATATCAAAGTCGATTCTACCTTTTTGATCAATATTAGACCCTCTATAGAATTTGCTACAGACGACAACAGATTTGTACGAGACGAACAATCGCTAGATGAGGCGGGCAACTTGATCAATACCTCGGCCACCAAGAATGTGGGGTCTAACACGGGTAGAAATTTTGAGAATACCATTAGTTTGACCAAGCGATTGGACACCCTGGGGTCGTTTATAAAATTTAGACTTCAAAACGAAATTAATAGACAAACCTCAGAAGATTTTATCAATAATCAGATTGAGATTTTTGGAGACAATCCAGAGACTATTAGTAGAAATCAGTTTACCGATGGAGAGACCAATCTTGACGGTTACAATCTCAATCTAACCTATCGCTACCCGCTTATTGCCAAGAAATTATTTCTAGATGCCGATTTTGGTCATAGAGACGATCGCCGTTCTAGAAGAAGATCCACCTTTGATTTTGATCAAGATACTGATACCTACAGCATCGTAAATACCGAGCTAAGTACCGATTTTGAAGGTCAAAATATGAGAACCACGCCCAAGTTAAGTGTGGCTTTTAACAATGACAAGTTACGTGTTAATTTTGGAGCGGGCTATGTGTTTAGAACTTTGGCAAATGAAGATAATTTGAGACCAGAGCTCAATATTGAAGAGAACTTTGAGGCCTTAGAACTCAATAGTAACCTGAGTTATCGCTTTAATCCAAAAATGTCAATTTATGCAAACTATCGCAAAAACAACACGCCGCCAGAAGTATCACAACTCAATCCTTTTATAGATGTTTCTGACCCTTTAAATATCACTCAGGGTAATCCCGATTTGAACCCGAGCAATGTACATTCTTTTTATATGGGCTTTAATAACTACGATTTTCAAAAGGGAGGGGGGTATTATTTTAATGCCAATGGTAGCATAACCGATGATGCTGTAGTGGCCAAAACCATAGTAGACGAGAATCTTGTGCGTTTTACCACCTTCGAAAACGTAGATGGGAATTACAACATAAGCGGTGGAGGAGGTTACAATAAAAATACAAAAATTGATAGCTTGAGAACTATTAGATATGGCGCTGGAGTGTATGCGAGTTTTAACCGCAATATCAACTTTAATAACGAGGTACAATACGCCAGTGAGACACGCTCTATTTCTCCTAATGCCAATATCAGTTTTACCTGGAAGGATCTCTTTGAGATCAGACCAAGGTACAGCCTACAACTCTCCAATACACAATTTGGGATTGATGCCTTTGACGATCAGGATTTCACACGTCATAGTCTCAATATAAGTACCGCAGTATTTGTACCTAGAAATGTAGAGTGGCGCAATGATATTCAATACAATTACAACCCTAATGTGGCTGCAGGTTTTCAGCGCAGTGCTTGGTTTTGGAATACTACAGTGGCCTATAGTTTTCTCAAAGACAAGGCCACGCTTACTTTTAAAGTGTATGACGTTCTCAACCAAAACACCAATGCTCGTCGTACGGCAAATGCCAACTTTATTCAGGATGTGCAAAGTACTGTACTACAACAGTACTTTATGTTGAGTTTTAGTTATAAATTTAACACTTTAGGAAAGGCAGGAGAAACCGGTAACGACAACTTTTTCTTCTTTTAAAAGAATTATAAAACCTAAAATGCAGCTTTAATTTTTAATACTGTCTTTGGCCGTTTCTTTGGGTTCTTCGGGTTGTTTTTTCTTTTTGCCCAAGAGATTGCCTAAAATACCTCCGGCTACATCTTTGATGGTCTCTGTGGTTGTATTCTCTGTGGTCTGTGTCGCTGTACTATCCGTTTTGGGCTGATTGCCTGTGATATCACCTAAAACGTCACCAATCAGGTCATCAAGCTTGTCGTCTACCTTGTCTTTGACACGCTGTTTTTGGATTGCAATGATTTGACTGCTCAAATTTTGAATCGCGGCTTGGGTATTGATATTGACAGAAGGACTTGCAAAATTCCCCCCTATGGCAATGGGTAGGTCTACCGTTAATTGATCTTTTTCTTCTTGGGTCAACTTAGACAACAACCCACTTACATCACTCCCAAGGTATTGGGCAGGTACATTCAACGCCAAGCGATAATTCATGGTATTATCAAAGCTGTGACCGCCAGCTACCGTAATTTGGATGTCTTTGATACTAAAGTCAAATGGCTCGATCTGTACGGCGCCATTTTTAAAGCTTAGCGTAGTTTTTAGTTGGTCCAAATCTACCTCCTTTAAATTGATAAAATTAAGCCTATCATCTAAGGTAGCTAGCAGTGGGGATTGATCAGGATTTATATTGGCAGTAAGCAATTGAGCAAAAGCCGAACCATCAATAGAATTGAGCTGTGGGCTAAAATGACTATCGAGTTGCCCTCTAAGGCTAATCTCTGTATTAAAGGCGCCTTGTAATGCTTTGGCCACTGGAGCCAGACCTCGTAACATCTCCAAATTCTCAAAAGATTGATCGATATCGATATCATTTAGATCGAGTTTCATATCAAATAGAGGTAATCCGCTGCGGGTCGACACAGAACCGTTGAGGCCTACCTTACCTCCAAAAAGACTAGAGCTCATATTAGACACATTGGCCTGCTGTTCTATTATGCTAAGCGTTCCTGAAACATTATCAAGAAGTATCCCATCATAACGAACCTGGTCTGCATTAAAGTTAAGAGTCGCATCCAAAAAATCTGGAAGTTGAATGCCTTTGGTGCTGGCTTGTGTTGTCTCGGCGTTTTTATCTTGTGTAGAGGATTGTGTCGTGGCTGTCGAAAAATCATCCAAGTTAAATTGTTTTGAACGTACGCTAAAGTTTCCTTTCAAATCCTCTTTTGACATCATAAAGGGAATCAAGTTTTTGATACTCCCACTGGCGTTGATATCGGTAGCACCTGTACTGGCGGTCATCCCAGTAAGCTGTATGGTGCCGGGCTCAAAGTTTACAGCGGCTTGGTCGATAAGGATGGGTTTGGGCATCTGCTTCCCCGAATACTTAAAATTGCTAAGGGTAGCCGTACCCGTACTTTTGATCGCGTTGTACTGTTGATTTTGGATAGCATTCATATCAAAACGAGTGCTTAGGTTGGTCTCAATGCGGCCCTGCAAGGGTGTTTCGAGCTCCAATGGATACACCTTCTCAATATTGGCCAAATCAAGTGCTCTATCAATAGCCAAATTAACCTGGGTATTGCCGGTTAGATTGTTTAAGATGCCCGTTATCGCAAATGCATCTTGATCAATTTTAAAATTGAGCGCATTGATATCGAGATAGGTATCGGCTTCAAGCCCAGTTTTATTAAGAATACTCACATCTATATTGATATTATCCATGCGTTTGGGCAGGTCGGGATACTTAAAGGAAGCATTTTCAGACTGTATGATTATGGCTAGGGTTGGGATACGATCTTGGGTCACTCTTCCCTTTATAAGACCGCTTACGCGAAAATCACCACTGGTCGTAACACCATCGAGATTTTTGGCATATGCCTCAGGAATCACCGCCAGAAAGTTCTTGAAATCAGAATTGGGTGTTTTAAAACTAAGATCGATGAGGTTTCCTTCGTCTATGATTTGAACAAAGCCGTCAAAAGTCAATGGCAGCGCATTGATACGTAATTCATTTTCTAAGAAAGTATATTTCTGTGCATCCAGATCCAGTCCTATAATCGCCTCTAGACTTGCTTGATGCTGGTTCAAATAATTGATACCACCCAAATCTAAAGAAACCGTAGCAGCGGTAGTAGTTGTTAATTTACTTTTACTTGCGCTCAAATCGCCACTACCGCTATGAGTTACATCTTCTAGTTGTAATAGTAATCCCGATGCGGCATCCTTGTATAAAACAGTAGCATCTGCTAGGGCGTAGCGCTTTAAATCAAATGAAAAAGACGAAGCTGCTCCACCCTCGCTGCTGTTTGAAGGAGCTACAATATCATAATTGGCCTGCCCGCTACTGTCAATCACAATGTTGACTCGTGGTTTATCCAGTTCTAGCACATCTATTTGTATAGGGGTGTCTGCCCTATCTTTAAAAAGTTGCGTCACCCCCATAGCGATGTGGATTTGATCACCACTGGCTAGGGTATCTCCTGTAAAAGGCGCTTGTTGATTAATTAGGGTATAATTAGATAGTGAGACGGTAGCCTTAGGGAAATTACGAAATAGACTCACCTCCATTTCTTCCCAGCTAACCTTGGCCGTTATTTTATTGTTGATACTACTAAGGAGAAGGCCTTCTAGTTTATCGGCAAACAAAAATGGGCTCGCCAAGAGTATAAGAAAGATCACTACTATGGCAATACCAACAAATTTGAGTATACGTTTCATCTTGCGTTTTTAAGTTATACGGGCAAATTGAGCTCTTCGCCTACAGCAAGGCCAAATCTTCTTCTCAAAATCCCAACCCCAAGGTATAGAAAAGGGGTGTCAATCGCGGCCACTAAAACTTTAAATAGGAACCCAGAAAGTAATAGCACCCCAAAACGATCCCAAGAAATCTCCTCAAAAGAACACAGCAATAACAACACGGTGAACGTATCGATAAATTGCGATAAAAAGGTTGAGAAATTATTGCGAAGCCAGAGGTGTTTTCCTTTGGTCACTCTTTTCCAGAAGTGATAGATATGTATGTCAATATATTGAGCCAACAAATAGGCCATCATACTCGCAAATACGGCAATGGCAGTGGCTCCAAAGACATCAGAGAAGAGATCATCTCCTACAGGCGACCAAGAAGTAGCCCTAACGGCTTGAGCGCTATAGATAATTAAAAGGGAGAAAAGCGATGCAAAAATACCAGCTGTGACCAGTTGATTGGCCTTTTTTTTACCATATACTTCACTTACCAGATCGGTCATTAAAAAGGTGATGGGATAGGGCAGTATCCCCACCGAAATTTCGAAAGTATAAACCCCAAAAAAGTCCCAACTAAAGAACTTTTGAAAGATGAGGTTTGAGACCACTAAAGCACATATAAAAAGCGCGCCCACAATAAAATAAATACGATACGCCAAACGTATATCACGCGTAGACAGTAGGGTAGGAGTTTCCTTCATTTTCTTGATAACTTCACCTTCAAAATTAAGGCATTGTGATTTTCTTTTCCTTAATTTGATATTAAATGTTAACACTCTTAGATCGTTTACAATAGCTTGCACACCATCTATTTATCTTTAGGAAGCAATCAAGGAAATACCTATGATCACCTCAACAATGCCATTCAATTGTTGTACGAGCGCGTGGGTAGAATTCATAAGATTTCGGCAGTTTATCAAAGTCCGGCTATGGGTTTTGAAGGACCAGACTTTCATAATTGTGTCGTAAAAGCCGATACCAATTTACCGCCTAACGAGCTGCTTGAAACATGTAAATCTATAGAAAGCTTTATGGGTAGACCAGTCTCGTCCGGAACAGGATACACCTCTAGGAATATTGATATAGATATATTGCTTTATGACGATATTACTATTGATACCAGTGCATTAGTAATACCGCATCCGCAAATGCATAACCGTAAATTTGTGTTGCAGCCACTGTGTGATATTGCTTCAGATCTTTGGCATCCCGCTTTCGCGAAAGCGGTCTCAGATCTATTAAAAGCCTGTCCTGACCAAAGCGTATTACACAAGCAGCCCAAATGGCTAAAAAACCCAAAAGACAGCGCTACTTTGGGTCAGTATAATTACATTGTAATAGAGGGTAATATTGGGGCGGGCAAGACGAGTCTTACGCAAATGATTTCGGAAGAGTTTAATGCCAAAAGCATCTTAGAGCGCTTTAAGGACAACCCCTTTTTACCCAAGTTTTATAAAGAGCCAGAGCGCTATGCCTTTCCTTTAGAGATGTCATTTCTCGCCGATCGTTACCAACAGTTATTGGACGATATCGGGCAATATGATTTGTTTAAAGATTTTATGATTGCCGATTACGATAGGTATAAATCCTTGATTTTTGCGCAAGTTACCTTACAAACAGAAGAGTTTGGGTTGTATAAACGATTGCACGAAATGATGTATCGCGATATGCCACAACCCGATTTGTATGTGTATTTGTATCAAAACACAGAGCGCTTACTTCAAAACATTAAAAAGCGCGGTAGAGCCTATGAGCGAGATATAGAAGCTGCCTATTTAGAAAAGATCAATCAAGGATATCTCGACTTTATCAAATCTCAACATCAGCTCAATGTCAAGATTATCGATATTTCTGATCTAGACTTTGTCAAAAATAGAGCCGACTATCTGGCCGTTATATCACAGTTTTAAAATAGTACCTTTAAGCAAAGAGCTGTTAAGGTGTCAAAAAAAATAACGTTTCGTCAGGAGGCTGTATTGGTCTTGAGTGTAGTCTTGGTTCTCGCCATTGTCTTTGAGACCTTGCAACAACAGTACTATTTAGAACGTTTTGATCTGGCCCCCGAGGTCGCTTTTTTAGATTTGTTGGCATCTCAAGCCTATCGATGGATCTTATGGATTATTATAGGAGGTTTGCTCTACGTTTTTGTGTCAAGGCAGGTCAAAAGGGATGAGCCAGTGCTGGTCAACTATGCCAGAGTAGGGATGGCAATCGCTTTATTGGTTATTGTAAACCTTGTTCTCATTAGTGTGATCGGGATGTATACCAATGCTGCGATTTTTTCTTGGGACACCTTTTTTAATGAATATTTCCCATTTTATATTTTCCAAAAAGCACCAATTTACACTTTAGGGTATCTGGCCGCTGCGATAATTTTCAACCTTTATTTTCAAAAAGAACAACTCGAGATCAAGGTTGTCGCATTGCAGGGTGTGTCTGTGCATGAGCCGGCTTCCCAAGCCAATAAGGCGTCTGTAGAGGGTAAGCTTAATGTTTTATCTATACGTCTAGGTAATAAAGTAAAATTAATTGCTATAGATCAAATACGATGGGTCGCTTCTGATGATTATTGCGTGCGTATTCACTGTATGGATGGCGCAGCGCATAGTATGCGCATCTCTATGAAAGCCATGATGCCACTGTTAAATGAAAATTTTTTAAGGGTGCATCGTACGGCTATTGTCAATATGAAAGAAGCCAGTCTTATTCATATAAAAGACACCCCTTATTTGACACTCTCTAACCAGCAGCAAATACCTATTGCCAAGAGTAGACTCAAATCGGTGCTATCATTTTATAATCGTCAATAGGGCTACCCTGCTTTACTGCAAATTAAAAGGGCTTTACTGCAAAAGCCTTGCTCACAAGCTGTGCTATGGGGAGATTTGATATTCATTGATAACAGTTACGCTATGAAATTCTTTATGTGTCTACTTATAGGTTTTGTGACCACCACACATGCCCAATATGTCTACGAACCTTCTAACGATTTTCCATATGGAAGACCAAATCCAGATGCGCCAAGTGCTCTTCAAGATTACAAAGACCTCATAGGTAGCTGTGACTGTTTTTCTACACGTCGCAATCCCGATGGTACTTGGTCTGACAAAGAGCCTATGAGTTGGCGTTTTAAATATATTATGAATGGCACTGCCATACAGGATGAAACGCTAAAAGAAGGAGGCATACACTCAGGGAGTATACGCCAGTTTAATTCCGATAGCTCAAAATGGTATGTACACTATTACTCCAACCGATCTGCTTCCAAAACCTTATCGACTTGGGAGGGAGGTCAAAAGGCAGACAGCCTTGTTTTGTATCGCAATCAAAAAGCCCCCAACGGGAGCGATGGCTTTTACAGGATTGTATTTTCAAATATTTCAAACCAAGGGTTTAATTGGGTTGGGGCTTGGGTAGATCCTACAGAGACCATCGTGTTTCCTACCTGGAAAATTAAATGTAGAAAACGACTCGAGTAGTACAGCAACTTCTAACAGTTCTGCTTTAAATTCAAATACCAGTATAGGACATACCAGTGCTACCCTTGTCTGGCCTTAAAGACGTGTGTTAAGGAATATTAATTAACAGTCTTAAGTACAATATGACCTGACGGCCTAGAGTTATTTTTTAAGAGCTTAGGTTGTATAACCACGCTCTGTTTGTGAAGAAAACTTAGTATTTGTGGTATGAAGCAGCTTTTGTTGATTTTTGGTGTGATGATGATGTGGCCCGCGCTAATGGCTCAAAATGTCCAAATTGACGGGCGGCTACAACCCTTACTTCAAGAGTTTAGAATGCTTTGTGATGAATACCAAATTGACACCCACGACAAACTTTTTGCCCTTACCTCTATAGACATTGTCAATACCCTAACTGTAGCCGAAAGTGGGTCTACACTTGGTATGCTAAAACGCAATGAGGCAGGAATTGTAGTTGGTATAGAAATTAATTGGATGGCGCAATTGGATCCCGAAAAATTGCGAATTGTCGCCTTTCACGAATTTGCACATTATTTCTTAGAATACGAAAAACACATTTGCGAGGATTGTGGACGTATTATGTCTGTGGTAAATAGTAGTTATTTTGATATCGTCAGAGATTGGGATAGACAGGTCAGAATTTTATTTGAACAGTCTCCTGCTTATCTAAAAAAGCAGGGTACACTCACTATACCTATGCAATAAACCCTTTCTAAGGAATTA
>PAUP01000030.1 GCA_002712765.1 Cytophagaceae bacterium | reverse complement strand
TCTAGAGAAGCATTTACCCCTGGGCCATTTGGACTTCCTAGAACTACCTTAACCTTAACCGCTACAGAGATGCTTTCTAAAGTTAATCTTACACCAGATGCTCTTTTTGGTGGAGATACTTTTAGAACAAGATTAGCTCTTAATCTCACCGATGGGCGTGTATTTTCTTCAGACAATGCGGGAGGAATAATTACAGGAGGCTTTTTTAGCCCCCCGTTTGCCTACAGTACCCCGGTGGTGTGTAATCTTGACGAGACAGCCTTTGTAGGCGATTATTTGCTCGAAGAAATCACCCCTTATGTTGATGGACCTACCTTTGACGATGGCGGTATTGTTACCTTAGAAATTGGAGACACAGATACAGAACGATTTTTTCTTACACCAAATTACCCAAATTATTGCAGTACCTTAAACGATTTTAGATTTCTATTTGTTTGTGGCGAAATCATTATTCCTACTCAGGAGAGCAATTGTGCCTGTGGCAGTGGCGCCGACTTTTTTGGCCCTAGCGAAAACCCTGCAAATTATGACGCCGCCGATGACTCTGTCTTCTTTATCACCTTTTTAAATGACACCTTAAGTGATTGTGCGCCACCAGCGGTGACCACTTATAAATTGACCAAGCAGTAATTAATCATTAGTTTTACAAAAGCATGTCTTTTTAGGCATGCTTTTGTATCCTAGACGCAACCCTTTTAGAACTAGTAGTCTTACCTATAACCAACCTCATACCTTTGGATTTAAACCATCTCATTGAAAAATGCAAAAAGGGCGACCGCAAGGCCCAGCAATTGGTGTACAATCTATTTAAAGACAAGTTATATGCACTTTGTTTGAAATATTGCAAAAACAAAGATGAGGCACAGGATAATCTTCAGGATTCTTTTATTAGCATTTTTCAAAAAATAAACACCTACTCGGGCAAGGGATCCTTTGAAGGTTGGCTCAAAAGAATAACGATTAACAAAGCGATAGATCGCTATAAAAGAGAACCCTATCTCGAGCCTATTGACTATCACCAAGTAGCTCAAGATGATACAACCATAGATGATAAAGATTTAGGCATAGACCTTAATCAAATGCTCTTGTTTATTCAAGAATTACCAGACCGATACAGACTGGTATTTAATATGTACGAGCTCGATAATTATTCGCATCGAGAAATTAGTCAAATTTTAGAGGTAAGTGAAGGTACCTCAAAATCCAATTTACACAGAGCCAAAGTAATACTCAAACAAAAAATAACAGCCTTTATGGCTACCCAAAAAAATTCTATTGCAAATGGGTACTAAAAAAGACATAGGCAAGATATTTCAAGAGAAGTTCAAAGATTTTGAACAAGCCCCTGACGCGGGCACTTGGGATACCATTGCAAACGAACTTGATGGAAATGGCAAAGGCCGTTACCCGCTATTGTTATGGATTACAACTGCTGTAGTCTTTATAGGATTAATGGGACTTTTGATATGGCAACCATGGCAATCAGATACCGTTTCACCTAGCTTGGTAAGCGACCCCGAGCTGCAAACTCCATCATCAGAAATCACTACAAAAAAAGATGCTATAACAACCACTACGCAAAAGGATGCCCAAGAAAACATCAATAACCGGACAAGTACAGAGGACACTGCAACTAGTAATACAACACCCTCCCGTTTATCTGATAATGCAAAGACGCTTACCGATACTACAGAGGTCACAAATCAAAAATCACAGCAAACTGCTTCTACCCAAACTAGTGGTAACACTGTCTCATACTCAAATTCAATTACTGAAAAATCAAGTGCAACTAACACCCTAAAAGCGACTTCCTCTAATTTGGGTAGTGCGTCTAAGGGAAACACCAAAATAAATACAGTAAGAGCCAATGCCGGGATTATCAATATAGATGAAACCACCATCGCGCAAATGACAGTCAGAGAGCAAAATGCACGCAAGGCGTATCGAGCAAAAATTGCCGCCGAACGCAAAGCCATGCGCGATCAAATTGAGAGCGATAAAATGCTTGCATTGGCAAAAAGGGATTCGCTTCAAAAAGCAGAAGAAAAAGCCATGGCCATAGCCCAAGCAAAAAAAGAAGCAGAAAAAGAAGCCGAAAAACAATCAAGAAATAAAAGAGACACCCCTAAAACGGAAGCCGAAAGAGCCGAAGATCGCAAAGAGGCTGTGACGTATAACTTTTCTGTTTCTACCTACACTAGCTTGTTGTCATATGGATCTTTAGTCAAAGGATCGTCTATTGATGATCGTTTGGTCGATAATCCAAGAGAGGCGATTGCTACACAGGGCTATGGTGTACGACTGGAATATGTTTTGAACGAACGCTCTGGTTTTAGATTTGGAATAGGGGTTGCTCCTTTAAAATACAGAACAAATAATTTTCAGGTCTTAAACAATGGCGGAACAATTAACGTATATCAATTTTCTGGGCTTACTCCTACTCAATTAGAACAGGGAGGGACACCTACAAACCCGCAAGCGGTTGCCTTTTTCAATGATTATGACGTCGTGACCATAGAACAAAATATCTCTTACATCGAACTACCTATGGATTATCAATACAAATTGATAAACAAGCGCGTAGGTTTAAGTCTAAATCCAGGTTTGAGTATTTTTATCTTAACAGATAATAGCGTTTTTGCTATTGCCAATGACAATACCCGTTTGCGTATTGGTAGAGAGACCAGTCTCAATGATTTGAGTTTTGCCTTCAATCTTGGACTAGGTGGCTTTTATAATTTTGCCAAAAATTGGCGTCTAGATGTCGAACCCACCTTTAGGTACCAACTCAATCCCTATTCTAATAATCTAGGTAATTTTAGACCCTATTATATTGGAGTTCAATTTGGCGCAACATTCAAATTTTAGTCCCAGCTTAGGTGCATATAGGTTAGTTATAGCCTCATCATTTATACTACTTAGGATGTCGTTTTGGGATCAAACTAAGAGAAAAATCGTATGATCGAGATTTAGACTAGATTCAACGCTAAAGGACCCAGCCTAGGGGCGCAGCAAAGTAGGTACTGGATCGAAGCATTTGACATTTGAGTATCTTGTTTATTTTTAGAAGATTACACAGTGTTGGCAAAATATTTTACCCCAATTGTAACATTTTATGGCTTTTAAACGTATAACCTATGCAACACACTCAAACCCCTGTTGAACACCGTACATGAGACAGCTTAAAATCACAAAGCAGGTCACCAATCGCGAGACCGCTTCTCTAGACAAATACCTACAAGAAATTGGAAAAGTAGACCTTATCACTGCCGATGAAGAGGTCGAATTGGCACAGAGAATTAAAGCGGGCGATCAGCGTGCCCTAGAAAAATTGACCAAGGCCAACCTGCGTTTTGTAGTATCTGTGGCAAAGCAATACCAAAATCAAGGGCTCACTTTACCCGACCTTATTAATGAAGGAAATCTCGGATTAATTAAAGCTGCACAGCGTTTTGATGAAACACGTGGATTTAAATTCATATCTTACGCCGTATGGTGGATACGCCAATCTATTTTGCAGGCACTTGCCGAACAATCGAGAATTGTACGACTGCCTTTGAATAAAATTGGTTCTATCAATAAGATCAACAAGACTTTTGCCTTTTTAGAGCAAGCACATGAGCGTCCGCCAAGTGCCGAAGAAATTGCAAAAGAATTGGATATGACGATCAATGACGTAAAGGAGTCTATGAAAAACTCTGGTCGTCACGTAAGTATGGATGCACCCTTAGTAGAAGGTGAAGATTCTAATCTCTACGATGTATTGCGCTCTGGTGAATCACCAAATCCAGACCGCGAATTATTGCACGAATCCTTACGTACCGAAATTGAACGTGCCTTAGAAACGCTTACGCCAAGAGAGGCTGATGTCATTAGATTGTATTTTGGTCTTGGAGATCAACATCCTATGACCTTAGAAGAAATTGGAGAAACCTTTGATTTAACTCGTGAACGCGTACGTCAAATAAAAGAAAAAGCAATACGAAGATTAAAACATACATCTCGTAGCAAAATATTGAAAACTTATCTAGGTTAATACGACTTAGTAATAGCAACAACAGTTTATCATAACTGTTCGTTTTTTGATTGATGAATGAATCCCCGGCTGATTACCGGGGATTTTTATTTTCTAAATCAGACCTCCTCAACAACAAGGCTTAGCCAAAATTTTTTTAGAATATGCCACCCTGCTATTAAGTGTGGCAGCTAATACCTATTTTTGTGCAAACTAAGATTCTTACTTTATGTCTGCTACCTTAATAGCTCCCTCGGTGCTCGCCGCCGATTTTGCCAACCTTCAACGCGATGTTGAGATGATCAACAATAGTAAAGCCGATTGGTTTCATATCGATATTATGGATGGCGTTTTTGTACCCAATATATCTTTTGGAATGCCTGTATTACGGGACATCGCTAAACATGCCACAAAAACCATAGATGTCCATTTAATGATTGTAGACCCAGATCGCTACATACAGACCTTTGCCGATTTGGGCAGCGATATTTTGACCGTACACTACGAGGCCTGTACGCACTTGCACCGCACGCTTCAGGCAATAAAAGCCGCTGGCATGAAAGCTGGGGTAGCCGTGAACCCACATACCCCTATTTCATTACTTGAAGATGTCATAACCGATATTGATATGGTATGCATTATGAGTGTAAATCCTGGATTTGGTGGTCAGAGCTTTATAGAAAATACCTTCGATAAAGTCAAAGCCTTAAAAGCGCTTATCACCCGCAAAAATGCAACTACCCTTATCGAAATTGACGGTGGAGTCACCGATAAAAATGCCGCACAGCTAAGCGAGGCCGGTGCCGATGTGCTCGTCGCAGGAAGCTATGTCTTTAAATCTGAAGATCCAACCACAACGGTAGCTAACTTAAGAGACATGGTGAATTAATCACCAAAAACACATAAAAAAAGCCACTCAAATTGAGTGGCTTTTTTTATGTGATTCATGGCTATTAGTCTCTTGACAAAAAGATGCGAAGAATATACCAAAACAGTAACATCAATGAAGCAAATAGCCCCAAGGCTGCCGCCACATATTGGTCTTCTTCATATTTATGAACCATATTTGAAGTAGTGTATAAAATAGAACCTGCCGCGAGTGCAACCATGGCCACACTAAACCACAACCCTAAATCAAATCCAAATAGCGTCCCTGCTATGATTAATCCTAAAGCGATCACAAAACCAATCGTCAAGGCAGAACGCAAAAACGAAAAATCTTTTTTGGTCATAAAAACTACTGCCGACAGTCCTACAAATAAAGCGAGCGTTAAAACAGCCGCTTGTTCTAGTATTGCTACCCCATCCACTACAGAAAAAGCCATGAAAAGTAATGGAATAAAAATAAAAGCCTCGGCAATGACATAGAGCAGCAAGGCGGCGTAATGCACGTTTTTATCCTTAGATCTTAAGGCCAGGTTCTCGGCATAATTAGTCACTAGCATAAATCCTCCCAACAGCAAAAGCCAGCTCCAACCGCCTAATAATGACAAGGCAAAATTGACGATAGTTTCAGATTGAAATAGTAGGTATTCTACAACAATAAATAAGAGTACCGCCAGAGCTACGTGAGTATACGTTTTTCTGTAAAAAGCAACTCTACGCGCTTCTGCTAATGAGCTAACGGGAATAATTTGTGATGGTTCTAATTGATCCATATAGGTGTAAAAGTTTTAATGTTAAAGCGGAAAGATACTCAAAATAACCTTTTCAAATAAGTAGAATACCTCGTATTAATAATGCGCAAAGTCAAAATTTAATAAGGTGCGGGTATGCTCGTAAACCTTTGGAAAGTTGGATCTAAAATCGGCAGGAGATTCAAAGAAATATTCGGCCAATACGGCCATAAATTCATATTGATTGGTAAACGCGTACGCTCTAAAATACTTTACCTCATCCAAACGTTGTTTTAAAGAAGGGTCAGTAAGGCGATGTAAAATTTTCTGAAATTGCCGTTCAAATCGAAGTGCGTCAATATCATTGCTTTGTCTAGCATCCAATTGCAAGGCATGCATAAATTCGTGTATTCCCAAATTGAGATTGTCGTCTGTGATGTGATAGCCTTGTTCAAAATCTTTCCACGAGAGTACTAAAGCCTTCTGCATAGGGTTGAATTCTCCTTTGTGATAGGCATCATTCATGTGGCTGTAAAACGGTTCAGGATATACCAAAATATAATCTACGAGTCGATATTGGTAGTGTTTTCGCCCAAAAGTCAACATACAGCCCACCGCAGCGATAAGCAACTTCATCTCTTGTGTTACCTCTAGCCCTTCCCGGCCTACAAACTCTTTAACGCCTATAAAACGAGCAACGCGATGCTCAAAACGTCTTTTTTGTTTGGCGTCTAATTGATTGTAAAATGAAAAATTTTGTGATAAATGCTCTTTTTGCTTTCGCGAAAGCTTTCTAAAAATGAGTATATCCCGATATAAAAGCCTGTTTTGTTTATTCGCATACCAGGTTTCTATTAATCTAAAAATCATAAACAACAGCCAGAACCCCACTGCAGCCAAGGCATAGGGAGCGAGCCAGTCATATTGATTTGGTGTATTTTGGTAAGGCATTTGAAATAGAACGTTAAAAAACGTAATCTATTTTTTACCCCCTTCACCTTTAAAGTTTTGAGAACTGTTTTTAAACAATACATTAAAGGTCGTAAGACTACCATAAATACGTGTAATGTACTGTTGCAAATCAATTTTATCCTGATCGTCCAGAGTTTTACTCGCGTTTATTTTTTGTTCCATAACCCGAATGCGATCTCTCACCATAACAATCTTGTGAAAAAAAGTATCTATAGGCAAATCCTTACCCGCCAGATTAGGGTCTTTTGGGACTAACGACAAAGTGCCACCTTTCCATTTATCGGCTATAGGAATGACCTCCGAAATGTCACTGTAGCGTTTTAAAAGTTGTCTCAAACTCGATTCGACTTCATAAAAACTTACGGTATCCACCTCGTCTTCTACGGCTTCTATAACCTTATAATCATCATCGTGTGTGATGGTTTCTAATCCCTTGTCAATAAACGTGACCCAATATAATTCTGAGGTTACATTGGTTACCACCCCTGTGCCATGAGTAGGGTGTTCTATTCTCGATCCTATTCCTAGTAATGCCATTAGTTTAATTTATTTGCTGGTAATTTTTGTGCCAATGGATAGCCTAATGCTTTGCTGCGGCTATAATCCCTCTTGGCCTTATCCTCCATCCCTAAGCGATCATAAGCCAAGCCGCGGTTGTATTCGGGCCGTCCATCTTTAAAGGCCTTGGCGGCAATCACTTTGCTCAAGTGCTCAATTGCCTCTTGGTATTGTTTTAGTTTAATTTCGATAATACCCAGATTGAGTAAAGTTGGGTTATTTGAAGGAGTGACTTCCAATATTTTTAAAAATTCTACTTTGGCTTCTGCTCGCTTATTTTCGGCAATTAGCTCAAAGGCTCTTTTGTACCATCCCCTTATATCGGTTTCTCGCTCTCTTGTAGTAAAACGTTCTTTAAGTGAAATTAAACTACTGTCCTGAGGATTGTATTGAAGCCCTTGTTCTATCACATCGGCTGCTTTCCTGGGATCATTGTAAAACTCCATAACACGGGTACTTTTGGCCTTCCACTGTTGTATGTCATTTGGATCAAATGCTAGGTAAGTATCATAGGTTTTAAAGTAATTTAAGGTATCGCCTTGGGCTCTGTAAGCATTGAGTAAGATGACATAATTATTTTTAATTGAAGGATATTTCTCAAAGCCTTGTTTGGCATAAAAAATAGCACTGTCATTGTCAACCTTTTTTTGACCGTAAATAATGGCTTTAAGCATCTTAGACTCATAATGATTGGGCGCCTGAGCTATAGACTCTGAAAGGTGGTCTAAGGCCAAATCAATGCGGCCTTCACTCATAGCATACATTCCTTTTACGTGCTCATTAGGACGCCCTACACCCGCGATTTCATAAAACCCATCCAATCGGTCTAGCGCTTGCTCGTACGAATACGCATAGCGATCTGTCATCAAGTTTTTATCCAATATATCAGAAAGTATATAGTTCTGATTGACATAAGATTGATATTTCATAAAACTAAACACGGTAGCTGTGAGCAATACGATCCCAATGCCCAACAACATCGCTTTTGTAATAGGTAACTGTTTTAGGGCTGCCTTTTGAGAAGCTTCTATACCTATAAAGACGACAATACTTGCTGCAATTATCGCAAACAAGCCCTGTATAGGGGTGCGTTCTAAAGGAAAGTTTAACGCAGCATCAACACCATAAGCCATCAAGGCTAAGGTCAGGGTAAGGTATATCCATCTTTCTTCTTTATCGCTTTTGCGAAATAACAAGGCCAAGATGCCAAAGGCGAGTACGGCAAGCATTAAAAGGTAAGCGATACCTCCAAGGATACCCGTCTCGGCAAAAACCTGTAATAGATCACTGTGAACCCGCAAGGGATAAATAAACTTATCTATCCGAGAGGCCGCAAAAAATTTATCCTTATTGGATAATTTCCAATTGCCAATTCCAACTCCCAATAAAGGATTGGCCAGAATATCATCGGTTGCCATTTCAAAATAGATCAAACGACCATTGTCAAAGCCACTACTTCTGGCCACCTTTTTGTCGGGCACAAAAATCTTTCCCGTCTTATCTAAAGATGGCGTACTAAGAATTTGGGTATACGAATTCATTTGCCCCGTGACGATTCGATTGGTATTCAATACGAGTAACCCCCCAATAATTAAGATCCCAAATACCGGTAAAATGATCTGTTTTATATTTCGCGTAAGCGTATTGTGGATACGCCCATCATAAATGAGATAAATAATCAACACTGTCATTATTATAGAAAAACTCAATAAGGCCGAACGAGCTCCTATATAAAACAGCGCAGTGACACCCAGAAATAAAGCGACCAAAGAAATATATTTCCAACGACGCTCAAATCGCAAAATACCGTAAATCACCATTGGAAGTTGTATCGCAAGAGCGGCAGCAGTTACATTTCGGTTTCCAAAAAACAACTCGGTACCCTTAAGCAAGGTCGTACTTCTGATTACCTGAAAATTATCTATAAAATAAAACACAATCTGAATGCCTATCACTATGACAACGAGCTGTATCACTTTTGCCATAAACTCAAAGAGTGCTTTGGCATTTTGACTAAAGAGCACGTAAAGCTGAATCACGGCAGCCGCTGTTATTACCAATCTGGAAAGATCTTTGACGCCTTCCGAAACATTTATAGCTACAGTGAGCGAGAGTGTGGCCAATACAATAAAGAGTAGATATGCTCCAAAAAACAGTTTCATCTTTTTTGACAAAAACACTCCAGGGAGGCGATCCCGACTACTATATAGATAGAGATACCCTAGTAAGGTTACTCCTCCAAAATAAAACCATTGAGAGCCTATTGGGTCTACCGCTTCAAATTTGGGCACCAAACCTATGATACCGTAAAGAACTAATAAAATCTTCGTGCCTAATAGATGATTTGAAACAGCTTGCGTAGATGCCAAAATGTGATGGTTTATAGAGAGGCTCTAAAATAGGATATTTCTAATAAATAGCTTGCCAGAATCTACAGCAGTAGGATAAAGATGCCCACCATTTTTATTTTTTTTTGGTTTTTATGAAACCGCCTCGGACTAATCTTCGTAAGTGTCGGTGTAACAATAAAACAACAAATCATGAAAAAATCAAAAATCTGGATTATGGGCAGCCTAGTGGCCGCTGGTGTGGCGCTCATTGCGGCCGATCACCTTGACGCAATGGCCGTAGCCGGCACCACCGCCGACATAACCGACTTCTATGCCTTTGAAGGCGAAAACCCGGCAAACACAGTGTTTGTGGCAAACGTTCAAAGTTCGCTAGCGCCTGCGGGTAATGACGCCACCTTTGACGAAAATGTACTTGTCGAAATCAACATCGACAACGATGGCGACCTTGTTGAAGATTTGGTCATTCAAGCCATACCTCGCGATGGTTCGATGTATTTCTTTGGACCTTATGCTCCAACAGCAACTGGTCTGAACAGTACCATAGACACCTCTACAGAACTTCAAGGAGAAGTTGTAATTACCACCGATGATACTGCCATAACAAGTAATGCAAATGGTATATCTTATTTTGCTGGACCTCGAGAAGATCCTTTCTTTTTTGACTTTAGTCAATTTAATGCTGTGATAGCCGGAATGGCCCCCAATGGTTTTAATGTGCCTGGTAATGATGATTTTGATGGTACCAATGTGCTTTCTATTGTCATCGAGGTACCCAATACTTTATTGGGAGGAACCTTTGCTCACCCAGCCGGGACTGGAACTCAAGTTTTTAATACTTGGGTAGAGGCCAAACGCAAACAATAATTTTTTAAAACAACACACTTATGAAAACGAAACTATATACCCTGTTTTTTTCAGGACTACTAGCATTTACGACTTTGAATAGTTGTAGCAACGATGACGATAATTTAATGATCGATGACGATGATATGATGGAAACAGTAGACTTTACTGGCACCTATGCACAGCAAGATCAAATGGGCAGGCCTGGTATTAATACCGTTCTAAGCGGATCGACTGCCATTAAAAATAGCTTTAATGTGACCATACCGTCAGAGCAAGGTGCGGCATTTCAACCGCTATTCTTAGATCAGGCCGTTGCATTGCACGCTGCTTTTGGAGCCACCTATGAGACTAATATTCTTGGTCTTGATGCGCCTACTTTGACCACCATATTGGCCAATGATGTATTACAAGTCGCTCCAGACGCGCCTACTACCTATTTTGATGGTACCAATGTATTGACGGGACGTAATTTGACCGATGACGTTATTGACGTATCACTTATCCTACTATTTGGAGGAACTACCGGAGATCGTTTTAACGGTCAAGATACAGATGGAGATGGCGAGCCAGACTTACCTATTCTCGTTACCGATGGTGTATCTAATGCAGGAGAAACACCTATGATGTCTTTCCCGTATTTGGAACAGCCTCACTAATACTTTAAACCGAAGGAGGTTATACTCCAATAACCTCCTTTTATAAAAAACACTCTCATGAAATATTTACCCTTTATAGGTGCTACGCTATTTTTACTCTTAGCCTCTTGCTCCTCAAAAATTACCCACCCTAAAGATTACGACTTTGCCCTATCGGCCTCCAATAAAAAAAGTATTGATCAAACCTATACCACGCTTGATTTTTGGAATGGCAGGCTCTCTCGAGACAGCACAAATCTCGTAGCACTACCCAAAGTTGCCCAAGCCTACAGTGATTTATTTGATGCGACCGCTCAAATACACTTTTTAAAAGCTAGTGAGATGGCACTCGAAAAATCGGCTGCAATTGCAGCTATAGATCCATCGCTATATCTTGAATCACTCGCGGCCAATTACATAAAACAACATCGCTTTAAAGATGCACTGCGCACATTGGAACGCGCCTATAACGTTGGAGGCGGTACCGCTTCCACCCTTTTTATGCTCTTTGATGTTCATATGGAATTAGGTAATTATCAAACAGCCCAAGTTCTTCTTGAAAAAAATAAAGACTTTTCAGATTTTAATTATATCACCAGACTGGCCAAATTAAAAGATTATCAAGGCGATCTAGATGCGACCATACATTATATGGAAGAAGCTCAGCGCATGGTAGCAAACAGCCATAAAAAGGAGCTACAGATGTGGGTAGACACTAATCTGGCAGATTATTACGGTCACGCCGGAAGATTGCAAGAATCATATGCCCATTACTTAAAAGCACTTAAACAAGACCCAACAAATGCATACGCCAAAAAAGGCATTGCCTGGATCGCGTTTAGCCACGAAAAAAATGCTGCCGAAGCATTGCGAATAATACAGAGTATTCCAGATGCCTACTACAGTCCAGACTACTACCTCCTACTAGCCGAAATCGCAACTTTTCAAGAGGATGAAGCAGCAAAAGTCAAATGGAATAACAGCTACCTCAATGCCGTTGCCAATAGCGATTACGGAAGGATGTATCAAATCCCGACCGCACTTTTATTGGCCGAAGAGGAAAACGCTTTTAAAGATGCTATTGCCATGGCCAAAGAAGAAGTACAGCAACGTCCTACACCTGAAACCTACAGTGTTTTGGCCTATATTTTGAATCTTGCTGGAAGTCATGAGGATGCGCTATTAATAGCCGAAAAACACATCCGTGATAAGACTTTCGAACCAGAGGCCAATCTTAGACTGGCCAGTATTTACAAGTCCAACAAAAAATATGACGAATTAAAACGCTTAGAGGCCGATCTCAAAGACAGTAGCTATGAACTAGGTCCGATCACTACCCAAAAAATAGAAGAACTCTACAATTAACTGCTCATAAGCAGTAAAGACTAATCATGTGAGAGTGGTTTGTTTTGAGTTTTGTTTGGTTGACCCACATACAATTGTATGTGGGTCTTTTTTTGGGCTTACTTATTCCTACTTGCAAGTGCCTAGTACCTTGTTTTGGGTATCCATCCATTACTGCGGCATATGGCGACCCCGAATCAAGCCAAGTAGCAGGTATTAAGGGTGGCCTGCCCTGCTGTGAAGGCAGTAGACTACATCAGTTGGTCTTTAAAAAGGGGGAGGTATAAGCTATGGATGCTATGTTATGAGAACTTGTAGTGCTAGATATTGCCTAGCAATAAAAATTACACTCCTAGTTGTAAGAATTAGGGATTAAACGTGTATCCTACCAGCATCCTTTGTCGTTGGTCTAAGGCTTCTTATGAGTGTATTTGCTATCAAAGTCTAAGCAATAAATACTGGCAGGATGGTAGTATATGAGAAGTGTATCGTACGGCATCATAAAGTAGGGTACGCTTTCTAACCATTGCTTGAAGCGCAATTGTGTTTGATGCGTCGAGAATAGTACAAGGTATTAAGGGGCAACCGTACCAAGAGTGTACAGCTGTTCTAAGGTGGGAGATTCGCTACCACCTTCTGGCTCTAGGGTAATCCCAAATGCCTGTGATTGATTGGGATTATCCAAGGCATAAATACGACTACCGCTAATATCATCTCCATCAAGTATACCTAAGCTTGTAGGGGTCAACGGGTCCAGGGTTAACGACCAGACTTGATAAACCTTGCCTTCTGGAGGATCTGGCAAACCATTAATATCGATATAGGCTTTATCGTTATCGCTATCCCAATATACCGATGCATAGGCTTCTGGCGCGACTGCCTGTGGCCCTAGAGGTATTTTTTGAATCTTATCGTCTCTGAGTATTTTGAGCAATTCGGCATAAGCAGCCACTTGCGCTTGAGCCACCTCGGTTTCAGATTGCTGTTGTGATTGTTCTTGTTGAATATCTACGATTTGATCCTTGAGTTTTTGATTTTGACCAATCATAAAACCTAAAGCGGCTAGCAGTACCACTGCAGCAGCCAATTGTAAATAG
>PAUP01000029.1 GCA_002712765.1 Cytophagaceae bacterium | reverse complement strand
GTCTTTATAATCTAAAAAGAGGGTTACCGTAAAACTACCGTCCAAATTGGGTAAAGCGATAATCATTTCTCTGCCACGAGGCCAGATGTGAAGGGCATTTTTCTCGGTTTGAAAATCACCATTGGCGGTTGCCGGAAACGAAAGTTCTTTATAGCCATGTGTTAGGTATTCTTGAGAAAAACTAAAGAGAAAATCCTTGTTTAAGAACATGCTTTTGCGTACCACCGAGCCTGCACCATCGGCCCCTAATATGACGTTGGCAGCGATGGTTTGGGTTTCTTTGGTGTGATAATCTTCAAAGGTAGCAGTGGCATTTTTTAAATCGACCTCCTTACAGCCTTGATTAAACTGAATGTGTAATGCCTCATGGGTATCGGCCGCATTGAGTAACATAATATTCAGGTCGGTGCGCGAAATCGAGTTGATGTACTCATCACTGCGTCCAGAGTAGGGACTCAAAAAAGTAGTACCATCCTTTTCGTGTATCATACGACCTTTCATAGGGATACACAATTGGGTTACCTCCTTTTCCAAACCTACCAACTTGATGCCTTTCATCCCGCGATCAGATAAGGCCAAATTAATTGAACGGCCAGCGTCTTGATGTACCTTTCTCAAATCGGGGCGTTTTTCCATTAGACTCACCTTGTAGCCTCGCTGGGCCATTCGCAGAGCGAGTAAAGACCCACATAGACCTGCGCCTATAATTAGTACGTGATCGCGTTTTGTTGAAGTACTCATAATTCTTTTTTGTCTTTACGCTGTTTGAGCATCATTTTAGCCAGTTGTTCTTCTTGTGGCTGTTGTGTTTTTTGCAATTGAGCAACCACAGCCTTATGATTTTTATCGTCTCTATTTTGAGAGAGTTTATAGGCGGCTTCTATGCTGTTAATTTCAATTTCAAAACCTATAATTCCGTGTAATTGTCTCATGGTTGCCTCCGATAAATCCTCGAGGCGTACTGGTTTTTCTTGTTTTGCCTCGTAGGTATCCATCAGTTTTTTGACAGATTGATATAAGGCTTCTTGATCGAGTAGTCGCAGGATCCCACGTACCTGAACCGATACATAATTCCAGGTAGAGACTTCTTCAAAGTCATACCAACTGCTAGATACATAACTGTGCGGCCCATTAAAAATACAAAGCACCTCGCTGCCATTTTTCAAGTGGTCTACTTGTTCATTTGCCTTAGAGATATGCCCGTGTAAAATCTCTTTATTGGCCTTGTTTTTATCTAGTAACAACGGGATGTGTGTTGCCAAACTTTTTCCTGCCACCGCGGTGACCATTATTCCGAAGGCATGCGCTTTTAAGAATGCTCTTATCTCTTCTGGATTTTCATTTTTATAGATTTTAGGAATGTACATCAAAGAATACTTTTAAGTCTTTGGACAAGTTGATATACATCTTCAAAACTATTGTATAAAGGTGCCGGCGCCACACGTATTACATCTGGTTCTCTCCAGTCTGATATCACACCTGCTTTAGTCAATTGTTGATGTAGGCTGCGGTCTGCGTTTTTTACTTGTATAGACAATTGGCATCCGCGCTGTTCGGGATTTGAAGGCGTTATAATTTGTATGCGGTCATTATTCAAGTCATGAATCAAAAACTCTAAAAAGCCGGTAAGCCTTTTTGATTTTTCTCGAAGTTGTTGCATTCCCGCTTTCGCGAAAATATCCAAACTCGCTCTTACTGCTGCCATAGACAAAATGGGAGGGTTAGAGAGTTGCCATCCTTCGGCGGTGGGAATGGGATCAAACCCATGCCTCATATTAAATCGAGTATCCTTATTGTGGCCCCACCATCCAGCAAAGCGAGGTATTGAGGTGTCGCTTGCGTGCTTTTGGTGTATAAAACATCCTCCTAAACTGCCAGGGCCACTATTCAAATATTTATAGGTACACCAGACGGCAAAGTCGACCTGATTTTGGTGCAAATTGGGCATAATATTTCCTACGCCATGAGCGAGATCAAAACCTACTTTTGCCCCAATGCTATGCCCTAATGTCGTAATGTCTTTAATAGGGTAACACTGGCCAGAATAATAGTTGGTGTTTCCTATTAAAAGTAAAGCAATACTATCTTGATGGGTAGAGACCAAGGCTTCCAAATCTTCATAACGACACAGATCTTCTCCTGGTCTTGGCTGCCATAGCAGCAAGCTGTCTTTAGGATCATATCCGTGGTGTATCAATTGACTCTCCACGGCATAGCGGTCTGAAGGAAAGGCATCACTTTCTATGATGATCTTAAATCGGGTTGAAGAAGGTCTATAGAAAGAGACCATCATCAAATGAAGGTTGGTCGTAAGTGTATTCATAATCACCACTTCATTGGGTTTGGCTCCAACGATATCGGCCATCGCTTCACTTAAGAATTCGTGATACGGCATCCATGGATGAGCCGCATCAAAATGACCTTCTACCCCTAGATCGGCCCAGTCATTGAGTTCTTGTTCGATATATGAAGCTACAGATTTTGGTTGACAACCTAGACTGTTCCCACACATATAAACCAAAGGTTCTCCATTGGCATCTTGTGGCAAGTAAAACTGATCGCGATATTGGGCAAGAGGGTCTTTGCTGTCGGCATTTTTCGCAAAAGCGAGACTATTTTCATAAGACGTCATAGTGGCACTCATAGGCTGTGATTGGTGCTATAAAAATAGGGATATTCGGTAGAGTATTAAAGCATCGTGATCTATTTCTGCAAGCTTAAAGCACGCCTTTTTTGAGTGCAAATACAACGTTTGCGTCAATTCTTGAGGATAAGAGTCAAATGTTGACGCTGTTTTAATAGCTTTGAAATCAATGAATTCACTCGTTCAACTCTTGCGACATCGAAGGTATTTTGCACCTGCTTGGGTTTTTGCCTCACTCAATATCATGATTGGAACCTGGGTGTTGTATATCCCGAGAGTGAAAGACAAGTTGCAATTGACAGACAGTAGTCTGGGTGCGGCGTTGTTTTGTTTAGGATTAGGCACCTTGGTCGCTTTATTGTTTTCGTCTAAAATCATTAAGGGCATCGGGGCTGGCCAGGCAACGCGTGCTGGTATTTTGAGTTTTGCGATTTTGTTTGTTTTTCCGTTAGTCTCCCCGTCTTTTTTGTTGCTGTGTCTGAGTTTATTTCTAGTGGGTATCGCTTCTTGTTTTACAGACATCGCCATGAATGCACTAGTGTCAGAAATCGAAATCGAAGATGATATCCATATCATGAGGGCCTCTCATGGCTTTTTCTCGTTAGGAGGAGCTATGGCAGCCTTGATAGGATATTTTGTGATCGAACCGCTGGACAACCCCTTGTTTCATATAGCTGGGGCGTCTTGTTTGGTCGTACTTAGTAATTTATGGCTCTCTAAGGAATATGCAAGCATACAGTTAAATAAACAGGAGAGTGAAACTCGTTTTTCGATACGATTGCTCAAACCCTTGCTGGGCTTTGCTATCATCGCTTTTATAGTTATGGGTAGTGAAGGCGCTATTGAGCAATGGAGTAAACTATATCTCGAAGAGATCGTAGGTGTTTTCTCGGAGAAAACTGCAGGGCTGGGTTTTTTGAGTTTTTCGGCTTTGATGGCATTGGGGCGCTTTTTTGGTGATGGGTTGAGTAAACGGCTTGGGGCGCACAAGGTAATTATTGGTGGGATTTTACTAGCCCTATTGGGTTATTTTGGAGTTTTAATAGCCAGTCAATGGGCAACTATTTTAGGGTTTGGAGTTATAGGATTAGGGTTTTCGGTGGTGATTCCAGAGCTTTTACGTCTAGCTGGCAAGACCAAAGGCATCACAAGTGCAGAAGGGATCTCTGTAGTGGCCGGAGCTGGATTTATAGGATTTTTAGTGAGCCCACCTTTTGTGGGCTTTGTAGCCGATATTTTTACCTTAAAAGGAAGTTTTACAGCCCTGACTATAGCAGCGGGTCTAGCTTTTGTCGTTAGCTTCTTGATCAATACGGTCAATAGAAATTCTTGATGGCAATTATATTTGTAATAAAAGCCAATGATGAATTTTCTACACAGTATGCAACAGCGGTATACGACCAAAAAGTACAACCCTGAATTAGCAATTAATCAAGACCGTATTCAGGCTCTTAAAGAGATATTGCGATTAACTCCCTCTTCTATCAATAGTCAACCGTGGCGATTTAGTTTTGTTAGTGACCAGGGGCTAAAAAAATCACTGTCACAGCACTCTAAGATCAATACGCAAAAAGTACTAGATTGCGACACCTTAGTCGTTTTTAGTCGTGTAGATTCGTTAGAGGTTTTCGAGGCACAACTCAAACGCGAATTGCCTGAGAAAGCCTATGAGTATTATAAAGAAAAAGTCAAATCTATGCCAGAAGAAGAAATAAAAAATTGGTTCGACAAACAAGTCTATATTGCCTTGGGTGTATTTTTGAGTGCCTGTGCAGTGATGAAAATTGATGCCACACCTATGGAGGGTCTAGAGCCAGAGGCCTACGATCGCATATTGGGGCAGCAGGACCACACAACCATAGTGGCTGTTGCCATTGGTTATAGAGCCAAAGATGATCAGAATCAACCCAGTATTACTCCAAAAACGAGAATGGATTTGGATCAGGTTATTGTCAATAGATAAGTAGACCTTTTATCTAGTCTATTGAGTGACGGTCACGCCTTTCCAAAATGCTACGTGATTTTTGATGCCTTTGGCAAGCTCGCTTACCTCGGGATAATACCAGGCAGCATCTGTGTTTTCTTTGCCGTCTACAGCAATGGTGTAGTATTTTGCAGTGCCTTTCCAAGGGCAAACAGAGGTCGTTTCTGAGGAGTTATAATATTCTGATTTTATGCTGTCGTGCGGGAAGTAGTGGTTGCCTTCAATGACCACAGTATTATCACTTTCTGCAATGACTTGATTGTTCCAAATAGCTTTCATAGGATTTGACTTTAAGAGGGTTGTTTGGTAAAAATGTAGTTTTTATAGTAATTTTTGGCATCGGTATATTGATCTGAAATTTGCAAACCTGCTTCTTTGGCAAGCCACGCGACTATGGCATCGTCATATTTCTGACTTATTTCTGTGTGTATAGATTCCCAGGCTGTCAAATGTATGGTTAGATCTATTTTATCAATATCGACGGTTTGTTCTTTATTGCTTATTAAATAACTTTTGGCAGTGCCGCTTTCGGGATCGTAGACTTCCCAATGTGTAAAAGCATCTACCTCAAAATTGGCGTCTAGTTCTGTGTTTATACGGTGTAAGATATTTTTGTTAAATGCGGCTGTGATTCCCTCAGGATCATTGTAGGCGTCGAGGATAACTTTTGGATCCTTTTTTTGATCAAATCCCATAAACAAGATGTCTTGTGGTCCCATTGCCTGCTCAATTTTCTTTAAAAAATCTATGGCTTTGGGGTGCAACAAATTGCCAATATTGGAGCCCAATACCATAATGACTTTCTTGCGACTATTATACTTTGTCAATGCCTCTAATACCTCAAAGTACATGCCTTGTTGGGGCTTTGTCACTACCTCTGGAATTTCATTTTGGATACTTGTCTGAAGACCGTCTAGTACATTTTGACTGATGTCTATAGGGAGGTAGGTAAATGCTCTATTTTGGGCTACCAATTCCTTTAAAAGGACTTTGGTTTTTTTACCATCACCGGCTCCGAGTTCTATGAGATCAAAACCGCCAGTATCAGCAAAGCTTTTGGCGATATCGGCTTTATGTGTTTCAAAAATCTCGTATTCACAATTGGTCAGGTAATAGCTGGGCATAGCCATGATATCCTGAAAAAGTTTGTCGCCCTTGGCATCATAAAAATACTTAGAAGAGAGGTATTTGGGATAGGCACTAAGGCCCTCGGCTACCTCTTTTTCAAAGCTGGTGGCATAGGAAGTTTTGGTTGAAGTATTCATAGTCTTACTGTCGTTGATATATTGGTCTCCTTTCATTTATTTGACAAGTCGCAGTCCTGTGAACTGCCATCTAAGATGCGTCTGAAAGAAGTTGCGATAGGTCGCTCTGCTGTGTTTTGTTGGGGTAGCGATAGATCCTCCTCGCAATACCTTTTGATTTACCATAAACTTGCCATTATACTCGCCTAGAGCACCTGCTGCTTTTTTGTAATTGGGGTAGGGTAAGTAGGCACTTTCTGTCCATTCCCAGCGATCTCCCCAAGCAAAGTGTTCATTGGCGACTTCCCATTCAAATTCAGTGGGTAATCGCATAGATTGCCATTGGGCAAAGGCAAATGCTTCAAAATAGGAGATGTGGCATACAGGAGCCTCCAAATCTAATTCTTGCAGGCCTTTGGAGCTGTAGGACAGCCATTTATGGTCTACTTGATGCCAATACAGAGGTGCTTTAATGGCATTGGTGTTTTTCCAATCCCACCCTTCGGCATGCCATAGAAGTACTTGCTCATAGCCTCCATCATTGATAAAATCAAGCCATTGACCATTAGAAATGAGTTTATTGGAAATTTCAAATTCGTGTAGATATACCTTGTGTTGTCCCAATTCGTTGTCATAACAAAAACCATCTCCCTGATGCCCAATCGTATAGACACCCTCATCTATGTGGATCCAATGTTGTGTAGGGACAGGTCTAAGGTTGTTGTAGGAGGCCTCGTATTTAGGTAGTAGTGGATTATTGCCAAAGATGTATTTAATATCGGTATGTAGAAGTTCTTGATGTTGCTTTTCGTGATGTATACCTATGGTTACTAAAGATTCGATTTCTGGGGTGGTATTGACTTCCAGCAACTCTTTCATGGCATCGGTAACATAGGTTCTGTATGCGTATACCTGATCTACCGTAGGCCTTGATAAATTCCCTCTATCAGTGCGTACTACCCGTTTGCCTACGCTCTCATAATAACTGTTAAACACAAATGAAAAATGTTCGCTAAACACTTTATAGCCTTTCAAATGCGGTTGTAAAATAAAGGCTTCAAAAAACCAGGTGGTATGCCCCAAATGCCATTTAGGCGGTGATACATCCACTATGGGTTGTACGACATAGTCTTCTGTTTGTAAGCTTTGACAGATTCGCTCAGAGTCTGCTCTTGTTTCTAAGAAAAATTGAATGAGGGACTGTGTGGCAATCATTAATTTGGCTTTGATTTAGACTCTTAAAGTTCGGCAATTTTCCGCTTTCGCGAAAGCGCAAACCTATTTAATCAATGAAAAAAACCGATCAAACACTTTTTTATGCCGATGGAGCAAAACAGCAGCCCGCTCTTTATGAGGCGTATTGTGATGCTAGTATAGAAACGGGAAGCAATTCTAATAGCTTTAATGACAAACTGTGGCAAAAAAAAAAGCAACTCTAAAAGTTGCTTTTCTAAGGGCGATACGATTAAAATGTAAATGGCATCGTGTATTGAATTTCTTTTGGTTTTCCACCCATGTGACCAGGCTTCATTTTGGGCAAAGACAGGATTTTACGACGTACTTCGTCTTGTAATGGTTTAGGGCCGCCATCTACTTTTTTGACTACAGCGTCTCCATTTTTATCTATAACAAAGGTAATGGTAACCTTGGTGCCCATTTTATGGCCTTTTGGAAATTTAAAACCTTTGACCACGTGATTGGCCAAATTTTTATTGAAGCAATTGCGTTTTGAAGTAATAGAACCTTCACATCCAGGCCAAGTAGGTGGCACTTCATTCATGGTAAGGGTATTCCCCTTCATAGATATACCGTTGTCTTTTAAAGTGCTTCTCTTTTGACCAAAGGCCACAGCACTCACTAAGAATAGGGCAATCATTAGTGTTTTTTTCATGTTTTCTAATTTGTAGGTTAAGTGATTTCTCTTTTAAACGGCCACGGCACCCTTAATATGCGGATGTGGGTCATAATTTTCTAAGGTAAAGTCATCAAAAGTAAAGCCAAAGATGTCTTTTACCTCAGGATTTATTTTTAAAGTAGGTAAAGTACGAAATTCTCGAGACAATTGTAAATTGACCTGATCCATATGATTACTGTAAATATGGGCATCGCCAAAGGTGTGGATAAACTCTCCGGCTTCGTATCCGCACACCTGAGCCATCATCATGGTGAGTAGGGCGTAACTCGCAATATTAAAGGGTACGCCTAGAAAAATATCGGCGCTTCTTTGATAGAGTTGACAACTCAATTTACCATTGGCAACATAAAATTGAAAAAAGGCGTGACATGGAGGTAGGGCGGCCTTGCCATTGGCAACATTGTCATCAAAAGATTGCGAAGTATCAGGCATTACAGACGGATTCCAAGCAGACACCAGCATCCTTCTACTATCTGGATTGTGTTTTAAAGTTGTTACAATATCTTTAATTTGATCTATCTCATCTCCGTTCCAATTGCGCCATTGATACCCATAGACAGGTCCTAGATCACCGTCTTGATTTGCCCACTCATTCCAAATTCGAACTCCGTTTTCTTGTAAATACTTGACATTGGTATCTCCTTTTAAAAACCAAAGCAGCTCGTATACGATTGATTTGAGGTGTAATTTTTTGGTCGTTACCATAGGAAACCCCTCAGACAAATCAAAGCGCATTTGATACCCAAACACACTTTTGGTACCAGTTCCTGTTCTATCTTCTTTGGTATGTCCATGCTCAAGGACATGTTTTATCAAGTCGTGATATTGTTTCATATGTAGTTTTTACTATGGCTCAAATAGAGCGAATTTTCTTCTTTTACTAAGCAGCACTAAAATAAAAAACAACCTCCATTTCGAAGGCATTGGTACAAGGGACTTATCCCAAGTTATTAACGTCTTATATCCCACTAAAATTGTGATACTGATATAGCTAATAAACACATTATAAAGCACTGTAAAACAGGGCTTAAGGAAAATTCATAAAACAGATTTGAATATTGATAAATGTTCATCTACACGACTTGCTGGCACCGTTTTTTTACGTCAATTTTGGATAAGTCTTAAGCCGGCATCTCGTGATTTTGAATGTCATATGTAGTGGTTTTAAAAAGTTTGTTTGATGAGACATCCTAGCAAAGGTACATTATCAGCTAGCAGCAAATACAATAGAACTTAGTGATATTCGGTCATAAGTAGACTCTAGTGTCGTAGTCATATCATACTACCGCGGATACCGAAAAGCGATAGAGTAGGTCAATGATAACTAAATCAAAAATAAAATGAAAACAAAACAATTTATACTAGGCGCACTTTGCTGTTTATTTATAAGTACGAGTTATGCGCAGCGAAGTAGCAGTACAGTAGGTACAACATCGCCTACTTTGCCTCCTCAAGATATAGCGTATCTACAATCACAATTTATAAACGGAATGGTCGATTTTGTCGAGGCTGTACGCCCTTTTTATCAGCCTAGAGATACCTATGCACAATTTAAATCAAAAGTGCTTGCAGGCTACACATCTTCTGGCGGTAAGACAACAATCCCAATTCTTCCCAAAGAAGGTGAAGGAATGCTATTCAAAGCTTATACCTATCTTAGTTCAGGTAAGTCTGCTGCGGCTATTGCAAAAGAAGATGATGGCAAAACAATAGGAATGGCATATGTCTTTACACTCGAAGAGCAGCAAAAAGGGCGCTCTCAGCTCGATGCACAGGCCGCCCTTTTTGGGGGTAACGCGGCTGCCTTAGATACATCGGCTTTAGGCAAACAGATGCGTAAGCGATGTAAGTGGTGGCAACTTTGGTGTCATTTATTATCGGTCGTCGATTGGATAAACGATAATGGTGAGCAGATACTTGGGGCACTTTCAACACTTACTGCAATTGTTAATATGTTTTAATACGTTACTCTTATGAAAACTAAATTTCTTTTCCTTCTCCCCCTTGCATTGTCTGTGATATCATGTAGCTCTTATAGAGATTTTATGAGTATTGAAGATCGCTATGTCGCAGGTGAACCTGATCCGTTAGTAGAAGGCAAATACCTGTCGGTATTTATCAATGAATCCCCCGTCATGCTCCTTTTTGATACTGGTGCTCAACGCTCGGTGATTTCAGATTTGAAGGCGATAGGAGGAGAAGAAATTTTAAATTCTGAGAAATATAAGAGTATGAGTACTGTGGTGCTTCCTAACGGAAATAAAGTAAAATTGGGTTTGCTAAAACTCGATAGCCTAAGCATAAACAGTGTACAATCCAAAAATAGAAAGTCGATCGTAGTGACGCAACAACAGCAGTTTCAATGTCGAGATACAGATCATATTCAAAATCAGGGCTATTACGGAATCGAGAATTTATCTGAAGCAGCGCTACCTGTTGTATTGGATTACTCAAATAATACGATGAGTTTAATCGCAACTCCAGATATGAATGGTTTTAAGGAGGTAGATGCGTTTTTTAAACGTAATCATATAGGTGTTCGATTAACCATTAAGGGAACGCCCATTAATCTTCTTTTTGATACAGGAAATACAGGAGGTATAATCTTGGTAAAAGACAAATTACCTTTTAAAGACTTGAATATTGATTATGAGGCAGACGTATTAAACCTTTTAGGCGACCAGTCTTTAGCCTTTTTAAAAATGGCGCGAACCGATCTAGACGATGTCACCTCTGGAGAATTGTCCTTTAAACGCCTAGGTGTAATGCTTACCAATGATATTACTCACCATAATATGGGTCTTGAATTTATTAATCAGTTTGACTGGATTATCGATTTCAAGAATAAACGTCTTTATGCACGGCCTCATCAAGTTCAAAGTCTCACCCCTTCTTATGATCGTGTACCAATACCATATCTGGTGGTTCCAAGTAATAATCAGTTGATGATTAGTTATCGAAAAACTAATACCGGCTCCTTTCAAATTGGCGATGTCATTGTACAGATTGACGATAGCCCTATTACTTCCGAGAATATTTGTTACTGGTTTGAAACTTTAAACAGGACCTCAGATTGGTCCAAATACAATATCAAGAGTAGGCCCGCTCAATAATACTCCATACATATGAAATATTTATGCTTCACCGTATTCTTATGGTGCCTGATATCTAGTGCCCAAGCTCAACAGATACAGATGAAACTTAGTTTTAAACATATCGATTGTGGTGTACGTCGTGGTTTCTCTTGCAAGGAAGTGGCTTCGACTCCATCTACAAAAACAGCGACCAGTTATAATTCGACCTATATTCTGGGAAAAGAAGTATTGATTTTACGAATACATAGAGATCAGATTACAGCGGCAGATGAGATCCAATTATTTGGACGTCGCATCACCAAACGCAATCAAAAAGACTTGCGATTTGTCTTACCACAACCTGAAGAAATAGATACAGATTTGATCGATATTATCGACCAAGATCTAAAGCTACTCTATCCTGTGCTGGAAGCAAAACCTTATCTCACCTTGATCACAAAAAACTATATAGAAATTACCCTGATAGATATGAGGCAGTAAGAACCACCAAACATCAAGCCTAGTTATGAAAATCTCACATATTATATTTCTGCTACTTATAAGTTTTGGACCCAAACTTACCCTTGTGGCCCGTACTACGCGAGTGGTGGCACCCCAGCCTACTATACACCAAATTCTTGTCGAGTTAAACTTAGAAATAACCAAAGTCCAGCGGTATTATAACAGTTGTTATGAGCGTGTCATAGAAGAAATTGGCCTTCTGGACAATCGAATTAAAACAACCACCAATACAGCCGTCAAGCTAGAGTTATTACTTCTAAAATTAGAAAGCAAACAGCTTAAGCTCGGGCTAAAACGCAATGAGTATACCGAGGTGAGTAAGATAAGATACATCAAAGGCTTACAGATCATGAAGATTCTCTATGAGAAAACACTAGCGCTAGATCATCACTTTGCTTCGCTAAACACCTTTAACGAAATCAATAACATATCAAACCCAAATCACTACCCCGAATTTGAGAAGTTTAAAACGCAATTACAGCGACAAAGAGATAAAAAAGCAGGTTTTAGACTCTCTACCATATTAGGAGAGAATATTTACACCTCAATCATACACTCCTTTGTAAGCATGTTTGGCAACAATCAAATCAATGCAGCAGAAAAAGAAAAACAATTAAGCCGTATTGATTGCATACTTGATTTTACCCTGAGAATGCACGGTGACTTAAACACCATCTATTTTGAAACGCAATACCTTCAAAAGAGCAATGAGGGTATTATGCAAGAATTACAGCAATTGTTTGTTGATTACACCAAACCCATACAATACCACACTCCATTAAAAACTTGCCGAGATACCGATGATTGGGATAGGGTAAGAGAAAACTTGTCTAACTATCTCCAAGAACTCAACAGGATCTCTTTGATCGAAGATCAAAAATACAAGGCGCATAAAATGCAAATCAATTTGGAATTCCCTATCGATCGCTTGCTTCAATTTATTACACAGTACAACGCCTTTATTGATCAAGGGGCCAAATTCTATGAAAAATTTGGCATTATGCTTTCCAGTTATGAAAATGAAAAGCAATGTGGAGGAGAAATACCAGTTGCATATCAGCAACTAAAAGCCAATGTTGCGGTGGCGATAGAAAAATTTAATACGGCCTATAAGCCTGTAGAAATAAACGGTAGTAAAATGAAAGAAGTCCTTTATGGTCTCACCGAATATGATTGACGTTTGAGTTAGACGTGAGGTTTTCGATTGTGAAAATGGAGATTGAATGTAAGTCATTAATTAGGGCATTTTGCAGGGCATTCAATACCCATAAACCCTTAACAGTTTTGTTAAGGGTTTGCCTTTTTTTAAAAAATAATGATTTAACCTATGAGCATACCTGCAATGGTTGCTGTAAGTAATGCAGCAACAGTACCTCCAATAAGGGCTTTGACTCCAAATCTGGCTAAGGTCCCTCTTTGGCTTGGCGCCAAAACGCCTATTCCGCCTATTTGGATACCAATAGAGGCAAAATTGGCAAAACCACAAAGGGCGTAGGTTGCAATTACGATAGAGCGATAATTGGTAATGGCACCACTGGCTTTTAATGTGCTTAAGGAACCATAAGCATAAAATTCATTGAGTATGGTTTTTTCTCCCAAGAGCTGGCCTACTGTAGTAATATCTTCGGCTGGAACTCCAATTATCCAAGCCACTGGTGCAAAGATATTGCCCAAAATATACTCCATAGACAAACTAGTGTAGCGCCCATCGCTAGCGCTGGCAATAAGCCCGTTAAGCCCTGTGATGTCTCCAATAAGATCGCCTAGCATCCAGTTGAGCACACCCATAAGGGCTGTAAAAACCAAAAGCATGGCTCCAACATTAACCGCCAATTTGAGACCATCGGTGGTACCTCTTGATATAGCATCAAGCACATTAGTTCCTACTTTTTCTTTACTAATATTTAGTTTTCGATTGACTTCTTCGGTTTCTGGGTACAACATCTTGGCAATGATGATGGCCGCAGGGGCAGACATGATTGAAGCAGTAAGTAAATGTTTGGCAAAAATGGCTTGTTCGGCAATACTATCTCCTCCCAAGAAGGCGATAAATGCAGCGAGTACTCCTCCGGCAATAGTGGCCATGCCCCCTACCATAAGACACAGCATTTCTGATTTGGTCATTTTGTCTAGATAGGGTTTTACCACCAGAGGTGCTTCGGTTTGACCTATAAAGACATTGGCAGCAGCAGCCAAACTTTCGGCGCCAGAAAGCTGCATCGTTTTACTCATGACCCAGGCCAAAGCTTTGACAATTATTTGTAGTATACCCAAATAATACAACAGCGAAGTAAAGGCTGAGAAGAATACAATAGTTGGCAGCACTTTGAAAGCAAAAATATACCCCATACTTGCCGAAGGGTCAACTAGTTTTCCAAAGACAAAAAGAGCGCCTTGTTCTGCGATATTTAAAAAGTCAACCACTTTGCGCGAAATCCAATCAAAGCCAGCGGCTACAAAATCGACCTTTAGTACCAAAATGGCAAATAGCAATTGCAGGATTAATCCTGTAATGACCAAGCGCCAGTTAATTTTACGTCTATTACTGCTCAAGGCAAAACAAACTCCAATCAAAAAAACCATTCCCAAAATACCTCTTCCTAGGCTGTTGGCCGATAAGCCAATACCAATCTCAGGATCAATAGCCAGTGCGTCTTGGGCATTTTGAACGAGGCTCCCAAGGGAGGTAAACAGCATCATCATTGAGAGTTGCAATGTCTGCATATTAAAAAGATTAGAAAGAGATTAGTTGCGTTTGGAAATTTCGTCACGTATCTGTGCCGCTTGCTCGTAATCTTCATTTTGAACGGCTTGTTCTAGTTGCGTGTGTAATTCTTGTAATGACATTCTCTTGTAATCATTGTCACTTGACAATTCGTCATCCAGAACGATTTCATCCATGAGTACTTCGTCCTCTTCAGTAATTTCGGCAGGGTCGGTATTGCCTTTTAAAAAGATACCCGCCTTGTCTAAGATGTTCTTATAGGTAAATATTGGCGCTTGAAATCGCAATGCGAGTGATATGGCATCACTTGTTCGTGCGTCAATAATTTCTTCAATTTTATCTCTTTCGCATATGATACTTGAGTAAAAAACACCATCCACTAATTTGTGGATGATTACTTGTTTAATCACAATATCAAATCTGTCTGCAAAATTCTTAAACAAATCATGGGTGAGAGGTCTTGGGGGTTTGATTTCCTTTTCTAAAGCAATGGCTATAGATTGGGCTTCAAAAGCTCCTATCACAATAGGTAGCTTACGTTCTCCATCGACCTCATTTAATATTAAGGCGTAAGCCCCGTTTTGGGTCTGACTATAGGAGATACCTTTAATGTTTAAACGCACTAAACTCATAGCTGCAAAAATAGGAAAAGTTAATGGAGTATATGCTAGGAATCTCTATTTGAGTTTTTAAAGTGCTGCCTTGTGAAGATGAATGCAAAAACAGAAGCGCTGCACTAAGACCTAAACAAACAAATAAAAAAAGGAGCCACATCTTGTGACTCCCATTGTAGATTTATGTTAAGCTTTTAGGCGTTTTCGGCCATAAAAGTTTTGAGTTTGTCATTTAATTCTGGGACTACTTCAAAGGCGTCGCCTACAATGCCATAATCGGCAGCTTTAAAAAAGGGTGCCTCAGGATCATTGTTGATTACCACCTTTACTTTTGAGGCGTTTATTCCTGCCAAATGCTGAATTGCACCAGAAATACCTATGGCAATGTATAAATTAGAGGCAACGGGTTTACCAGTTTGTCCTACGTGCTCACCGTGGGGTCTCCATCCCAAATCAGAAACAGGTTTTGAACAGGCAGTGGCCGCTCCAAGAGTTTCGGCAAGATCTTCTATCATGCCCCAATTTTCAGGGCCTTTCATACCGCGACCAGCAGAAACAACAATCTCTGCATCGGCTATAGAAACCTTGTCTGTGGCACGATCTACAGATTGTACTTTAACGCCAAAATCGGCATCATCAAAAGAAACATCAAAGGTTTCGGCAGTAGCGGCACCACTGGTTTCTTTCAGTCCAAAAGCGTTTTTACCCAAACCAACAATTTTTACAGCTGTGTTGATTTCGGTAAGACTAAAGGCCTTGTTGGTAAATGCGGTACGTTTTACTTTAAACGGTGCTGTACTCTCTGGCAAAGCCACTACATTTGAGGCGTAGCCTGCTTCTAATGCTACAGCGAGTAGAGGAGCCAAGTATTTGGCATCGGCGCTTTGACTTAACACAACTACCTCTGTATTCTCTGCTTTTGCTGCTGCTGCTATCGCTTTCGCGTAAGCGGCACCAGAAAAATCATTTAAGGTGTCGTTAGAAACCTGAAGGACTTTATCTACTCCATAATTGGACAAGGCAGTAACATCACTAGCATTAATGGCAACTGCTGTAAGAGTAGTTCCCATCATCTCTGCAACAGCTTTGGCGTAGCTCGCTACTTCAAAAGCTGTTTTTTTAAAGGCTCCATTTTCTGATTCTGTATATACTAAAACTGACATATCTTTTCTTTTTTTGACATTTGATTTGCGCTTTCGCGAAAATTAATGCCGTATCATTTAATTCTTTTCTTGCGGGCTATTTTAAATGGCCTTGGCTTCATTATGTAGCAAATCGATTAATTCGTCGACAGAATCTACAAGCTTTACAGCACCCTTAGGAGCGGGCTTTTCAAAAGAAACAGCCTTAGACTCGGCCTGAGCACCTGTGGGTTCTACTACATTTAAAGGTTTCTTACGCGCCATCATAATCCCACGCATATTAGGGATTCTAAGATCGCTTTCTTCAACCAATCCTTTCTGTCCTCCAATAACTAAAGGAAGGGTGGTCGCTACCGTTTCTTTACCCCCGTCAATTTCTCTTACGGCAGTGGCGTTATTGCCCTCGACCTCAAGTTGTATACAAGTGTTTACAAAATTGGCATCAATGAGTCCAGCAAGCATCCCGGGTACCATACCGCCATTATAATCTATAGACTCGCGTCCGGCAATTACCAAGTCATAACCTCCATTTTTAACAACAGTGGCTAGCTCTTTGGCTACTTGATAACCATCTACAGCTGGAGTGTTTACTCTTATCGCTGTGTCTGCGCCTATAGCCAAGGCTTTGCGCAAGGTGGGTTCTGTTTCTGGACCTCCTACATTGACCACGTCTACTGATGCGCCTTGTTTTTCTTTAAACCACATGGCTCTGGTAAGACCAAATTCGTCATTAGGATTGATGACAAACTGAACTCCATTGGTGTCAAACTGAGTGTCTCCATCTGTAAAGTTAATCTTTGAAGTGGTGTCCGGTACGTGACTGATGCACACTAATATTTTCATAAACTTTATTTTTTAAGGTATGTTGGTTGCGCAAAAATACGCTAACGATACTACTATTTCGATTTCGTAACAAAAATAAGATAAAAAAAGCAAAATTTACTGTGCGTGCATAATAAATTTTTATAAAAATGGCATTTTTTGACCTAGCAGAAATGCTTACTTTTGTGTTCGTTATTCTAAACAACAGATATTAATGAGAACAATCCAATTTAGAGAAGCAGTTTGTGAGGCCATGAGCGAAGAAATGCGTCGCGATGCATCTGTATATTTAATGGGGGAGGAAGTTGCAGAATACAACGGAGCCTATAAGGCTTCTAAAGGTATGCTGGATGAGTTTGGTCCCGATCGTGTGATTGATACGCCTATAGCCGAGCTCGGTTTTGGTGGTATTGGCGTAGGTAGTACCATGACGGGTTGTCGTCCCATTGTAGAGTATATGACTTTTAACTTTTCCTTGGTTGGGATTGATCAGATCATAAACAATGCCGCCAAGATTAGACAGATGTCTGGAGGGCAGTTTTCTTGCCCTATTGTTTTTAGAGGTCCTACAGGATCTGCAGGGCAGCTGGGCGCTACACACTCACAGGCTTTTGAAAATTGGTTTGCCAACACGCCGGGCCTAAAAGTGATTGTTCCTTCAAACCCTTATGATGCCAAAGGGTTGCTCAAAGCCGCTATACGCGATAACGATCCCGTGATCTTTATGGAATCTGAGCAAATGTATGGTGATAAAGGGGAGGTGCCAGAAGGTGAATACCTTATACCTATAGGTGTGGCAGATATAAAGCGAGAAGGTAGCGATGTTACCATAGTGTCGTTTGGAAAAATTATTAAGGAGGCCTACAAAGCCGCCGATGCGCTAGAAGAAGAAGGGATCTCTTGTGAGATTATTGATTTGAGAACGGTGCGTCCCATGGATCATAAAACGATTATGGACTCGGTGAAGAAAACAAACCGCTTGGTTATATTGGAAGAGGCTTGGCCTTTTAGCAGTGTTGCCACAGAAATCACATATCAGGTACAAGAACAAGTGTTTGACTATCTGGATGCACCCATTATTAAGATTAATACTGCCGATACACCAGCGCCATATTCTCCTGTATTATTAGAAGAATGGTTACCTAATAGCAAGGATGTTATTAAGGCTGTAAAAAAGGTACTATATAAATAGAATTAGTGCGCTTCCGCCAAAATTAAGAAGGGAGTTTGCCATTCAACTTGAGCTTCATTTCTACATGTAATGAAGCTCTTATTTTTGAGACTGATCTCGTTTATGAAACATCGCATACTATTTCTAGTACTACTGCTGCCGCTATTGGTTATGGCACAAACAAAAATAAGTGGAGATGTTTTTGATAGTACTGGCTCTCCTATTCCTTTTGCCAATGTTATCTTTGTCGATTCAAATGAAGGGACTATTACCAATGAAAATGGTCGGTTTTATCTCGAATCTGATCAGAAATATACCAAGATACGCGTCTCTTTTTTGGGCTACACTACAAAAGAGGTAGAGCTAACCAAGGCCGTCACTTACCAAATGAAGATTGTCTTAGACGAAGAGGCAGAGGCTATGGCCGAAGTCGTGGTCTACTCCGGTAAGACCTCCAAAAAGAACAATCCAGCCATAGATATATTGCGTAAAATATGGGCCAATAAGCGTCAAAACGGATTGCGTCAATACGACCAATATCAATATGACAAATACGAAAAATTAGAGTTTGACCTCAATACTATTGACAGTGCCTTGATCAAGAGCAAGCTCTTTAGAGGTATGGAGTTTATTTTTGACCAAACCGATACCTCGAGAGTTACGGGTAAGACCTATTTACCCATTTTTGTCAATGAGGCTGTCTCTAAAGTCTATGGAGATAATGTAGAGAATAAATACAAAGAGGTACTAGAAGGAAATAAAAACAGTGGTTTTAGCGAGAATCAAACCATTATCTCATTTGTTAAAGACCTTTATAACGAGTACGACGTTTACAGTAATTACTTGCAGTTTTTTGATAAGAGTTTTACCAGTCCCATCTCTCGCACCGGCATACAAACTTATAATTATGTTCTGGCAGATAGTACGTTTATAGACAACAAATGGTGTTACAATATTATCTATTATCCAAGACGTAAAAATGAGCTCACCTTTAAAGGTGATTTTTGGGTGAATGATTCGACATGGGCTATTAAAGAAATCAATATGCAACTCTCCAAAAGCGCCAATATCAATTGGGTAAAGGAGGTGTATATGGAGCAAGAGTTTGACATTGTCAACGATACCACTTTTTTGTTAAAACGCGATTATTTCTTATCTGACTTTGTGTTTAATAAGAAAGAAGAATCACGTGGTTTGTATGGCAAGCGCACCACGCTTTATGACAATTATGAATTTGATAAAAAGTTAGATCCTGATTTTTATAAAAGGGAGGTATATTATTACGACAAGGATGTCTATAATCGAGATGATACCTTTTGGGAAGAGAATAGGCAGGAAGCTCTCAGCAAAGACGAAAAAGGCGTCTATAAGATGCTCGATACGCTTAAAACAGTAAAGAAGTTCAAGAACTTATACAACTTGGGATCTGTACTGGCTTCGGGCTATTACGAGTTTACAGAGCTCAACTTGGATTATGGGCCCATCTTTTCGACCTTTGGATTTAATGAGGTCGAAGGGCTTCGCATTCGCACAGGTGGGCGCACGTATTTTAGCCAAAACGATTTGTGGCGCCTTGAAGGTTTTGCGGCTTATGGTTTTAAAGATCAAAAGTTCAAATACGGCTTGTCTGGAAAGTGGCTTATGGATAAGCGCAGCCGTCTCATCCTATCTGGAGGCTACCGCAAGGACGTAGAACAAATAGGGGCAAGTCTAACCACTTCGCGTGATGTATTGGGTAGAAATCTGGCCTCCTCTTCTTTGGTCAATACGGCGGCAAACGACAAGCTTACCGCGATAGAACTGGCCAATGTTGCAGTAGAGATAGAACCTGTAAGGAATTTAAAATTGAGAACTGATTTTTCTTTACGCACCTTGTCTTCGGCTTCAGAAACGTTTAGTTTGGACTATTTTACAGATGCCGCCCAAACGATGACTAGCGGCGAGATCAAACAAGCCGAAGTGGTTTTTACCACCATTTGGGAACCCGGCAAAAAAACATCGGGCTTTGGTGTTGAGCGCCGTACAGCCAATGAGTGGTTTCCGAGTATTTTTGCCAGCTATACCCGTGGGCTCGAAGGCACACTAGACAGTGATTTTGCTTACGATAAACTCCAATTCTCTTTTAGAAAAAGCATACGAGTAGGTGGTTTTGGACAGCTTAGTGTTGCCACCGAATTAGGTAAGACCTTTGGAGAAGTGCCATTGGCCTTATTGAGTCCAGTTCCTGGAAACCAATCGTTATTTTCAATTTTTAACACCTATTCGCAGCTCAATTTTTATGAGTTTACCACAGATCAGTATGCATCTTTACAAATAGAGCACAATTTTGGGGGTCGTATTTTTTCCAGAATACCATTTCTCAAAAAGTTGAACCTACGTGAGATTGTTAGTATTAGAGGGGTTATCGGAGGTATTTCTCAGGCCAATATAGATTTGAACAGACCTGCTTTTGAAAATCTGCTTTTTCCAGATGGCGATACGCGACCTATCCGTCCATCAGATATTGCCCCAATATCCGAACCTTATTACGAATATAGTTTCGGGATTGGGAATATCTTCAAAGTCTTTCGGATCGATTTTAACTTCAGAGGTAATTATAACGACTTGCCCGATGCCCGAAACTTTGGGGTAACCGGCTCTTTTGGCTTCTATTTCTAACCTAAACTTAACCTAGGAATTTTTGGTGGTATGGGTAATACACCGTATTTTTGCAGCCCGTTAGCGAATAATATGTTGGTATATCCGCATAAGTAGTTGTTATTCAATGTGTTATTATTTGCTTTCGCGAAAGCGTACCCAGCAGCCGTAACGGTATGGATTTTGTCAAAAAAATCATAGCTGAGGCCTTTAAAAATGAGTTCAACAGACCTTGATATTAAGGTCTTTATAAATGCCGATCTTTTACAGACGGCGCGATAATAGTATGACAGCAGATAAAGTAAAAACATTTGATGTATTAATCGAGATTCCGAAAGGAAGCCGAAACAAATACGAGTACGATTTTGAGTTAAAAAAGATTCGATATGATCGTATGATCTTTTCGTCAATGATGTACCCAGCAGATTACGGTTTTATGCCAGAAACATTGGCTCTTGATGGTGATCCTTTGGATGTATTGGTATTGGTAACAGAGCCTACTTTTCCAGGGTGTGTTATAGAGGTGAAACCTATTGGTGTATTTCACATGGCCGATGAAAAAGGTCCAGACGAGAAAGTGATTTGTGTTCCCATTAGTGATCCTATAGCCAGCAGAGTGAATGATCTTCCAGAATTAAACCAGCATTTGATCAAGGAGATTGAGCACTTTTTTCAGGTGTATAAAGACCTTGAAGAGAAGAAAGTTGACGTTGGTGGATGGGGTAATGTAGAAGAAGCCAAAGACATCGTTGCCAAATGTATCGAAAGGTATCAGGAAAGTGACGTTCCAAGAAGTGAAGTAAGTATATACTGAGAGGAGTAGGTAGACTGACACAGCCTGGATTTACAAGCCATGTTGGTATCGTTGCCGCCCCTTAATTTTCACGATATAAATGAGTTAGCCCTCAGCCGCAGTCTACCAGATTGGGGCTTTTTTTGTTCGCTTTGATTTTGTTACTTTAGCCTGACTTTAATTTAACCTCAAAACCGAATGGAAAAAAATATTATTTGGGTGCCTGTGGCACTATCCGTATTGGGTCTTCTTTTCATGTTTGTAAAAATGGCATGGGTAAAGAAACAATCTCCTGGAAATGCCAGAATGCAAGAAATATCTAAGGCCATTAAAGAAGGTGCACTTGCCTTTCTAGCCGCCGAATATAGACTTTTGCTCATTTTTGTACTTATTGCCTCTGCGGCCTTATTTGGAATTTCTCAGATCGTAGACACTACCAGTATTATGATCGTTCCAGCATTTATTCTGGGTGCTTTCTTTTCTGCCCTTGCGGGAAATATTGGGATGCGTATTGCAACCGATGCCAACGCGCGTACTGCCGAAGCGGCAAAAACCTCATTACCACAAGCCTTAAAGGTGTCTTTTGGGGGAGGAACCGTGATGGGGCTTGGTGTAGCTGGACTGGCTGTACTGGGTTTGAGTTTAATCTTTTTATTCTTTACGGGTCAATTTATGGGCGAGGAAGGTTCTTTTTATAGAAATATGACCATCGTCCTAGAGGCTCTTGCTGGGTTCTCTCTTGGCGCCGAAAGTATTGCCCTATTTGCCCGTGTTGGCGGCGGGATATACACCAAAGCAGCCGATGTTGGAGCAGACTTGGTAGGAAAGGTAGAAGCTGGGATTCCAGAAGATGATCCTCGTAATCCTGCAACCATAGCCGATAACGTAGGAGATAATGTAGGAGATGTAGCCGGGATGGGAGCCGATTTATTTGGTTCTTATGTCGCAACCGTACTTGCAGCTATGGTATTAGGAAATTATGTCATCAGAGATATTTCGCTTGCCAATGGCACTCAGTATACCGATGCCTTTAACAATATGGGACCTATTTTATTGCCTATAGTGATTGCTGGGGTAGGGATTTTGGCTTCGATTATTGGTACCTTTTTAGTAGGTGTTAAAAACAATGAAGCCAAAGAAAGCAAAGTACAAGCTGCTCTTGATTTAGGAAATTGGGTGGCTATTGGGTTGACCCTGATTGCCAGTTTCTTTTTGATCAAATGGATGCTTCCCGAAACCATGCAATTGAGCTTTTTTGGAGAAGGATATAAAGAAATCTCTTCGATGAATGTCTTTTATGCAGCAGTAATAGGACTGGCCGTAGGTGCCTTGATTTCTATTGTAACGGCATATTATACCAGTCTGGGTAAAAAACCAGTAATGGATATCGTACAAAACTCATCTACCGGTGCTGCGACCAATATCATAGCGGGTCTCGCTGTTGGTATGAAGTCTACCTTTGCTTCTGTATTGCTATTTGCAGCAGCAATTTATGGTTCTTATGAATTAGCAGGTTTTTACGGTGTGGCACTTGCAGCCTCTGCTATGATGGCAACAACCGCTATGCAATTGGCTATTGATGCCTTTGGGCCTATTGCAGATAATGCAGGTGGTGTAGCCGAGATGAGTGAGCTAGAAGATCATGTGCGCGAGCGTACAGATATTCTTGACTCTGTAGGAAACACAACTGCTGCTGTAGGTAAGGGCTTTGCTATTGCCTCTGCGGCCTTAACAGCGCTTGCGCTATTTGCCGCCTATGTCACTTTTACCGGTATTGACGGGATCAATATATTTAAAGCCGATGTATTGGCGATGTTGTTTGTAGGAGGTATGATACCTGTAGTATTTTCGGCATTGGCTATGAAATCTGTAGGTAAGGCAGCCATGGAAATGGTTCAAGAAGTACGTCGTCAGTTTAGAGAGATTCCTGGTATAATGGAAGGTACTGGCACACCAGAGTATGCCAAATGTGTCGATATTTCGACTAAGGCAGCACTTAAAGAAATGATATTGCCAGGACTTATAACCATTATCACTCCAATTATTATTGGCTTACTCTTTGGTGCCGAGCCTTTAGGAGGCTATATGGCTGGAGTTTGTGTCAGTGGGGTAATGTGGGCTATTTTCCAGAATAATGCTGGTGGTGCCTGGGACAATGCCAAAAAATCTTTTGAGGCAGGTGTTATGATAGACGGCGAGATGACCTATAAAGGCTCTGATGCTCACAAAGCTGCAGTAACTGGAGATACCGTTGGAGATCCATTTAAGGATACTTCAGGACCTTCTATGAATATCTTGATTAAGCTAACGTGCTTGGTTGGACTGGTAATCGCCCCAATATTGGGAGGACATTCTGAAGAAGGAGTTGTCACCAATCAAGTAAAAGAAGCCGTCTTTATAGCCGATGATGGTACCAAAACGGTTTTGAATATAGTTGAGACACCTGAGATCGCCATGAATGTTGAAAAACAGGTTGAGGTTAAAATGAGTGCAACCCAGGGAGAGGATGCCAAAGCTGTAGTGACCACAACCACGACCAAAAATGGTGAAACCAAAGTGGATACGAAAGTGATAGAAGGCACGTCCGAAGAAGTGAAAGCCCAGGTAGAGGCGCTTCAAAATGTCGAAGTGAAAAGTGCTAGCGACAAGACCAAAGTGGTCATTGAAGTAGAAGAAGTAGAAGAGGGTAAGTAATTTAGACCTCTTTTAGAAATAGATAAAAACGCCTGTATCTGTACAGGCGTTTTTTTTGGGTCTATATAGAATGCAATATCGATCTTAAAACATTGACTTGCACACTATATTGTAGCCATAGCAGCATGTGAAAAGAACATATCTATGACATTTTTTTCTTCTAATGACCCAATCGAAATTGACGGCTACCAGTCTTATGGTACTCACAATCACTTATATGCATTAGGGCGCGCCCTAGAACATGAGGGTGTCGATCTCGAAAAGCGCGGTATATTGGCAGCGGTAAAAAATGCCTATAAGCAGTTTGCAACAGATGAGTTGCGCCATACCAAATTAAAGATTAGCCTCCCCGACGATCGCACCTTCTCGACCACCACCGATGCCGAAGGCTATTTTAAAATTGACAAAAAGGTCGACGGATTGGCAGCGCTAATAAATAGCGAAGGCTGGGTGCAATTGTCTGTTAGCTTTGATGATGTAGCATCTTCTGTTGAGGTGCTATCTAACAACGAATTTCCTGCTCAGATGCTCATACCACCAGCAACGGCAGAGTATGGGGTCATTAGTGATATTGATGATACCATCTTGCATACTGGTGTAGCTTCTAGACTAAAATGGCGGGTCATTGTTAATACAGCCTTTAAATCGGTACATCAAAGGACCTCGCTTTCGGGTGCCCCAGCATTTTATCAAAAGTTGCACCTTGGCAAATCTGGGAATGCTGCAAATCCTATGTTTTATGTAAGTAATAGCCCATGGAATTTATACAAATATCTAGAACATTTTATCAGAAAAGCTGGTTTTCCTAAGGGCCCTATCTTACTAAGAGATTTTAGAGGCCCCTTTGACAAGACACCAAAACCAGAAAAACCACACAAACAGCGAGAGATTAGAAATATTCTCAAAACCTATCCTCATTTAAAATTTGTCCTTATTGGCGATAGTGGTGAGCACGATGTCGATATTTATCTAGAGGTGGCCCAGCAATATCCCGAGCAAATCTTGGCAGTATACTTACGCAGTGTCAAACACAAAAAGAAAATGGCGCGGGTATCAGAGGTTTTAAGTCAATACAGCGGTATACCAGCCATTATGGTCAAAGAAAGTCGCATGGCCATAACCCATGCGCGTTCAATCGGTCTGATTCAATAAGTAGGTAGATGGTGGTTTGCCCTTAGAATAAGCCGTTAAGTTCGGCATCGATACGATTAATGATCTCGCCTAAGTCTTCTGGGTTATCTACAAAGTTTATATGATCTACATCGATAATTAATAATTTCCCCTTATCATATCCTGTTACCCAAGCTTCATAGCGCTCATTGAGCCTGCTGAGGTAGTCTATACTGATAGAGTTTTCATACTCGCGGCCGCGCTTGTGAATTTGAGAGACCAAATTAGGGATAGAACTGCGCAAATAGATCATCAAATCTGGGGCGTCAACCACACTTTCCATCAAATCAAAAAGCGAGCGATAATTATTGTAATCCCTATTGGTGAGCAATCCCATTGCATGCAGGTTAGGGGCAAAAATAAAAGCGTCTTCATAAATCGTTCGATCTTGAATGATGCTTTTTTTGCTATTTCTTATTTCTAGTAATTGTCTAAATCTACTGTTTAGAAAGTAAATTTGGAGGTTAAAAGACCAGCGTTCCATTGCATTGTAAAAGTCATCCAGATACGGATTATCAACCACATCTTCGTATTGGGGTGTCCATTTAAAATGTTTGGCGAGTAATCGCGTCAAGGTGGTTTTACCCGCCCCGATGTTTCCGGCAATGGCAATGTGCATGTTTTAGTTTTTAGCTGGTTTGAGACGAAAAGAGGTGACTTTTTGACCGTCGTAAATATACAGGATTTCATTATTCAACGAAAACTGTTTGACGGGTATTTTTGGAAGATCTACAGGCAAAAAGGCCTCTTGGGTTGCGGGTTTATAAAAAAAATGTTGCCCGTCCCATCCCAAAAGATTGCCGTTGTGTTGTCTTAGACTTAAAATACCCTGATGTTCAAGACTGTGTAAAAAACTACCATAGGTATTTAAAGCGAGGATTTGGGTATCCATAAGTAACCACACAAAATTAAAGTTACTCGCTACACTTAGTGGTACTTTTTCAATAGGCAAGGATTGCTGAATCACCTTTTTAGTATTGTAATCAAAAACTTCAAGTTGTTGTGTGTCTGTGTTAAAAATCCAAAAACGCCTATCGTTGGCCGTGGTGGTATGGCTAACGTTTCTAAAATTTTCAATATTGGTAAAGGAGAGTCGCTTAATCTCTGAAAGGGTGTTGTCTAAAATCAAAACCGTATTGGCGTCTTTGTAATACAATGTGATTTTTAAAGGATTGATCAGGTCAACAGTCGCAATGGGCCCTAACTGTAAGGCTGCAAATTGATACAGCTGCCTATCGTCTTTTTTAAATAAGGTATTGCCTTTTATATAATAGAGGCTGTTGTAGTCGTCAACCCCGAGAAAGCGCTCCGCCTCTAGTGCTATTACTTCTTGGGGAGTTACCGCTACCTTTTGAGAAAAGACCGCAACCGAGATACACCAACACAGCAATAATAAGAGAGACTTCATGTCATGGCAAAGTACAAAAAACTTGCCGCTTTTTACCCTGTTGCCCATAGACGGTCATTGGAGCAATGATTTAACAAATTAGTTTGTAACCATAGCCACGCACATTGACAATAGAAATGCGCTCATCTTCCTTGAGTTTTTTTCTTAGTTTACTTATAAAAACATCCATCGAGCGGCCACTAAAAAAGTCATCATCACCCCAGAGTTTTTTTAAGATAAATGAGCGGTCCAAGACCTGGTTTTTATTTTTACAAAGATGAAATAGTAAATGTGCCTCGCGGTGGGTGAGCTTTTGAACGCTTTCGCGAAAGCGTAACTCTTGTTTTGGAAAGTCAAAGGCATATCCGCCAATGGTTAGAAGATTGGCATGTTTTTGTTCTAGGCTTCTATGGAGTAAATTATTGATACGCGCAATTAATTCTTCTATACTAAAAGGTTTTTTGACATAATCATTCCCTCCAATACTAAAGCCTTCGACCACGTCTTCGGTTTGTGATTTGGCGGTAAGAAAGATAATAGGCACAGCATCATCGATTTGGCGTATCGCCTTGGCCACACTAAACCCGTCGAGTTTTGGCATCATCACATCTAGAATTACCAGATCGGCACCGTTGTTGGTAAAGTGGTCTAAAGCCAGCTCGCCATTACTACACAAATGCACCTTAAAATCACGTGTTTCTAGGCTCTCCTGAACAATCTGTCCCAAGGCTGGCTCATCTTCGGCAAGGAGTAAACGTGTTTTAGACATAGGGCAAGTGGATATTAAAAGTTGTAGGAGCGGTAGTACACAGTATCTGACCGCCGTGTTTTTCTATGATGGTTTTGGTGTAAAATAGACCAATGCCAAACCCTTTAACGTCGTGGGTATTGCCTTGGGGTACACGGTAGAATTTTTCAAAAATTTTGGTCGCTTGAGCTTTGGTCAATTGATGACCATTGTCCTTAATGACCAGCAGGCAGCTATCCTTTTTGGGGTGTAATGATATCTCGATGCGATCTCCTCCATATTTTATGGCATTATCAAAGATATTGTCTAGGGCATTTTCCAAATGAAATACATCTATAGCTAGCATACAAGACGCTTGAGGTGTATATAATGAGATATGATGCGAGGGATAGGTCTGGGTGTATTTTTGTTTGATGCTTTCTAATAAAGAAACAATATTTTGAGGCTCCTTTTGAAGTGCTAAGGCCTCTTTATCTAGTGTGGCGGTTTCTAAAAGTTTTTCGACCATAGTATTGAGTTTGGCTATTTGGGCCGACGACATATCAATATACTTTTTGGTTTTCTCAGGATCGTTATTGGTGTTAAAGTGTTGAATGCTCTCCAAAGCAACGCCTATGGTTGCTATTGGTGTTTTAAATTCATGGGTCATATTACCGATAAAATCATTTTTAATAGCGGCCAGTTCTTTTTGCTGTTTGATGATATACAACAGATACAAAAGGCTACTTACCACGGCAGCCATCAATATAAAACTGAGAAAAATACCCAAGAGATTATTTTTTAATATGGTCATAGTGCCATTGGTAAAAGCTAGTGTAAGCCTACTTTTTGAAGGGAGATAGGCCGAGGTAGAAGCTGTGGTCAAAGGAGCGGTGTCGCTAATTTTTTTATTAGAATATTGCTTTTGGCCACTAGGGTCTACAAACTCGATTCCATAATCGACATCAATTTGCTTACGGGAGAGTTCTTGAGCTACCAAATTACTCATTTTGTCTAGGGCTAGACTATCTGAGCTAATGGAGAAAATGACCCTAGAGGTAAGTTGCGCTAAGGCATTATCACGTTGTGTCGAATCTCCCAAAAACCATTTGACAGCGCCACGTTTGATCGAATCATTTATTGAAAGTTGAGTGACCAAGGTGTCTATCATAGCTGTCCCTCCTCCAAATAGCGGTACCGATCCTATAGCGCCAGGATCGTTGGGATCTAAAAATTCTTTTTTTTCATGCGGAAGCCGGACTGCTGTGTCTTGTATGATAAAACGCATAGTTTCAAAAACAGCGCTATCATTAATCTGGTGAGAAGATTTTAACGGGTGTTCGAGCATATTTAGAGAATCTCCCGACCAGCCAGAAATATTAATATCAATTGCGGTAGATAGCCCTTTATAAGATTGTAAAAATTTGAAATTTGGAGATTGGTTTATGGCAAAACCAATGGTATTGTCTGTAGCCAGATCGATATAATAGGTGTCTACAGCCTGATCGAGGCTAATTTGTACCTCATTGATAAGTTGTTGTTTGCCTTGTTGGTAATTCTTGTAATTCCAATAAACTTGTATGATAAGAGTCAACAAGATTACCAGACTGATAAAATAGAGCACCGTTTTGTAATGGCGTTTTTGCATAATTCAAATGTAGGCGCTTAGCTAAGGCTGTACAAATCGGTTAACACTAGTTAACACTGCTTAACAAAAGTCAACATAACTTTTTGACATCTTTGTAGCAACAAAAACACCGATCATATGAAAAATATCATTATTGCTTTGCTTCTTTCTGTATTTGCTTTCGCGAAAGCGTATACTCAAAATATAGAAGGGATAGCCACCTACCAAACACAGCGGCATGTAGAAATGAAACTCGATTCTTCATCAGGAATGACAGACGAAATGCACAAGAGCATACAAGAACAATTGCGAAAACAATTTCAGCGCAAATACGATCTGACCTTTAAGGGTAGTCAAGCCTTATGGCAACAACAACCTGAAGAATTAGCCAAGCCTCAAGCACCCAGCAGTGGTGGTATGGTCATTACTGTATCGGCGAGTAAGGATGTGCTTTTCCAGGATATTGCCGCCAAAAAATACACCCAGCAAAGCGATTTAATGGGGAAGTTGTTTTTGATAGAAGACAAGTTAGAAAAGCCAGAATGGAAGCTCGAAAAGGAGACCAAGAATATTGGACAATACACCTGTTTTAAAGCAACCCTAGAAGAAGAACAAGAAGAGCGTTCTACAGAAATTGTTGATGGAGAAAGTAAAACGGTGACCAAGACCACAACCCGTAAAATAACAGCCTGGTATACCTTGGATATACCATTATCACATGGTCCAGATGAATTTTGGGGGTTGCCAGGGCTTATTCTTGAAGTTAATGATGGTAAGCTGTCTATGATGTGTACTAAAGTTGTACTCAATCCAAAAGAGCCAATAGCAATAGTGGTTCCTGTCAAGGGTAAAAAAGTAGATCAAGCGACCTATGATGAGACCGCGCGCAAAAAGTCAGAAGAATTAATGGAGCGTATGCAATCCAATCGCAAGAAAGGAGATGGAAGTATGATGACCATCAGTATCAAAGGGTAGGCTAGCGTATTTTCATAATTTCTTCTTAAAAAACGACCCTCGGTTAAACTTTGGTTTACTTTTAAAGTCTAAAATTTTTGGACCATTTAATAAAAGAAGAATGATTATAAAGTTAAGACAACTGGCGGTAGTGATCATAGTTTGCCTCGCGACCGTACCCATGTATGCACAAAAAATTCAAGGAGTAGCCACCTATCAAACCAAAACGACCATAGATCTATCTCGATTTAATCGGGGCGGGCAACAAATGACCGAACAGCGTAAAAAGCAAATTATGGAGCGTATGAAGAATTTTTTGGAGAAGGAGTATACTTTGACTTTTACCAATGAGGAGTCTTTTTACAAGGAAGAAGAAAAACTAGCTGCCCCGGGGCAAGGCGGTGGCTGGGGAGGTGGTTTTACTCAAGGAGGTATTTATAAGAATACCGCTACCAAGGCTTATGCTCGTGAAAACAATATGATGGGTAAAACCTTTTTGGTAAAAGATACGATTAACGCCCTAGCGTGGGAATTGGTCAAAGAAAGCAAAATGATAGGGCAGTATCCTGTATTTAAAGCGGTGGCCACTAGAGATATCGAGGCCAATATGTGGAGCCGTATGGGCAGACGTGCCAGAGATGCGCAAAAGGCCAATGCCAAAAAAACCGATAGTACGGCTACTGCACAGGAGCCAGAAGAGGAAGAGCCTACCACAGAGACAATAACCGCCTGGTATACGCCTATGATTCCAGCCTCACACGGGCCCGATGAATTTGGGGGCTTACCTGGATTAATTTTGGAATTGAGTACCAATAATACGACCATACTTTGTACAAAAGTTGTACTCAATCCTAAGGAGGAAGTCATTATAGATGTACCTTCTAAAGGGAAAGAAGTTTCTCGTGCCGAATATGTTGCTATAGTAGAAGAAAAAGCCAAAGAAATGGCAGAGCGTTATGGGCGAAGTAACCGTCGTGGCGGAGGAAGACGTTTTTAAGGTAGTTTATATATGAGCAAAACACATAGCGTTAAGGGACAAAGATAGCGGGTGTTTGCTCATTCAATCTAATCAATCAAATCAATCAAGATGACATTTAAGAATAGTATTCTGGCATTACTTCTAGTAATGTCTACAGGGATTTTTGCGCAAAGCATCACCTTAAAAGGAGTAGTAAGAGACAGTATAGGTAGTCCTTTGGAATTTGCCAATATCATTGCTTCAAACAAGGCTGAAGGCACCTTAGAATCCTACGGGATCACCGACGGAGAAGGCCGATACAGACTAGATCTTACCAAGGGGAATACCTATGAATTAAAAGTGAGTTTTCTAGGACTCAAATCTGAATTGATTGATCTTGAGGTAGGGGAGCAGGCCCAGGATATGACCAAAGATTTTGTCCTAAAATCAGATCCTAATCAATTAGATGATGTAGAGCTGGTGTACGAAATGCCAGTTACCGTCAAGGGAGATACCATAGTGTATAACACAGACAGCTTTACCAACGGTAACGAAAAGAAACTAGGTGATGTACTCAAAAAATTGCCTGGAGTAGAAGTAAACGATGACGGAGAAATCGAAGTAGAAGGTAAGGTGGTCAATAAAGTAATGATTGAAGGGAAAGACTTTTTTGATGGCGATACCAAACTGGCGACCAAGAATATTCCTGCCGATGCTTTAAAGAAAGTAGAGGTGCTAAAAAACTATAATGAGGTGTCGCAAATGCGTGGTCTGGGCAATGATCAGGATAATGTAGCCATCAATCTCAAACTCAAAGAAGGCAAGAAAAACTTTTGGTTTGGAGAAGTCACTGCTGGTTTAGGCGATGGTGAGAAAACGCGCTATCTGGTCAAACCCAAATTGTTTTACTACAGCCCCAAGGGGTCAATAAATATCATTACCGATTTTAATAACAATGGGGAAGTACCCTTTACTTTTAGGGATTATTTCAACTTTACAGGGGGGTTTAGAAATTTTAACCAACGCGGGGGTACCTCTTTTAATATTTCTGATGGGGGCTTAGGTTTTTTGACCACTCAAAATAATAGAGCCAATGACATAGAGACCAATTTTGCCGCAGTTAATTTTACCTATGCTGCAAGCCCCAAATGGGATATTAGCGGCTTTGCCTTGTACAGTGATAATTTGACCAATTTTGTCAATAATTCATTAAATACTTTTATCAACCAAGGTTTTACTCAAGGTTTTGATGAGACTAGCGACCAGCGCAATCAATTAGGTATGGTCAAATTTAGTTCGGTTTACAAACCCAATGTGAATTTGCAATTTGATTATGATGTCTTGGTAAAAAAGTCCAAACAGACCGAATTTTCTGATGGATTGAGCATCCTGAATCGCGGTGGCGATATTGTAGAAAATATCACCGATCAAAACAAAGAAAATGAACCTTTTTCTATCAATCAGAATGTCAATTTGTACTATACCTTAGACGACAAGAATATCTTTGCGGGTACCTTTGTCCACCTCTTTTCTGATGAGAACCCTTTTTATAGAGCTCGTCTAGGTGAAGAGCCTTTTCAAGCTACAAATGATGATTTTGATCCAGATCAACCCGCGGGCCCAGACAATCCAGCCTTTGTAAGTACCATTCCTTTTGAGATGGCCCCATCTGGTTTGTTTGATCTTAATCAAAATAAAAATGTTGAGAGTCATAAATTGGATGCTAAAGTCGATTATTACTATATCCTCAATGATAAAAGTAATTTGAACTTTACTTTGGGTACCACCTTGAGTACTCAGAATTTTGATTCTAGCTTGTTTCAAATATTAGAAGGTGGTCCTGACCCCTTGACAGAAGATAATGCTGGACAGGCCATTGGTAATGATGTCAATTTTAATTTTAGCGACATCTTTTTAGGCCTGCACTACAAGGTGAAGACCGGTATATTTACGATAACGCCTGGACTTACTTTACACAATTATGGAACAAAGAGTGAGCAATTTGGAACGACTACCGATGAAAATGAATGGAAATTACTTCCAGATTTATTTACAGTGGTGCAATTTTCACAAGGAAAGAGTTTGAGGGCCAACTATCAAATGACCGCACAATATACCGATGTCAATAATTTTGCAGAAGGCCTAGTGCTCAACAACTACAACAGTCTATTTAGAGGAAATAGAGATATAGAAAACGCTATATTTCATACCGCCAGTTTAAATTATTTTAGCTTTAGTATGTTTAATTTTACCAGCTTGTTTGGGGGTGTGAATTATACCAGAAGAGTAGATGCGATAAAGACGTCAGGAGACTTCACGGGAATCAATCAGGTATCACGACCTATAAACAATACCAATTTCTTTGATGAGACCTTTAGCGGGAACGCTCGTTTTTCTAAGCGCTTTAAAAAGTGGAAGCTCAATTTGAGCGCTAATGGTTCTTACAGCGATTTGAACAATATCATTAACGGTGAGCCTAGAAATACAAAAAATATTACCCAAAATTACAGAACCAGTGCCGAGACTAATTTTAAAAACGCACCCAACTTTGAGATTGGATACAATCATACCATCACCAATTCTGACAATGGTGCCACAGACCGTACTTTTACCACTGTTAGGCCTTTTGCCAATGCAGAGGTTAATTTTTTAAACGGTTTTACCTTTGGTGTCGATTGGAGTTTGTACAATTATGACGATGACGATCCTACAACAGATATCGATAATATGTACAGTTTTTTAGAGGCCAACTTGTACTACCAAAAACCTGAGAGCAAATGGGAGTTTCGCATACAAGCCACAAACTTATTAGATGTGGATGTAATAAGTAATAATAGTGTTAATGATATCTCAATTAGGAATACCGAATATTTTGTTCAGCCTAGAATTCTTATGTTTACAGTCAAATATAATCTGTAAATAACTCATTTGAAATACCTTACACTCATACTGCTATTTATGAGCCTTCCCCAAGACAAACAAAATATCAATTTTGGAAAAGACGGTTGTGATAATTGTCAATGGTATGTCGTTTTGGATGGTGTGATGGGGGGGCGCTCTAGTGGGGCTATTGAGCTAACAAATTCTAGTGTAGTCTTCCAAGGGAGTATTTCGCTTGCCAATAATGGTGGTTTTGCCTCTTTTAGAAGCGATTATGGGCAATACGATCTTTCACAGTTTAAAGAAGTAGCGATACGCTATAGGTCTACAGGCCAAGATTTCGCGTTTACGCTCAATAAATACAGAAGGTTTTATAGACCTAATTTTAAGGCAGATCTTCCCGTAACCGATGGCCAATGGGTTACAAAAAACATTCCTTGGGAAGGTTTTAAACGATACCGTTTGGGCAATCGCCTCTCTGGTGCGCTCACTACAGATGATCTCAAAAAGGTGATACGCATGGGGTTTATTTCTAATGAGAAAAAAGCAAGTCCTTTCAACTTTGAGGTCGATTATATCCGTTTTCAATAAGGGTCTATGACGCTTTTTTTTGAATAAAGGGCAACACTACTTTCTTTCATAAAAAAAAGGTCAATCATCCTATAAATGATTGACCTTTAGATCATTTTAATTAAGACTATTTACACCCCAAAACTCGCTCTTACCTTATCTACATAATCGAGTTTTTCCCAGGTAAACAACTCTACGTCTACCTTGTGTTGAGACCCATCAAAGCGTTCAAAGGTTTTGGTGATAGTCTCATTTTTTCTTCCCATATGACCATAAGCAGCCGTTTCACTATACATAGGCGATCGCAATTTTAAGCGACTTTCGATAGCAGCAGGGCGCATGTCAAAAATACTCGAGATCTTCTCGGCAATTTCACCATCGGTCAAGTCTACATTGGCCGTGCCATAAGTATCTACAAATATGCCCATAGGTTCTACAACACCAATGGCGTAGGATACCTGCACTAGAATCTCGTTAGCAATCCCTGCGGCAACCATGTTTTTGGCAATATGTCTTGTGGCATAGGCTGCAGAGCGATCAACCTTGCTTGGATCTTTACCAGAAAAAGCACCACCACCATGTGCGCCTTTACCTCCGTAGGTATCTACAATAATCTTACGTCCGGTAAGACCCGTGTCTCCATGTGGCCCTCCTATAACAAATTTTCCAGTAGGATTGATGTGATAGGTAATCTCATCGTTAAATAAGGCTGCAACTTTTTCTGGGAGTTGGGCTACCAATCGTGGGATCAATATCTCTTTGATATCTTCACGAATTTTTTCTAACATCTTGACATCCTCATCAAAGGCGTCATGTTGGGTAGAGATCACAATAGCATCTATGCGCTGAGGTACATTATCGTCGCTGTATTCTATAGTGACTTGACTTTTAGAATCTGGGCGCAAATAGGTAATCTCTTTATTTTCACGTCTTAGAGCTGCAAGCTCTATAAGTATTTTGTGAGACAAGTCTAAGGCCAAAGGCATATAATCTGCTGTTTCTTTGGTAGCGTAACCAAACATCATCCCTTGATCTCCTGCACCTTGTTCTTCTTTTGATGCTCTGTCTACCCCACGGTTGATATCGTCAGATTGCTCGTGTATGGCAGAAAGCACACTACAAGAATGGGCATCAAACATATATTCACCTTTGGTATATCCGATTTTTCGTATCGCCTCGCGTGCAATTTTTTGCACGTCCAGATAGGCACTACTTTTTACTTCACCAGCCAAGAACACTTGTCCTGTAGTAACCAGTGTTTCGCAGGCTACTTTAGATTCGGGATCAAAAGCTAAAAAATTGTCAATAAGCGCATCACTAATTTGATCTGCTACTTTGTCTGGGTGTCCTTCAGAAACACTTTCTGAGGTAAATAAATACGCCATGTATATCGTTTTAAAATGCTAATAGGTAGATTTGACGAGCGTGCGGTAGAAACATAACAACAAAAACGGAATCGTCGTGCTGTAGTTTTAGGCATTTTTTTAAGAGGTTGCAAGCAGTCAAATCTTTCCTCGATTAATGCGGCAAAGGTAACCAAACTTTTGAATATTCCAACTCACTTCTTCAGGCTCTTTTTGCACGACTATTTTGAACAATATATTATCAAAACAAGCTATGGTAGATTTTATTTTTGTCAAATAGATGTGTATAGAAATTGATTCGGCTAAAGCGATACAACTCATTCTATTTTAGAAAAATTTTCTGTTTTGTTTGGGTTTTTAAAAAATCATTGTAATCTTTGCCGAGTAAAAGTTCACAATTTTATTGAAATGTTATCAAGAAAGACCGAGGGATTAGACCCAGTGACGTCTTAGCAACCCTTTCACTTAGAAAGTAGGTGCTGCATTCTACTCATAGCGACCAGTCATTTTTGGGAGTTGGG
>PAUP01000028.1 GCA_002712765.1 Cytophagaceae bacterium | reverse complement strand
GAAATCCATCCGCCAATATTGTCAGAAAAACCATAAGCAGAAAATCCAATGGCCGTTGCTGTGAGGACGCTAATAATCATAGGAATGGCAAAATATTTCCACAACCCTAGTTTACTGATAAGCCCTAACGAATTTGCATATGTTTTTAAGCCGATGCCTATTCCCTTAATCATGGTTTTCACTCTTTTTTTCAATATGTATCAAAGATACAGTTGCGGTTTCTAAAAGATGTTTCTTATACATTTTTAGTTTGTCTAGATTGTCAATGTACTCAGATTTTTGCAGTAACAAAAGCAGCGCATCAATCATAGTTTTGGCATCAAGATTAGGTTGCATCTGCATAAGATCCCTACCCACCTTATTGTTGTGAAGATCCATCGCTCTTGCCAATGGCTCATTGGGCGAAAACTCCTCATGCCAATCTGTAGCTTTTTTTGCCCAGTAAGTTGCCTTTTCCAACTCACGTCCTGCTTGAAGCGATCTATAAATTATCAAGCTATTCCAAAGCGCGTGTCTAAAGGCGTTTTCGGGTCCGTTTTTATGGTGTAGTTCTCCAAATTTGCGATTACAGATATCGATACACTGTCGGGTAGCGGTATAGGTTGGCCAGATATAACTCGGATGTTTGAGCCCCATAAGGGCCAGGCTCCAGAGTTTTCTGAAATCCATCGATCGTATGATGGAATGTAATTTCACTAAGCGCTATACTCTTTTACCGCTTCAATAAAGGCTCCAGCATTGGCTAAAGGAATATTGGGTAAGATACCATGACCTAGATTTACGATATACCGATCCTTCCCAAAAGCATCAATCATCTCGTGTACACGTCTTTTGATCTCGCTCGGGGGCGAAAACAGTCGCGTAGGATCAAAATTACCTTGAAGCGTGATTTTGCCGCCTGTAAGTTGTCTAGCCATTTGTGGGCTACACGTCCAGTCTACTCCCAAAGCAGAAGCACCACTAGTAGCCATTTTGTCAAGCGCAAACCAACATCCTTTGCCAAAGGCGATCACAGGCGCTTCTTCTTTTAACGCATCTATGATTTGTTGAATGTATTGCCAAGAGAAGGTCTGATAATCTTCGGGAGATAACATGCCGCCCCAGCTATCAAATACTTGTACGGCATTGACTCCTGCCTTTATTTTTTCTCTGAGATATGCGATGGTCGTATCTGTAATACGTTGTAATAGCGTATGGGCTGCTTGAGGTTGTGTAAAACAAAACTCTTTGGCTTTGTCAAAGTTTTTAGAACCCTGGCCTTGCACACAATAACACAAAATCGTCCAAGGGCTACCCGCAAACCCGATTAAGGGTATTTCGTCATTGAGTTTTTCCTTAGTCATTTTGATAGCCTCCATCACATAGCCCAAGGTTTGATCTATATCTGGAACAATCACCCTGTCCAAATCTTTTTGCGTTCTGATCGGATCAGGTAGCCAAGGGCCAACCCCTGGTTTCATTTCTACGTGTATATTCATGGCCTGAGGAATGACCAAGATATCAGAAAACAAGATGGCCGCATCCATGCCGTAACGACGTATGGGCTGCACAGTAATTTCGCTGGCAAGCTCAGGGGTTTGACAACGGGTAAAAAAGTCATATTTGGCCTTAATCTCCATAAATTCTGGCAAATACCTTCCCGCTTGTCGCATCATCCACACCGGCGGACGCGAAACGGTTTCTCCTTTTAAGGCGCGTAAAAATAAATCGTTCTTTATCATAGTATCTGTATAACCAACACGCCTATCAAGGCTGTGTCGCTGTGTTTTTTAAATAATGTACTGCTTTGGCAATGGTGCTTTCGACAGTGGTTTGATTGGCGGTAATTACCGTGGTGGCATGTTTTTGTGCCTCGGTTGCCGTGGTACTGCCTATACATACGGCGAGGTCTATGCTATTGCTTTTCGCGAAAGCGGAAACGCCCAAAGGACTATAAAAAAGTACAGCATCAAAAGCCTGTTCAAATTTTTTGGACTGTGGGCTGGCCTTGTAGACGATTTTTTCTTCGAGCCTTATAGCGGCTTTATGTAAGTGTTCGGGCAGCTCGGCTCTACGTGTATTTCCGCAAAAAAACGTAAACGTTCGTTCCTTAAAACGCGCCCTAATAGTCTGGGCCAATTGCTCACTGTTTTTGGCAATTTCTACAATTTGAAAACCTGCATCTTTTAATATTTGAGCGGTTTTAAGCCCTACGGTGTAAAAACGTGTGTTTTTAAGGGACTCTTGAACCAGCTTTGGACTCAAAACCAAAACACGGGCAGCATTCTGACTGGTTACAATCGCATCTTCAACAGCTTGGGAAAGCAACAGTTGTTGTGGTTCAATTTTTAAGATATCAAAATCGACAAAACTAAGATGAGCATTCAAGAGAAGCTCACGTTGGTTGGGCGCTAGTATTTTGGTCGATAATAAGGTCACCACGATTTATTTTTGGGTAAATTTTTTGATTTCCTTCATCAGCTCACGACCGCCGTTGTCTAAAATCTCCAAGGCGCAATCTGTCCCAAAGCCTATGGCCTGTGATTCTGGAATGGTTCTATGCACTTCAATTTTTTGTTGCCCATCTACAGCAAATAGAACACCTGTAAAATGGATGTGTCCATTTTCTAGCGTTGCGGCTGCTCCAATAGGAGCGGTACAACCACCTTCAAGGGTACGTAAAAAAGTGCGTTCGATATGTGTACAAAGCGCCGTTTCTTTATGATTGAGCTGGGCACAAGCGGCAAGGGTATAGGTGTCTTTTTCAAGCGCAGCAATCATCATAGCACCTTGTGCTGGAGCTGGTACCATCCAATCTAAAACACTATAGGTTTCTGGTAGCACCCCAATTCGCGCTAAACCGGCTTTGGCAAAAATAGCTCCCAACCAATCGCTATCTTCAAGTTTTTGGAGTCTGGTATTTACATTGCCTCTAAGATCAACCGTCTTATGATGCGGATAGCGATGTAACCACTGCGCTTGCCGTCTCAGACTCCCAGTAGCGACCGTTGCCTTTTTTTCAAAGTTTGGAGCCTCTTTATAGACTAAAATATCTTGTGTAGCTGCACGCTCTAATACCGCAGCTTGGACTATCCCAATGGGTAAGGCTGTAGGGACGTCTTTCATACTGTGTACGGCAATATCGACACTGCCGTTGAGCATGGCTACATCAAGTGTTTTTGTAAAAATACCAGTAATCCCTAATTCGTAAAGTGGTTTGTCTAAGATGAGATCTCCGGTAGATTTTACGGGTATTAATTGGGTGGCATAGCCTAGGCTCTCTAATTGGTTTTGGACAGTTTTGGCTTGCCATAAGGCAAGCTGGCTATCGCGAGTGCCAATTTTAATTATCCTAGACATCGGTGGTCTCTTCGAGTTGAAAAATAGAATGGATTAGCGAGATGCTTTCCTGAGTGCTACCATTGGCATTACGCAAGTGATGCGCAAACTGATTGGTGATTTTTTGAACAATTTTATCACCTAATTGAGAAGCTTCAGTTTCTGCCAATTCAGGATTTTTCTTAAGGTGATTAATTACCTCGGTCTCTTTGAGCTGATGCAGCTTTGTTTTGAGCGCCTGTAGTGTAGGGGCAAATTTTCGCGTAAGCAGCCAAGCATTAAAATCGGCTGTAATTTCGGCAATGATAGCCTCGGCTTGAGGGATATGTTTTTTCCTTTTTTGCAGGGTGTCATCTGCCATTTTAGATAGTTGATCTAAATGGATAAGGGTCACTTGTTCTAGATCGGTCACATTCTGGTCTACATTTTTTGGAATAGACAAATCCAAGATTAACAAGGGTTTCTTGGAATGGATCAAATTCTTATTGATCGTGGGTTGTTGCGCCCCAGTAGCCACTACCAAAATATCTGTTTGTGCGATTTCACTTTGGATATCGGCATAATCTTTTACAATCAGATTAAACTTACCTGCAATTTTTTCGGCTTTGGCCTTGGTGCGATTAATGAGTGTAATGTGCTCATTTTTAGTGTGTTTTATCAAGTTTTCGCAAGTGTTGCGCCCTATTTTACCTGTTCCGAACAGTAAGATATTCTTATCTGATACATAGGGTACGCGCGCCATGATGTACTGCACAGCGGCAAAACTCACCGATGTGGCTCCGCTAGAGATTGCGGTCTCGTTTTTTATGCGTTTGCTCGCCTGTATCACTGCATTGACCAATCGTTCCATATAAGGATTGATCATATTGCATTTTTTGGCTTTTTTAAATCCAGATTTAATTTGTCCTATAATTTCAAAATCACCAAGAATTTGACTGTCTAAGCCTGTTCCAACTTTAAAAAGATGAGCAACAGCGGCTTGTTCTTTGTGCAAATAGGCCACTTTTAAGAATTCTTCCATGGTACCATGGGTGTGCTCACATAGTAGCTTGACTAGTGTCATGGCGCTATCAGCAAAACCGTAAAGTTCGGTGCGATTACAGGTGGAGATAACTACCAAACCTTCGATACCAGCATCTGCCGCGCGTGACAATAAAATGTCTTGAGTAGTGTCATCAACACTAAAATGGCCACGAATAGAAGCATCGGCTTTGAGGTAGCTTAGTCCAATTGCGTAAAAAGAGGTGTCTGTAGATTTCAAATAATGGGCGTTCGATGAAACGTTTGCAAAAATATTGGGTATTTAAAGAAAAAAATAACGCTAGCCGCATGATTTTTGTCGTTCAATGCTTTTTGCGAGATGCAAATCACTTATTTTTGTGAAAGTCACTAGTAAAGCGGAATGACAGCGGGTCATTTGCGTTGTAACTTAGAATGATTCTAAATAAAAGATTTGCAAAATGGCCATTTCCGATTCAAAAAATGTCGCTGAAAGTATATTAGAAGAAACCCGACTCGAAGCAGGTTTTTTTGTTTTAAAATTCACCAATGAAACCCTTGATAAACAAAGACTTGAGCGTGATATTGACAGTCAGTTTATACAATTTCACTTTTGTGTAAAAGGGAGTGCGTTGTTTCATTTTAATCATGGGGCTTATCAGTTGCCATTACGGGAAGAACAGTCGCTACTGCTGTATAATCCCCAACGTAATCTGCCTATGAATTTAGAGTTAGAGCCCGATACTTGGGTGCTTTCATTGCTGATTTCGATACAAAAATTTCATAGTTTGTTTTCGCGAGAAGCAAACTATATACCTTTTTTAAGTGAAGAGAATAAAGACCGTAAATACTATAAGGATGGTATTATTACCCCTTCTATGGCCATTGTATTGAATCAACTCGTTAATTATAACCTACATCCCAATATTAAAGACCTCTACTTTAAAGGAAAGAGTTATGAATTATTGAGTCTCTATTTTACCCGACCTGCCGATGCTGATATTGCCCAATGCCCTTTTCTGGTAGACGAAGATAATGTAGCCAAAATCAAACGCGCCAAAGAGATTGTTATCGCCCGCATGGCCGAACCACCTACACTTCAAGAGCTATCTGAAGAGATAGGGCTTTCGCTTAACAAGTTAAAAGAGGGATTTAAACAAATTTATGGGGATTCTGTATTTAGCTTTTTGTTTGACTATAAAATGGAAGTAGCCAGACAATTACTTGAATCTGGGGCGCATAATGTCAATGAAGTAGGTTTAAAAGTAGGCTATAGTACTGCCAGTCATTTTATCGCTGCTTTTAAGAAGAAATTTGGGACCACACCAAAGAAATATTTGATGTCTATGGGTTAACAATGGCTCACAGCCAGCGATGTGCAACTTGGCAGTTATTTAATTCATAAGTATCTTTAAGCACAATAAACGCACCTATATGAAAGCATTACAATTGGGATTTTTGGCGCTTGTCTATTTTGCCCTGTGGGGGTGCAATTCTACAACACCAATCAATTCAAAAACAAAGCGTGCTACCGCAGATCAAATTGGGCAGCAAAAAATTTTGGTTTTTACCAAGACGGCAGGCTATAGGCACGAAGCTATAGAGAAAGGTGTGGCCACCTTTGAGGCTATTGGAGTAGAAGAAAATGTAAAAGTAATACACACAGAAGATGCTGCTATTTTTAATACCCCACCGCTATCGCAATACGATGCTATTGTCTTTTTAAATACCACAGGCGATATTTTGGATGCATCTCAACAACAAGCCTTTGAGGCTTATATTACTAATGGCGGTCGATTTTTAGGGGTGCATGCCGCCGCCGACACCGAATACGATTGGCCCTTTTACGGTGAACTCTTAGGAGGGTATTTTGAGAGTCATCCCAATAACCCCAATATATTGGAGGCCACCTTGATTAAAACGGCAAATGCCCACCCTGCAACTGCTCATCTTGAGTCACAATTTACCAGAGCCGATGAATGGTATAACTACAAATCCGTACGTCCTTCGATAACTCCAGTACTTTTACTTGACGAATCCAGTTATAAAGGAGGTAATCAGGGAGATTACCACCCAATATCGTGGTATACTACTTTGGGAAAGGCAAAATCATTTTACATAGGCGGAGGTCATACAAAGCAGGCCTATGACGAACCAAACTTTAGACAGCATATAAAGGCAGCCCTAATGTGGTGTTTAGAATAGCGCTATCAAAAACTCTTATTGTTTTTGTGGGCGAGAACAGAAGATACTCCGTATTTTTGTTGATCTGAAAAAGAAAAATAATGAACAAAGGTGTATTACTCGTCAATTTGGGCTCTCCCGATAGCACAGATCCCAAAGACGTCAAGAAATATTTAGGACAGTTTCTCATGGACGAGCGTGTCATTGACGTTCCATATGCAGCTAGAGCGCTTTTGGTAAAAGGTATTATTCTCAACACTCGTCCTAAGAAAAGTGCAGAGGCCTACAGTAAAATTTGGTGGGAGGAAGGATCTCCACTTATCGTACTCACAGAGCGACTTCAAAAGAAAGTGCAGCAACAAACAGATCTTCCTGTAGAAATCGCGATGCGCTATGGCACTCCATCCATACAATCTGGTTTACAGAAACTGCATGATCAAGGCGTAGACGATGTGATGTTATTGCCACTATATCCACAGTATGCAATGGCAACTACAGAGACTATTAACGTCTTGGCCGAATCTTTAAGAGCTCAGCATTTTCCTAAAATGAAAATCACCAATGTACCTGCTTTTTACAAGAAAGACGAGTATATAAAAGTGCTTTCTCACAGTATTAAGGAGCATTTGGAAGATAGTGGTTATGAGCATTTGCTCTTTTCATATCACGGGGTTCCAGAAAGACATATTCGCAAGAGTGATGTTACCAAAATACATTGCAAAATTGATGGCAGTTGTTGTAGTGCGGCCTCAAAAGCACACGAATTTTGCTATAGACATCAGTGTTATGAAACCACACGACGCGTGGGCCAATATTTGGGCTTAAAACCTGGTACATTTTCGACTTCATTTCAATCACGACTAGGGTTTGATCCCTGGTTACAACCTTATACCGATCGTACAATTGAGCGAATGGGGAAAGAAGGTTTTAAGAATATGGCCATAGTAACGCCAGCTTTTGTCTCAGATTGTTTAGAAACGCTCGAAGAAATCGCCATGGAAGGTGAAGAAATATTTCACGAGGCCGGAGGAGAGCAGTTTACCACCATCCCTTGTTTAAATGATCGTGATGATTGGGCCCAAGTAATTGCGGGTTGGATCAATGATTGGGCTATTGTTCATCCTGCAACCGCCATAGCCTAGCTACTAGCTACGTTAAATATTAATTAAATCGATGGTAGTCTTAAAAAGGGGTTGCATATTGTACACTTTAGGTCGTAACATTTGGCAAATAAGAATTCAAAAGAACTAGGTACAAAACCTATATCAAAGCTACTTGTAAAACAAGCTGTCCCAGCTTCTATAGGTATTTTGGTCATGTCGCTAAACATGATCGTTGACACCATTTTTGTAGGTCGTTGGATCGGACCTCAAGCCATTTCTGCCATTACTGTCGTAATTCCTTTTACCTTTTTTATAGGGGCTATTGGGTTGGCTGTTGGTATTGGGGGTAGTTCTGTGCTTTCTAGAGCCTTGGGAGCCAATAATGATGATAAGGCCTTGCGTGTTTTTGGAAATCAGGTCACCTTGACCACTTTGGTCTCTGGATCTTTGGCCATTTTAGGGCTTGTATTTCAAGACTTTTTTATCGAATTTTTTGGTGCCGATGAGACCTTTAAGGAATTGGCGCTTACCTATTACCGTATTGTATTGTATGGTATATTAATGCTTGCCTTGTGTATGATGGGTAATAATGTCATACGCGCAGAAGGCAAACCTAAATTTGCCATGTATGCCATGATATTACCAGCAATTGGTAACATTTTTATGGATTATGTATTGATTAATATCCTAGATATGGGTATGGAGGGCGCTGGCTGGGCTACTTTTATTAGCTATGCCATGTGTTTTGGTTTTATCGTGTGGTTCTTTGTAGTTAAAAGTGAACTTCGACTTAGTTTTGAATGTCTAAAATTACAGCGCAAAATAGTCTCAGAAATTTCGAGTTTGTCGTCTGTGACTTTGGCACGTCAAGGGGTGATATCTGTATTGGGCATATTATTAAACAATGTCTTGATCAATTACGGCGATGCCTTAGATGTGGCATCTTATGGGATCATAAGTAGAATGCTGATGTTTGCCTTGTTTCCTGTAATTGGGGTGACGCAGGGTTTTATGCCTATTGCTGGTTATAACTACGGTGCCGAAAAGTATGCAAGGGTTAGAGAGACTATAAATACCTCGATCAAATATGCAGGGCTACTGGCCTTGCTCATATTTGTTGTTATCATGAGTTTTCCAGATTTCTTTGTGGCTATTTTTATTAGCGATAAGGGAGGCAGTGCACAAACCTTGGCCGATAATGCCGAACTGCTCAAACGTACCCCTAATGCCCTGCGATGGGTATTTGCGGCTACTCCAATTATTGTCATACAGCTTATAGGTTCGGCTTATTTTCAAGCGATTGGAAAGGCTACTCCTGCTTTACTACTTAGCTTGACCAAACAAGGGTTTTTCTTAATTCCTCTCATTCTTGTATTGCCACCTTTTCTTGGTGTCTGGGGAGTTTGGATTGCTTTTCCTATTGCCGATGTATTATCTACAGTACTCACGGGCTATTATCTCAATAAAGAAGTACGCACCCACCTTTTACCTAAAACCGATTCACAAGACGGTTAAAAGATTTATAGAGAATACCGCTTTCGCCAAAATGAGCCCACGAGATTCACGATTGTAGGAAGCCCGAAGTGCCAAGCGTTTATTGTAAAAATTGTGTTGAACTAGGCGTTAAAATTGCGGTATTTGTATACTAGCAAGGTAGATTTTCTTAAATTTCTAATTTAGAACACAAACCAACACTATGAAAACCAAATTATTTTTATGCCTTTTGGCAGTTAGCGCTATAGGCCTTTTTGAGAGTCTAGCACAAAGTCCTGACCCTTCGAATTATGAAGCCTTAGAATATCGTTTAGTAGGTCCTTTTAGAGGTGGTCGATCGGCGGCTGTGACAGGAGTCCCCGGGCAACCTGAACTGTTTTATATGGGAAGTACAGGCGGCGGTGTTTGGCGTACCACCAATGGAGGGAAGGAATGGGAAAACATTTCTGATGGCTTTTTTGGCGGGAGTATAGGTGCTGTAACCGTGTCGCAAAGCGACCCTAATGTCATTTACGTAGGTGGAGGCGAAAAAACCCTTAGAGGTAATGTTTCCTCGGGTTATGGCGTCTGGAAATCTGAAGATGCCGGTAAAACCTGGAAACAATCGGGGCTTAAAAACAGCAGACATATTCCAAGGATTCGCGTAGATCCTAAAAATGCTGATATCGTATATGCCGGAGTCTTAGGGAATATTTATAAACCAACCCAAGATCGCGGGGTGTACAAAAGTACAGATGGGGGTAAAACCTGGCGTAAAACCCTCTTTAGCAATGCCGATGCAGGCGTAGTCGATCTTATAATTGACCCTAATAATTCTCGTATCCTTTATGCGACCACCTGGAACGCTCGTCGTACTCCGTATAGTTTGAGTTCTGGAGGTGAAGGTTCGGCGCTTTGGAAAAGTACTGATATGGGAGAAACTTGGACCGAACTTTCAAATAATGAAGGATTTGCCAAAGGAATATTAGGTATTATGGGGATAACAGTATCTCCGGTAAACAGCAATCGATTATATGCGATGGTAGAGAATGAAAAAGAGGGAGGTTTATACACTTCGACTAACGCAGGAGTGAGCTGGAGAAAAGTAAATAGTGAGCGCAAATTGCGTCAGCGGGCGTGGTATTATACCCGTTTATATGCCGATACTAAAGACGAGAACACGGTGTATGTTCTTAATGTACGCTATCACAAATCTACCGATGGTGGTAAGAGCTTTAGTACTTACAATGCCCCTCACGGCGATCATCACGATCTCTGGATTGCCCCAGAAGATCCCAATCGAATGATTATTGGAGACGATGGAGGTGCGCAGGTAAGTTATGATGGAGGTCGTAGTTGGAGCACGTATATGAACCAACCTACGGCTCAGTTTTACCGGGTCACCACAGACAATGCTTTCCCTTACCGCATATATGTAGCCCAACAAGACAACAGCACCATTCGTATCCCACACCGCACCGAGGGCTACAGTATTTCTGAAGACGACTGGGAAAGTACAGCAGGGGGAGAAAGTGCACATATTGCTATAGATCCAGAAAACAACGAGATTGTATATGGAGGGAGTTATGACGGTTTTCTGACCCGTGTCAATCACGAAAAAAATACCGTACGCTCTGTATCGGTCTGGCCAGATAATCCTATGGGACATGGGGTTGAAGACATGAAATACCGTTTTCAATGGAATTTTCCAATCATCTTTTCAAAACACAACCCTGATCGTTTGTACACCTTTTCTCAAAGCGTACACGTCTCAGAAAATGAAGGACAAAGTTGGGAGGTGATTAGTGGTGATCTCACGACCAATGATCCAGAAAAAATGAAGTCGTCAGGAGGTCCTATTACACAAGACAATACCTCTGTAGAGTATTACTGTACGATTTTTGCTGCTGCCGAATCACCATTAAAAGAAGGTTTACTTTGGGTAGGAAGTGATGACGGTTTGATCCATGTTACACAAAACGACGGTCAGTCTTGGGAAAACGTAACCCCAAAAGGAATGCCAGAGGCGATGATGATTAATAGTGTAGAGCCTTCGGCTTTTGACCAAGGCACCTGTTATGTTGCAGGTACGCGCTACAAATCTGGAGACTTTACCCCTTATTTGTATAAGACCACAGATTATGGAAAGTCCTGGAAAAAAATAACCAACGGGATTCCTGAAGAGCATTTTACGCGTGTGGTACGAGAAGATCCCAAACAAAAAGGACTCTTGTACGCAGGTACCGAGACAGGGATGTATATTAGTTGGGACGACGGTAAAAACTGGGAGTCTTTTCAGCTCAATTTACCTATTGTGCCTATTACCGACCTTACGATCAAAGACAACAATCTCATTGTAGCTACACAAGGTCGCAGTATCTGGATGATTGATGATTTAGGGATGTTGCATCAGGCCGCTTCCGCGAAAGCGAATACCAACACGTTATTTACCCCTAAAGACACCTATCGTATGGGAGGCGGAGGCAGAAAAGGCAGTTTGACCACAGGAACCAATCACCCTGGAGGGGTCATCACCTATTTTAATTTGGGAGATTATGACAAGAAAAAAGACTCGGTAAGCCTTACCTATATGACGCTCTCTGGCGATACCTTACAGTCCTACAGCACCAAGGCTACAGCCAAAGATAAAATGCTCAAAGTCAAAGAAGGGGGGAATATGTTTACTTGGAATACGCGCACCGATGGGGCAGAGCGCCTGGATGGGATGATTTTATGGTGGGCTAGTCTTGATGGACCCAAAGCCGTGCCAGGAGATTATAAAGTGGCGCTCACGGTTAATGGAGCTACACAAACAAAAAACTTTAAGATACTTCCTAATCCCAATGCCGAGGCTACTGTAGCCGATATGCAAAAACAGCACGATTTTATTTCTAGTGTCAACACTACTATAGACCGGGCACATCAAAGCATAAAAAAGATTAGAAAGATCAATAATCAGCTCAAGGCGTTTACAATGCAGTATAAGGATGACCCTCGTACCAAAGAGCTTCGCGAAAAAGCTAAAACCATGCAGGAGTCATTTGGGCAAATAGAAAAAGAGCTCTATCAAACCAAAAACCGATCTGGACAGGACCCACTTAACTTCCCAATTAAGCTTACTAACAAACTAGGACATCTCAATAGTCTGGTAGGTATGGGAGATTTTGGACCTACCGATCAAGATGTTGCGGTTAAGAATGAACTAACTGCCGAAATAAACAAACAACTAACGGCTTTTGACGCTATGTTAGATGCAGAAGTTGCTCAGTTTAATACAGCCTTTAATCAATTGAATCTACACTATCTATTTGTAGATAGCAAAGAATAGATTTGTTAGAAATGATCTCGTTCTCATTAGAAAATCCCATTAGTAATAGTGGGATTTTTTTTACTTTCACAGGAAACAAAATATCATTTATGAAAATAGTTAAAACTTCCTTTCTCATTTTATTGATGAGCTTTATTACAAGTACAGCCATCGCTCAAGATGACGATACAAATGCCTCACCAACCGATCAAGGTTCTTGGCTAATAACTGCTGGCTCAAATGCAGGTCTTAATTTTTCTTCAAGCTTTGTCGATTTTAATGGGCAAGAGTCTGAAAAAGATAAATTAAGCAGCTTTACCATAAGTTCATCTGCAGGTTATTTTGTAGACAACAATTTGGTTGCTGGAGCGCAAATCTCTTATGGAACCTCAAAGATTACCGATGGTGATAGTAATTTTGAAGCTCGAAATAGCAGTATTGCAGCTGGCCCCTTTCTTCGCAATTATTTTGGAGAGGGTAATTTTAGACCTTTTGTTGGGGCTTCGATTTTATTTGGGAGTGCCAAAGACGAGTCGGTAACAGCTTCAATTTTTGATAGCGACCCTGATTTTGGAACCTCTGAGGTCAAATCAAGTTCAACCATATGGGGGTTAAGTGCCGGTGCTGCTCTTTTTATTGCAAACAATTTCTCCATCGATTTTGAGTTGGGTTATGCCAACAGTACCAGAAAACCCGATAATGATGAAGATGATTTTAAAGTCAAAAGCAACAATTTTGGGCTAAATATCGGCTTTAGCTTATTCTTATAATACGGTTAAGACGCTATGAGATAAGGCACTCTTTTAGGGTGCCTTTTTTGCTTTATCGCTTTGCACGCTCCTAGCTTGTTTATCTCATAGGTTCTATTTACTAAAACTGAGTAAGCACCATCTTCAATTCTTGTATCTTTGAGTCATGGCATCTTACTACCTTTATTTCAAATCGCTACATATCATCTTTATGGTTACCTGGTTTGCAGGACTGTTTTATATGCCCAGGCTTTTTGTCTATCAAGTAGAAGCGCAGCATAAAGCCTCTCCAGAAAAAGAAATTTTAGGGAAACAATTAGGGTTGATGGCCAAACGGCTTTGGAAGATAATTACCGCACCATCTCTGGTATTATGTACCTTATTCGCCTTACTGATGTTACATGTCAATCCTACTTTGCTCGAACAGCCTTGGATGCAGATTAAATTAGGCTTTATCGTTTTGTTATACGTTTATCATGCAAAAACATGGCGAATCCACAGACAGTTACAAACGGGTGATGTTTCATACACGTCTCGTTTTATGCGTCTCTGGAACGAGGGAGCAACGCTTATTTTGTTTGCCGTGGTGTTTCTGGCCATTACCAAGAGCGCGGTTAATTGGATATACGGTGTGATTGGGCTTCTTGGTTTGGCAATATTTTTGATGCTAGGCATAAAATTGTATAAAAAAATCCAAGACAAAAACCCCGATGCTTAGATTCAATAGGAAGTCTTTAAAGTCAAACATTTTTATCTCGATGCTTTTGCTTGTGGTGAGTACTTTTGCTTTGATCGCAGGGGTTACCTTTTATCAGTACAAAGAACAAGTCAAAGATTACAACGAAGATCGCCTTGAACGTAAAGAAGCATCGATTCAAATCACCATAGACTTTGTTTTACGCAGTACGAGTTACGAGCTTATTACCGAGAAGTTACCTTTTATTTTTAAAGATGAAATTTTTGAAATTGCTAAGGTTCAAGGAGAAAATCTGACCATATTTGATCTTGATGGTAAGCCGCTGATAAGCTCTACAGAGAGTTTGGTGGGGCAAGGGCCTAAGCCTATTCCCGATCAGATATTGGACAAGTTAGAAAATGCTGTAGAAAAGCGCTTTGTCGATCAAATAGATGGAGAAATCTCCCAACAACTCTCCTATTCTTATATCAATGATCCTTCATTTAAACCTTTAGGCATTTTACAAATCCAATACGAAGACAGCGATGCATTTATCAATCGCGAAATGCGTGAGATACTATTGCGCTTGGTTATTGTTAATGTACTTATGGTAATAATGGCGGTAGTTTTGGCCTATTTTCTAGCACGTTATATCACCAGAAATCTCAAAAAAGTCGAAGACAATATCAAAGAGACTCAGCTCGACAAACGCAACGAAAAGATCGAGACTAAGGAGTTGCCGGTAGAATTACTGACCTTGGTCACGGCCTATAATTCTATGATAGACGAGCTCGAAGGAAGTGCTGCCAAGCTCGCACAGAATGAACGAGAAGCCGCTTGGCGCGAAATGGCAAAGCAAGTCGCCCACGAAATCAAAAACCCGCTTACTCCAATGCGACTTTCGGTACAGAGTTTTCAGCGTCGTTTTGATCCTGACGATCCTGAAATACATGTAAAAATAAAGGAATACAGTAATACGCTTATTCAGCAGATAGATACGATGAGTAGTATCGCTTCTGCCTTTTCTAATTTTGCAGATATGCCAGCACAACAAAGTGAATCGCTTAATGTGCCCAAGATTGTCAAGTTGAGTATCGACATATTTAATGAGCGCTATATCTACTACGAGTCAGAAAAGGATGAAATTATGGCCAATTTTGACCGTACGCAACTCATACGGGTCGTGACCAACCTAGTTAAAAATGCAATACAGGCCACAGCGCAAGTGGCAGAACCCAAAGTAGTCGTTACTGTGACCGATGAAGATGATCAAGTCGCTATAAGTGTTCGCGACAACGGTATTGGGATTACAGAAGACAACAAGGCCAAAATTTTCGAGCCCAAGTTTACCACCAAAACCAGCGGCATGGGTCTAGGCCTAGCAATGGTGAAAAACATCGTGGAAACTTACCGAGGAAGTATTACTTTTACAGCAAACCCTGAAGTAGGTACGGTGTTTACCGTACAATTTCCGAAATAATTACGGGGCTTCCTATCACGCCAGCCCTAAAAAAATAGATCGTATGAGTTATTCAAATATTCTTTCAAAAACCCAAGATGGCATTACGACTATCACCATCAATAGGCCTTCAAAATTAAATGCGCTCAACTCGGAGACCATTGCCGAGCTTCATGACGCTTTCGCGAAAGCAAACCAAGACGCAAACGCCAAAGTCATCATCATAACGGGCGCTGGAGAAAAAGCTTTTGTGGCTGGGGCCGATATTTCTGAATTTGCTGATTTTTCTGTAGAAGAGGGCGCAAAACTCGCTAGAAAAGGGCAAGAACAGCTTTTTGATTTTGTCGAAAACTTAGCCACGCCTGTCATTGCAGCTGTAAATGGTTTTGCGTTAGGTGGAGGATTGGAGTTGGCCATGGCGGCACACTTTAGGCTGGCAAGCGACAATGCCCGTATGGGATTGCCAGAAGTCTCTCTAGGCGTAATACCTGGGTATGGAGGCACCCAACGCTTACCGCAATTAATAGGAAAAGGGCGTGCCATGGAAATGATTATGACCGCTGGGATGATAGATGCCAATATGGCCTTAGACTACGGGTTGATTAATCATATTGTGGCCATAGAAGAGCTGATGCCACTTGCACAAAAAATTGCGCAAAAGATTATGCGCAATTCGACGGTAGCTATTGGTGCGGCGATAGCAGCAGTAAACGCAGGATTTAAAGATGGTACCGATGGCTACCAGACCGAGATTGAGGCTTTTGGACGCTGTTTTGGTACCCAAGATTTTACAGAGGGTACAACAGCCTTTTTAGAAAAGCGCAAGGCCAACTTTCCGGGTAAATAACCTTCAAGTTTAGCATATAAAAAAGGATGTCAAATGTGACATCCTTTTTTATGATCTACTTTTTAAATCTCCCAGCCCTTTCGATAGTCTCGTTTGACCCATTTATTGGCCTGGTCATAATTGGTTACACGCATGTTCTCTCCATCCCATTTTAGGGTGCGACGCCCAGGATATTCATAAGGATCCCAGTCTCCCAATTTTTTGCCGTCTTTTAGTTTTTTGTACTGAAACGCTTTGATGGCAAGATTACCCATAAGTACCGCCTCTGTCAGCGGGCCTCCATAAGAAAAGGGTGAGGAGGTCGAACTGCCATTTAGACAAGCTTCTACCCATTCTCCTGCATGAGAGGTCGTCACTCTCGGAATACTTTTGTCAGGGCCTTTAAAATCTTTCATCCTCTCTGAAGGTAATAAGCGCGGGTTACGCGAGTAGGTGTCTGTGATCATGATTCCGTCTTCTCCGTAGAAAATACTACCGCCACCACCATCGCCTGGTTTTTCACCTTCTTTTAACTCAGAGGGTAAGTCGGGCATGATCCCGCCATCATACCAATTCAAAGCGACATCACCTTGAGTAGGAGAGTCAAACTTTAATCGTACGATCGAAGACGGAGGGCAAGCCTCAGGATAATCGGCTTCAACAAAATCTCCAGACCAGATTGTAGTACAACTTGCCTCAGCCTCATAAGGGAAGCCAAGCGAGAGGGTTTTAAAAGGTGTTTCCATAATATGGCATCCCATATCTCCCATGGCACCAGTTCCAAAGTCCCAGAAGCCTCTCCATTTAAAAGGGAGGTAATTCTCATTATAAGGGCGATAGGCAGCAGGTCCTAACCATAGATCCCAGCCAAGATGTTCTGGTATAGGTTGCCCCTCTGTAATATGTTTAAATCCTTGGGGCCACACTGGTCTGTTTGTCCAGCAATCTACCCGATGCACTTTTCCT
>PAUP01000027.1 GCA_002712765.1 Cytophagaceae bacterium | reverse complement strand
CTACAAGATCGGCAATAGCTGGACTCATACGATACACCCCATTATGGGCAGCATACAAAGCATTGACAATACCTTGCTGCACCCCAATTTCCATTACTTTCTCAGGAATACTATTTGTAGGTGTAAGGGTAATATCTAATTCTGGCTCAAGACTTATATATTCGTTTTGAATACTTTGCACAGCCAGTGCCATATCGGCTTCAAAGGCTTCTCGATGTATCTTATCAATGGTTATTGTAGCTACACTTTCTCTAGGAATAGCGTTGCGCAGACTCCCGCCGTCAATTTGGGCAATACGCAAGCCATATAAGACAAAACCATCATACAATAACCTATTCATCAATTTGTTGGCATTGCCTAGCCCTTTGTGAATATCCATTCCAGAATGCCCCCCTTGAAGCCCCTTGACGGTAATGGTATACCCCAAAACGTCTGTTCCAGCAGCCTCTTCTTTATAAGATCTGGTGGCCGTAACATCGACACCTCCAGCACATCCCACACCTATTTCATCATCCTCTTCTGTATCGAGATTGAGTAAGATACTACCTTTTAAAACACCTCCCTTTAATCCCATAGCACCAGTCATTCCGGTTTCTTCATCTATAGTAAAGAGGGCTTCAATAGCTGGGTGTGCGATATCCTTGCTCTCCAAAATAGCCATGATCGTGGCCACACCCAGACCATTATCTGCTCCAAGAGTCGTGCCTTTGGCGCGTACCCAATCACCATCTACATACATGTCAATACCTTGGGTATCAAAATCAAATTCCGTAGCTGCATTTTTTTGATGTACCATATCCAAATGAGACTGCATCACCACCATTTTGCGATCTTCCATACCTTGGGTGGCTGGTTTTCTTATAATCACATTGCCTACCTCATCTTCAAACGTTTCTAGACCTAGATTTTTACCAAAGTCCTTCATAAAGGCAATGACACGCTCTTCCTTTTTTGAAGGTCTAGGTACGGCATTTAGATCGGCAAATTTATTCCAAAGCGCTTGTGGGGCTAAGGCTCTTACTTCTGCATTTGTCATGTACTTTTATTTTTTTACAAAGGTAATTGCTAGGGCTAGCACTGAAAAAGAAATCTGTCAAATAATACCAGAAACCCCTATTGCAAGTAGTAGGCTTAGGCCTTGGATGGAAAAAGTAAAGACAGCAATACGTACATTAGTATGATAAGTGGCATGGCCAGATAGTGTAATAAGACCAATAGGAGTAGGCTCGCGATTATAAAGATGTATCGCAGGGCATTTTCTTTAAAAGAAAACGACTTTAATTTTAAAGAGAACAAGGGCAGCTCGGCATTGAGTAAAAAAGCACTAAGCGCCGTGATCCCTAATAAGACATAAGTATTTTCTAAGGCCGCTTTCGCGAAAGCGTAATCTGAATAGCTCACAATGAGCGGTAAACTAAGAATAAACAGCGTATTGGCTGGGGTGGGCAGTCCGATAAACGAACCCGTCTGGCGATCGTCTACATTAAACTTGGCCAACCTGTAAGCCGAAGCCAAGGTGATAACAAACCCCAAATAAGCCACAAATCCAATCTCGGTCTGATCGTTTGCTCCCCAAGAGCCCCCACTAGCATCTACAAGCATCTTATACATAACTACTCCTGGCACCACCCCACTGGTGACCATATCTGCGAGAGAATCTAGTTGTAACCCCACCTCGCTCTGTACCTTGAAGAGACGAGCAAAAAAGCCGTCAAAAAAATCTAAAAAAACACCCAAAGCCACAAAAAGTGCAGCGTATTCTATGTGGTTATTCACCGCAAAGAGTAGGGCAATACATCCACTGAGTAGATTGCCAAGGGTAATGGCATTGGGAACGTATTTTTTTAAAGACATAGTGGCGGTTTTTTGTAAAAATAGAAAAGAAATTGATTTTGGTAATCAGACAGGCAATATCTGTAAAAAAATAAAGTTCTATTTGTGTAATTAAATCGGATATTTGCCCGACAAAATTGGTATTTGAAAAAGACATTTACGATACTTATCCTTTTGTGTACATACGCGGTCTTCGGGCAAGCGGTACGCCCCTATTCTAATGAGTTCTTAAATATAGGTGTAGATGCAGCCGCACTGGGGCAGGCCAATGCTGTTGTGGCTACCTCTAACGATGTGAATTCTGGTTATTGGAATCCGGCTGGATTGGTCTATCTAGAAGACAATCAAGTCTCTTTTATGCATGCCGCCTACTTTGCCAATATTGCCAATTACGATTATTTGGCTTTCGCCAAACCACTTGATGATCAAAGTGCTATAGGGATTTCTTTGATTCGTTTTGGGGTAGACGACATTCTCAATACAACCCAACTTATCGACGATCAGGGCAATATTGATTACAACCGTATCAGCTTATTCTCTACCGCAGATTATGCATTAACCTTCTCCTATGCCAGACGCCTACCCTTAGATGGGCTCAATATTGGGGCAAATGCCAAAGTAGTACGACGTATTATTGGTGATTTTGCCAATAGTTGGGGTTTTGGTCTTGATGTGGGTATACAATGGAAAAAAGGCAAATGGGATCTTGGGCTTATGGCTAGAGATATTACCACCACCGTCAATGCTTGGAGTATAGACGAAGAAGAATTTGCAACCATTAGCGAGGCCGTAGAAGGTCAAAATCAGGAGCTACCCGAAAGTACAGAAATCACGATTCCCAAATTACAATTTGGAGTAGGTCGCTATTGGCAATTTCATCACGACTATGCGTTAAGAGCCGAGGTGGATCTCAATTTCCGCTTTACGCAGACCAATGATATATTATCGAGTTCGGCGGTGAGTATGACGCCAGCAGTTGGATTTGAATTTGGCTATGCCGATCTGGTTTATGTGCGTGGTGGGGTAGGCAACTTTCAAGACATCACCCAGCTAGACAATAGTTCGAGTATTGGTTTTCAACCCAATATTGGAGTGGGCTTCAAGTATAAAGGCATTCATGTAGATTACGCCTTGACCGACATTGGAGATCAAAGTGCCGCGGTCTATTCTAATGTATTTTCTATCAAACTCGATTGGCGCGTCTTTGGAGGAAGAGGCCGCTAATTAATACGGCAAAGCGGTATAAACTTCACCTATTTCGGGCCCATGAGGATTTTCTTGGGTATTTCTAAAATTATAAGGAACAGATTCATACGGCCACTGCCAGCTACCTTGGGTAACCACAAAGTGTAAATGCGCATACCCTGCTGCTCCAGTAGCACCACTTAAACCTATTTCCTGTCCCACAGTAACGCTATCTCCTATCTCAACAAGAGCACCATTAAAAGTGAGGTGTGCATATATGTCATAGGTACTCCCAGCCTGAATAATCACAGCATTATTGGGATAATTACCATCCTGTCCAGACGCTTCTACATAAACCACTCTACCGCCTCGAGCAGCGGTAACCATACTCCCTATAGGCATATCAAAATCGACAGCAAATTGATCGGGATCTCCGGGACCATGAGGCGAAATACTACAATGATTCAGATTTACCACATAACTATCGCCTACTGGGTAAGGCAATACATATGGAGATTCTTGATAATTAGGATAGCGGGCCTCTTGGCAACTCACACTTAAGGCCTCATTCTCTATTGTATTAAAAGGGGAAGAACTACCTCCTTTATTAGAACAACTCAAAGCGATAAAACCTGTAAATACAACTATTAAGATTCGCATAATACCTTTTTGGTCAAAGCTATCTTTTTGACACTTAGCAGCCGTAATGCTTTGTCTTTAGGTTGTTAAGAATAATTATATTTGAAACTTTTGATCGCATTAGGAAGACTATACCGTCCATTGCAAAATAGCCTTGGCAACGGCATCCTCCTTATGAGACACACTACTCACAAAATTGGCAATAGCCTTTAAGCGATGGGTCGCATTGCCTACGGCCACACCAAAACCAACTTCTCTCAATAAGGCTTCATCATTGTGATTGTCTCCAAAAGCCATGACGCTATCCATACCAAAGTCAAAATATGTTTCTAATACAACCTCCAGCGCTTTGGCCTTATCAATATGTTTTGGCGTAATCTCCAAATAGGTATCCTTAGAGCGATATAAATGGACTACAGTTTCATACTTGGGCTGTAAGTACGCTACTAGACTATCAATTTGTTTTGCCTCCCCCATACACATCAGCTTGTGAATGTTTTTTGCCTTTTCTTTTAAAAACTGTAAACTTTCTGTAGCGGGTTGATAAGTAGGCTTTACTCTAGTGTTATTGATTTCGCGTAAGCTCCAATAATCTTCGCGATCGGTAAACCAGTGATCATGGCTATAAATACTCAAGTTGTAACTGCTGTCTTGATGGTGTACCATAACCGCCTTGAGTATATCTAAACCAAAGGTATGACTTTGAAGAAGTTTTTGTTGAGACCCTAAAATCAAACCACCATTGTAAGCGATAAGGGGCTGGTCAGAAATCGATAAGAGGTCTTGTAAATAATGCATAGCACTTGGCATTCTGGAGGAGGCCAATACTATAGGTAATTGCGCTTTCGCGAAAGCAGAAACTGTGGCATCACTCAAACTTCGCTCCTGATTGAGCAGTGTCCCGTCTATATCTGAACAAAACAATTTATACATACGATACTAGTAAAATAAAAAAACGGCTGAGATCAGCCGTTTTTTATAGTGTTATTAATATTACTGCTGTACGAGCACCCACTCCCCTTTTTGAATTAGAGGTATCGCTTGCTTGTATTTGAGTTTTTTGCTCTCACCACTCATCACATGTTTGATGGTGACCTGATCGTTTCTTCCTATCTTAGGTTGATCCCGTACAATCGTCTCTGTGACTTGCGGTTGTTGTTGCCCTTGGGTATTTCCGGCCGCTCTGGCCTGAGCCGAACGTTCATCCATATTAGGAATTTCTTCCTTTTGGGTTTCGAGCTTTTCTTGGGTGCGGCGCATACGAGCGGCATCGGCTACTTGATTAGAATCTCCTTGTGGGATTTCACCTTTAAACAAGAAAGAAATCACTTCCTTATTTACTTTATCAATCATGCTTTTGAAGAGTTCAAAAGCCTCAAATTTGTAAATCAAAAGCGGGTCTTTTTGCTCATGCACAGCCAGCTGAACACTCTGTTTGAGTTCGTCCATCTTGCGTAAATGCGTTTTCCAAGCGTCATCAATAATGGCGAGAGTAATATTTTTCTCAAAATCATTGACTAGTTGCTTTCCTTCGGTGTCGTAAGCTTCTTTTAAGTTGGTCACCACCCGAAGTTCTTTAGTACCATCTGTAAAGGGTACGACAATACGTTCAAACTTGCTCTCAGGATCCTCGTAAACACGTTTGATAATTGGATAAGCCAGATCGGCGTTACGAGACATTTTATCTCTGTAGTGCTCAAAAGCAGCGTGATAAATCTGATCGGTAAGTCCTTTGGCATCGGCCTTGGCAAAGGCATCCTGACTTACAGGACTGGCCATAGAAAAATACCGAATCAATTCAAATTCAAAATTCTTGTAATCACTAGCAGATTTGTTGGTCTCTACGATATTTTCGGCAGTGTCATATATCATATTGGCAAGATCGACACGAAGGCGTTCTCCAAACAAAGCATGACGACGTCTTTTGTAGACTACCTCACGCTGGGCATTCATCACATCATCATACTCCAGTAATCGCTTACGTATACCAAAGTTGTTTTCTTCTACCTTTTTCTGAGCCCGCTCTATAGATTTAGATATCATCCCGTGCTGAATCACCTCTCCTTCTTTGAGCCCTAATCGATCCATCATTTTGGCGATACGCTCACTACCAAACAAACGCATCAAATTATCTTCTAAAGACACATAAAACTGTGAGCTACCCGGATCTCCTTGACGTCCTGCACGACCTCTTAACTGGCGATCGACACGTCTAGAATCGTGACGTTCTGTACCAATAATGGCAAGCCCTCCCGCTTCTTTTACCTCGTCTGAGAGTTTAATATCGGTACCACGACCCGCCATGTTTGTGGCAATAGTCACTACGCCAGCTTTTCCAGCCTCGGCAACAATATCGGCCTCCTTTTTATGCAATTTGGCGTTAAGCGTATTATGCGGCACTTTTCGAATGGTCAACATTCTACTTAGCAATTCGGAAATTTCTACAGAAGTGGTTCCTATAAGTACAGGACGACCAGCTTGAGATAATTTGGTCACCTCATCAATAACCGCATTGTATTTTTCACGTTTGGTTTTATATACCAAATCGTCTTTATCATCTCTGGCGATAGGACGATTGGTTGGAATTTCTACCACATCGAGTTTGTAGATTTCCCAAAGCTCACCTGCTTCGGTAATAGCCGTACCCGTCATACCAGAAAGCTTGCGGTACATACGGAAGTAGTTCTGAAGCGTTACTGTTGCAAAGGTTTGAGTCGCGTCTTCAATTTTTACGTTTTCCTTGGCTTCAATAGCTTGGTGTAAGCCGTCACTATAACGACGTCCATCCATGATACGTCCCGTTTGCTCGTCTACGATCATGACTTTGTTGTCCATCACGACATAAGCGGTATCCTTTTCAAAAAGCGTGTAGGCCTTGAGCAGCTGGTTCATGGTATGGATACGCTCTGATTTTATGCTAAAGTCATTAAAAAGGGCTTCTTTTTCTTCGGCCTCTTCTTCGGGACTCAATCCTTTGGATTCAATCTTGGCAATTTCCATCCCAATTTCTGGCATTACAAAGAAGTTTGGATCTTCTTTGCCTGAAAGAAATTCTATCCCGCGATCGGTCAATTCGATTTGATTGTTCTTTTCATCAATCGTAAAATAGAGCTCAGCATCTATTTTTGGCATTTCGCGATTGTTATCCTGCATGTAGAAGTTCTCCGTTTTTTGGAGCAACATTCTAATCCCCTCTTCACTTAAGTATTTGATAAGGGCTTTATTCTTAGGCAAACCTCTAAAGACGCGCAAGAGTTGAACACCGCCTTCTTTGGTATCTCCTTCGGCTATTAATTTTTTGGCTTCTGCCAAAGTACCTACAAGTTGTTTGCGTTGTAGCTCGACTAACTTTTCGATATTGGGTTTGAGCGCATCAAATTCGTGTACATCTCCCTTAGGAACAGGTCCAGAAATAATTAAGGGTGTACGCGCATCATCTACCAATACCGAATCGACCTCATCAACAATCGCATAGTGATGCGGTCGTTGTACCAAATCTCCAGGAGCGTGAGACATATTATCACGCAAATAATCAAAACCAAATTCATTATTGGTTCCATAAGTAATATCGGCATTATAGGCCGCGCGACGCTCTGCACTATTAGGGCGATGGTAATCGATACAATCTACCGTAAGCCCGTGAAATTGAAAGATAGGTGCCATCCAAGCGCTATCACGTTTGGCGAGGTAATCATTTACTGTAACTAAGTGTACCCCATGACCTGCAAGGGCATTGAGATAAACGGGCAAGGTCGCTACAAGCGTTTTTCCTTCTCCTGTTTGCATCTCGGCAATTTTACCTTGATGCATGGCAACACCACCAATGAGTTGCACATCATAATGTACCATGTCCCAGGTCACTTGTTTACCAGCAGCATCCCAACTATTGGCCCAAAGCGCTTTGTCACCTTCTAAGGCTACGTATTCTTTTTCGCCACTTAAGACGCGATCATACTCTGTTGCCGTTACCTCCAGCGTAGTATTATTGACAAATCGTTTGGCGGTTTCTTTAACCACGGCAAAAGCTTGAGGTAAAATATCGTTTAAAGTGTTTTCAGATATTTCATAGGCCTCATCTTTGAGTTTATCAATCTCGGTGTAGACCTCTTCTCTTTTGTCTATATCTTCTGTAGCCTCTGCTTCTATTTCTAAAGCAGCTATCTTGTCGTTCACCTCTTTTTGATCATCGGCTAAACGTTGTTTAAAAGCTATGGTTTTACCTCTAAGCTCATCTAAAGACAAGCCTTCCATTTCGGCTTCAAAGGTTTTTATTTTATCTACAATAGGAGTAATAGCGCCTACATCTTGCTTTGCTTTATCTCCTACAAATATTTTTAATACATTATCTAAAAATCCCATAATTATGGTGTTGGTGTCATTATAATCAAACGTCAAATTTACTCAAAAAAAAAGCCTCTAAGCGAGACTTTTTTGTGTTTAACGTAGTGTTTTTTTAATATTCATCTTCGTTCCAGAGGTAATCTTCATCAGAAGGGTAGTCTGGCCAAATCTCTTCGATAGAATCATAAGAGTCACCTTCATCCTCTATAGATTGAAGATTTTCAACAACTTCAAGTGGTGCTCCGGTTCTAATCGCGTAATCAATCAATTCATCCTTCGTTGCCGGCCAAGGCGCATCACTTAAATAAGAAGCTAGTTCTAAAGTCCAGTACATAGCAATTGTATATTTTAATTTTGTGCAAAAATAATTTTTCTAGGCAAAAAACCAAGTGAATTGATCATTATTTAAAAATAAATTTAAGAACGTGTAAATCAGGTGGATAAAGCGCCGCTCTAATCGTCTTTAAAAAAACGGCTTCCAGTCTTGGCGCTCCTGCTTTATTTTAAAACAAAAAGTTAATCCAGTTTTTTGGGGATCCACTTAATTTCTTTTGCTTTTAGATCGTAGGACAACTTCCGTGCCAGCACAAAGAGGTAGTCAGAAAGTCTGTTGAGATACTTTAAGGTATACTGATCAAAGGGTTCAATATCGTATAGCGCTGTGGCCAAACGCTCTGCCCTACGGCATACACAGCGGGCTATGTGACAATATGACACAGTAGTATGGCCTCCTGGCAAAACAAAATGCGTCATTTGTGGTAACTCGGCATCCATTCTATCCATTTCGTTCTCTAAAAGAACTACATCTTCTTCATCTACCCTTGGGATATTGAGCCGATCTTTGCCACTTTTGAGTGTGGCCTTATCTGGGTCTGTGGCCAAAACGGCGCCTACAGTAAATAGGCGGTCTTGAATGTGTAATAATATTTCTTCACTTCTAGGATCTATTTGCTGATCTCTAATCAATCCTATATGTGAATTCAATTCGTCGACAGTACCATAACTATCGATGCGGATGTGATGCTTAGGCACTCGTGTACCACCAAATAAGGCGGTAGTCCCTTGATCTCCTGTTTTAGTATATACTTTCATTGCTTTTCTTTTTATGCAGTTTTTTTTAGAACAAGTGCACGGTCAAGGCATTTACGCAAAAAAAGCGCTAGAAGGCGCTTGTCTTTTGCGCGAGGGTGGGTGTTATTTCTCTTTCTCGCGTTTGCGTTGGTAATAATTGTCTTTGAAATTTCGACCGCGTCTATTGTAGCGTTTTTCTTTATTGCGTCTATTGTTTAAAAACACAATCACAAATAATACAGCGAGTATGACAAAGACCAAACCGATTTGTACTGTTTCCGAAAGTGAATCAAAAAAATCCATAGTTGTATTTTGAGTGCTTAAGATACCCTCCTCTGCTTTGCCTTGCAACAATTTATTTTAATTTTAGCAAAGTCACCATATCCCTATTCATAACTAGATGGAAATTACATAACTACAACTAAGGCATGTACTCTTAAAAATCATTAAGAAGGAGACGATGACTTGTCTTGATTGTAACGCTTTTGATTGTGGTGTACCGCTGCGCTCTCCCATTGGTCGTGAACCTCGCGAGCTCGGTTTACTGCTGCGCTCTTCCTACGGTGGTGAATTTCGCGGAAGCGTGAATACTCAAAATAGTCTTAGAACATGACTAGCGATTTCTTACATCGCTTTCAATCACTCCATCGCGCAAACGAATAACCCTGTGTGCGTGCTCTGCAATATCTTCTTCGTGGGTGACCAAGATAACCGTATTGCCATCGGCGTGAATTTTATCAAAGAGTGCCATGATCTCGACAGAAGTTTTTGAATCGAGATTTCCTGTAGGCTCATCGGCCAAAATAATAGAAGGTTTATTGACCAATGCGCGACCTACGGCCACACGTTGACGTTGCCCTCCAGAGAGTTGATTGGGCTTGTGATCCATACGATCGGCAAGACCAACATCTGTAAGTACCTCTTCTGCACGCTCGTGACGCACCGACTTAGATTTGCCAGCGTAAACCATGGGTAAAGCTACATTGTCTAGGGCTGTGGTTCTGGGCAAAAGATTAAAGGTTTGAAAAACAAAACCGATTTCGGTATTTCTAACATCGGCTAGCTCGTCATCAGACATCTGGCTTACGTCTCTTCCATTAAGGACATAACTACCAGAGGTAGGCGTATCCAAACATCCTAAAAGATTCATCAATGTAGACTTACCAGAACCCGAAGGCCCCATAAAAGCAACATATTCGCCCTGATCGATATCGAGGTCAATTCCTTTTAAGACGTGTACAATTTCATTTCCGAGCGGAAAGTCTCTAGTGATGTCGCGAATTTTAATCAAATTACCCATAAAAATCTCTAAGCTGTGAAGATACTTTATTTTTCTTTTGGTATTAGAAGAATAAAAGCATGAGATGTTACAGAAAATTGCAATTATTTCTAAATGCACTTTTATAGCACTAACCTATTTGGGTTGAGGTAAGCTATAAATCTGAGCTAGTCAAAATAATAGTGGCTTGCCTTTGAGCCAATAAAAAAAGGCAGCCTATATTTGCCACAAGACCTGTATTATGTTTAAGACCTTATCTATTGTTATTCCTGCCTATAATGAAGAAGCTACCATTGTAGAAATACTATCGGTATTAGACGCCGTAGTATTGCCCCAAGATCTGGATAAAGAGCTCATTATTGTCAATGATCATTCTACAGACGATACCGCAGGACGCATAAAAGCGTTTATGACTGCACACCCCCATTTGAATATTCGGTTTTTTGAGCAAACACATAATATGGGTAAGGGTGCCGCTTTACACCGTGGCATACAAGAGGCCTCTGGACAATACATCATCATACAAGATGCCGACCTAGAATATGACCCCAACGAATACGCTATCTTATTAAAACCTGTGCTTAATGGCAATGCCGATGTGGTTTACGGTAGTCGTTTTATGGGAGGGAACCCGCATCGAATTTTATTTTTTTGGCATACTATAGGCAACAAATTCCTGACTTTCTTGAGCAATATGTTTACCAACTTAAACCTCACCGATATGGAGACCTGTTATAAGTTGTTTGATGCTCAAATGTTAAAAAGTCTAACATTAAAAGAAAAACGCTTTGGCTTTGAGCCCGAAGTCACCGCCAAGATTAGCCGCATACCCAAGGTGCGTATCTATGAGGTAGGCATCTCTTATTACGGTCGCACTTATGAAGAGGGTAAAAAGATCAATTGGAAAGACGGGGTACGTGCGCTTTGGTGTATCTTTAAATACAACACCATTGCACGCAACTAAGTGGTTTATAGCCGCACTTTAAAATGCTCTTTGACCTGCTCTTTTCTAAAAAATACAAAACCCAACCAAAAACAATCTACAGTTACCCTTACCTGTTCTAAGGCCTTAATCTCTTCCCAGGCGGCGGTCATTTCTTCAGACCAATGAATATCATCAAAGAGCCATACGGTATCGTTAGTAATTGTTGGTAGTAGCATCGCTACATAATTTAAAGTGGCTTCTTTGGAGTGATTGCCATCAAAGTAGATCAGATCGTAATTATTCTTAGTGAGTTTGGGTAGGCTTTCGCCAAATTGTCCAATGACAAGCTCCACATTGCGTATCTCAAATTCTGTAAAATAGCGCCGAGCGATCTCAGCAGTGGCAGGACAGCCTTCAATACTTTGGACCAAGGTATTGTCTTGACTAGCCAGTGCAACCGAAGCTATCCCTAGTGAAGTTCCCAATTCTAAAACAGAAGTCGGCCTGAAATAGGCCACGCATCGCGCCAAGAGTTTTGTGCGTTTGAAGCTTGCCCCAGCATGACGCGCAATAGCAGCCACAGCTCGTGTATTTGAGTTAAAGACGCGAGACCCTGCGCCAAAATCACTCACAGTAATAACTTCTTTGGAGGCCAATAAACGCTGTCTATACCTTTTTAGATCATTATAATATGATTTTGATTCTTTATCATAAAGACATTGGGTCACAAATTGAAAAACAAAGGGCGAGTGAATGCCGTGATGATTGGTGGCTTTTTGTAAGAATCTAAAATAGGAAACAATCGGGTACAACATAACAAGAATAGAATGCCAAGGTAGTTGAAGTATTTCAATAATAAAAAATCCTAAATGTCCTACATACAATCACATAAGAAAAATCATCAATTCTAATGCTTAGACAAAACCCCAGCTCCTTAACACTTCTTTCACATAATTTTCATATTTTGACAGCCAAAATTCCCTTAAATGAAATTCTTGCCTAAAATCATTTTCGCCATAGCTTGTTTTTTATGTTCGTTCAAAAGTGTTAGTCAAAATCAAAATATCTCAACATCTGTCGATATAAATATTACTGATCATTCAGTATTGGCTTCCCTTGTTCTTGAATTTCAATATGACGACCCTGCTACTATTGATATGTTTATCTATGATGATAAGGAAAACTTAATCATTGAAAAGTCTTGGGAAAATATTGAAAAAACCTTCAAAAAAGTTGATTTATCCGAACTTTCAAAAGGTAAATACTTAATTCGATTTTTTCAAAACGAGACCTTACTACTCGAAGAGTCAATTACCAAAATTTAAGAATTGTTACATATGAAATCATTTAGAATACTCTTTATCGTCCTCTTGGGACTAGTGAGTTCTCAAAGCTACGGACAAGTATGTGACATTTTAGAACCCATATGTACAAGTCAAGATGGCTTGAATAATACGGCATCAGACCCCTCTCCAATTCCCATTGTTGGTACATGTGTTTCTCTTACAGGAAACAGAGTAGCTTGGTATGTTATTTTAATAGATCAGGTTTCTACATTTACATTCCAAATTGAACCGACTACACCCAACGATTATGATTTTGCCGTTTGGCTTAATGCCGACTGCAATAATATGGGAACGCCTATAAGAACGAATTGGTCTGGAGCACCAGGAAATACAGGTTTGAGTATCGGCGCAGGTAATACATGCCAAGGTGGAGGAGGCAGCAACCAATCTGATCCGATTAATGTGGTACCTGGTGACGAAATTATTAT
>PAUP01000026.1 GCA_002712765.1 Cytophagaceae bacterium | reverse complement strand
CCGCCAATAGAATCAATCCTATGACACACAGCCGTTTCATGTCTTCTGTTTTTGTTTGCGCGCAGCGGGAAAAAGAACATTGTTTAAGATGAGTCTATACCCCGGTGAGTTGGGATGTAATTCGAGTTCGGTTTTAGGGTCTCCTACACGGTGACGGTAATCTTCAGGATCGTGCCCTCCGTAAAAAGTAAAAAATCCTTTGCCTTTAATCCCGTGGATATAGCGCGCCTCTCCATTGGTTTTATTCTCACCCATGATAAGCACATTAGACTTGATACTCTCGGCATCATAAGAGGTAGTCTGCCCCATAAAACCCTTGACCAGCGCAGTGTGATTTTGACAGAGCATCGTTGGGATGGGATCCCATTTGGCACTGTAATCTTTTAAGGTAAAATAATCGGTCTCAAATGGGATACGTCTTTTACGTGTCATATCGATAGATGAAAATTCGTAGACCATAGGAGAGCGTTCTAAAACAAAGTTTTTGAAGGCAAAAGTCTTTTGAAAATCAATTCGAGACTGATAATCGGGATCAGAGGCATCGCCGTCAAACATGGGCTCGCAAATATCTACACCTTCGGCAGCCAGGGCAATATCAAAGCTATCTGTAGCACTACACATCGCAAACATAAAGCCCCCTCCCACGACATAATCTCGTATTTTTAAGGCTACGTCACGCTTTTCTTCAGAAACCTTATCATAACCCAGAGAAGTCGCCAAGTTCTCGGCGGCCTTTTTTTCTTCGAGGTACCAGGGAGCTGCGCGATAATTGGCATAAAACTTACCGTATTGCCCCGTAAAATCTTCGTGATGCAAATGCAGCCAGTCGTATAAAATTAACTGATCGTCTAAAACGGCTTTGTCATAAATGGTAGTATAAGGTATCTCGGCATAGGTCAATACCATGGTCACGGCATCATCCCAGGGCACTTTACTATCTGGAGTATAGACCGCAATTTTGGGAGCTTTTTCTAATATAACCGCTTCCATATTCTGAGAAGGGCTAGCAATTTCTTCCAACATTTGTGCTGTGGCTGCATCAGACAATATCTCAAAAGACACCCCCCGTATCGTACATTCTCGACGTATGTCTTCTGTATCTGGCAGCAAAAAAGACCCACCTCTATAATTGAGCAGCCACTTTACCTTGAGCTGTTGATCCAAAGACCAGTAGGTGATACCGTAGGCTTTTAGATGTTCTTTTTGGCTTTCGGCATCCATAGGGATCAGGATATAGGACGCTTTCGCGAAAGCGGATAGCATCAAAAAACCACAAAGCAGTATAATTTTTTTCATAGCGTGAAAAGGTGATAAGAACTCCCTGTAAGAGTAACGTTTAAAAATACGGTTTTGGTATGACAAAAAGGGTACCATATGCCTATGGCAACATAGTTTTAACACACCCTTAGGCCGCTCTTTGAAAACGAGTGTAAATAACCACCCAAACTCAGCTTAGTTTGTGGATCTTAGAAAGGCACGCCGTCATCTTCTTCAGATCCTCCAAAGGCTTGATCTGGCGAGGGTAAATCGTCTGGGGTAAAGGTATCGTCATTGGCAGCGGCATTCATGCTACTGTGAAACTCATAAGGCGTACTAAAGTCGTCAAGATTATCAAATTTACCTAAGTGGCCTATAAACTTTAGTCGAATATTATCAAGCCCTCCATTACGGTGTTTGGCAACAATAAATTCTCCTTGGCCTTCGGTTGGACTTCGCTCTTCATCATCCCATTCTTCAATCTTATAGTATTCAGGACGGTAAATAAACGAAACAATATCAGCATCCTGCTCGATAGCTCCAGATTCACGAAGGTCAGAAAGCAAAGGTCGCTTACTGCCGCCACGTGTTTCTACCGCACGAGACAATTGGGACAGAGCGATTACCGGCACCGAAAGTTCTTTGGCCAAAGCCTTGAGGTTTCGGGATATCATCGATATTTCTTGTTCGCGGTTTCCTCCTTTTTGATTGCCTCCAGCTGTCATTAATTGCAAGTAATCAATCATGATAATTTTAATCCCAAATTGAGAGGCCAATCGACGGGCTTTGGCCCTTAAATCAAAAATCGATAAGGAGGGTGTATCATCGATAAATAATGGCGCTTTTTCTAAACTCTTGACTTTGACGTTTAACTGCTCCCACTCGTGTTTTTCGAGTTTACCCGTTCTCAGTTTTTCAGAAGACAAACCTGTTTCTGAAGAAATCAAACGTGTAATAAGTTGCACCGATGACATCTCCAAAGAGAAAAAAGCCACAGGTACATTTTGATCTACAGCCATATTTCGGGCCATGGTCAAGGTCATAGCCGTTTTTCCCATACCAGGACGTGCCGCAACGATAATTAAATCACTAGGCTGCCATCCAGAGGTGAGCGCATCAACTTTGTGAAATCCTGTAGGTATACCAGAGAGTCCTTCTTTATTGGAAATCTCTTCAATTTTCTTTTTGGCCTGTATCACAAGACTTTGAGCACTTTCAGAACTGCGCTTTACATTACCCTGTGTTACTTCGTATAATTTTGATTCGGCAGTGTCTAAAAGATCAAAAACATCGGTGGTATCGTCATAAGCATCTTCGATGATTTCGTTTGAAATCTTAATCAGCGATCGCTGAATAAACTTTTGCAAAATAATACGCGCGTGGTACTCAATATGAGCCGATGAGGCCACTTTTTGGGTGAGCTGTATCAAATAGTAGTCACCCCCAGCCATTTCGAGTTTGGCCATCTTCTTGAGTTGCTCAGAAACCGTTAATAAGTCTACAGGCTGACCTTCTTCGAACAAAATACGTATCGCCTCAAAGATAAATTTGTGACTATCTTTATAGAAGACATCTGGTGACAAAATATCGATCACCTCATCAACACCTTTCTTATCTATCATTAAAGCGCCAAGCACAACTACCTCTAAATCAAGGGCTTGTGGTGGTATCTTTCCTTTTTCTAAGGGTATAACCTGCCCCTTAGAGATATTGTATGCTGGTGTTGGTTTCTGTACTTCCATCGAAGAGCGAATGTAAATAATTGTTGTTTGAAAAACTGGTTTTTACAAAATTGCTTTACCAACCATTCATTAACAATCGAACTGTTTATAACTTTAATTTATTGTTGATAGTCGTAAAAAAATCCGAAGCGTAATACTTCGGATTTTGAAATCAAGTGGTTTTTCACTTGCTATCCTTTGAAGACTCCCATCTCAGAATATTTGTCCATTCGTTTTTCTACTAATTCTTTTGGGGATAAGTTTTTAAATTCGTCATAGGCCGATTCAATCGCTTTTTTGACAGTGATAAAAGTTTGCTCTCTATTGGCATGTGCCCCTCCTAAGGGTTCTTTGACAATGGCATCGATGAGCTTTTGTTTTTTCATGTCTTTTGCGGTAAGCTTGAGGGCTTCGGCAGCCTGCTCTTTAAACTCCCAGCTTCTCCATAAAATGGACGAACAAGATTCTGGAGAAATTACAGAGTACCAAGTGTTTTCTAACATGAGTACTTTATCTCCTACACCTATACCTAAAGCACCTCCACTGGCTCCCTCACCTATAATCACTACAATAATAGGCACTTTAAGACGGGTCATTTCAAAAATATTGCGCGCAATGGCTTCTCCCTGACCACGCTCTTCGGCTTCCAAACCAGGATAAGCTCCCGGGGTATCGATTATTGTGACTACCGGCAAATTAAACTTTTCTGCACTTTTCATCAAACGAAGCGCTTTGCGATAGCCTTCTGGGTTGGCCATCCCAAAATTGCGGTATTGACGGGTTTTGGTATTATATCCTTTTTGTTGCCCTATAAACATATAGGTCTGATCGCCCATCTTACCCAGGCCACCAATCATGGCCTTATCGTCTTTGACATTGCGATCTCCATGTAACTCTAAAAATGTATCACCACATAAGGCATTGATATAATCTAGAGTATAAGGACGATTAGGATGTCTTGACAACTGTACGCGCTGCCAAGCCGTCAAATTTTTATAAATTTCTTTTTTTGTTTCTACGAGTTTTTTCTCGATTTGCTTACAGGTCTGGGTTACATCAACATCACTTTCTTCACCTATGATGGCACACTTTTCCAGCTGTTCTTCCAATTCTTTAATGGGTAATTCAAAGTCTAAATATTCCATTCTTTTATCGTTTCCTTGGTTTTAAATACCGGGGCTTTAGTTAGGATTCAGCCTACAAATATAAGGGTTTTAGTTTAGGATTTGAGTGTCTTTTTTCTTTCAAAATACTTTCGGTTTTTTAACATCCCGTTTAAAATAACGACACCAAGGATGACTATTGCTCCGTAGTAAAAGTTCGAGCTCATCTTTTCTGTATCTCCCAACACCAAGAAGGCCAGCACGATACCGTATACCGGTTCCAAATTAATAGTAAGCATAATGGTGTATGGACTCAAGTGTTTCATGACCTGAACTGAGGCTATAAAAGCATATGCAGTACACACAGAAGCCAAAATAAAAAGATAGATCCAATCACTAGCTGCTAACGCAAAAAATGCATTATCAAATATAAATACCTCGTCTAGTCCATTGCTAAAAGTAGGTTGCAGGGTAAGGTAGATAGTGATAAACAAAGTCCCTATCATTAATTCATAAAAGGAAATTTTGGTCGCATTATGCCTATGAACAAAACTGCCGTTGAGTAGGGTAAATATAGCAGACAGCAAGGCCGACAATAAGGCCAATGCTATTCCCAAACGATATTGAATCTCAACCTCAAAGATAAAATACAAGGCAGCGACCACGATCAGTCCAAATACGACTTCATACCAGATCATTTTTCTTTTGTAAAAAATAGGCTCGAGTAGCGCTGTAAAAAAGGCGCCTGTACTCATCATTGCCAAAGTAATAGACACATTAGACACTTTAATAGCCCCAAAAAAGGTGAGCCAGTGCAAGGCGATAATTATTCCTGCTAAAGAGAACAGCACTGCAGCTTTTGGCGTAAGCCTGAGATCAATACCTCGCCATTTGATATACAACCCTATAAAAATTGAAGCCAGTCCCATTCTAAACCAAACTAAGGGTACCGCTCCTATACTGATAAGGGCTCCTAAAACAGCAGTAAACCCCCAAATAAAGACAATGAGATGAAAATGAAGATAGCTCTTTATTCTAGCGTTTGGCATTATATAGTAAATAGGCCGCCAAGATAGCAAAAACGACATTGGGTAACCATACCGCTACTAAAGGTGAAAAATCAGACTGATTGGCCATGGTGCTAAATACTCGATCAAAAAACAGAAATGAACACGCAATAATGATCCCGACAAGTAAATTGATGCCCATCCCTCCTCTTCGCTTCATAGATGATACGGCAACCGCAATAATCGTGAGTATGTAGGCTGCCACTGGTAAGCCAAACCGTTTGTAAAGGGTTACCTCATAGGCACTAATATTAGACGAACCTCTCGCTTTTTCTTTGGCGATAAAGCTACGCAACTCTGGTGTTGTCAAGGTTTCGGCGATATATTCGACTGGAGTCAAATCGTCGATATCAAAACTAAAGGTGGTATCGAGTTTGCGTTGGCTATAGAGTATATCACCCTCTGGGGTGATTACTTTTTTCTTGTAACCGTTTAAGGTGTATGTGGTGTCTTTGGGGTTAAACCGAATGCGAGAAGCAGACAGTTTGTATTTGAGTTCATTACCAACTATATGCTCTAAGGTAAAGTTTCTACCCGTTTTGGATTTGGCGCTAAAACTACTTACATAAATCAGATCGTTATCATTGATAAGTCGATACACGTTTTGTGTTTCCCTATCTTTTTTCTTTTTGAGGTATTCGTATTCAAAAGCTTTAAAATCCCTACTTGCCGAAGGGCCTATATAGGTACCTAACACATAGGCGGCGGCACAAACCAAGGTAGCCCCTATCAAATACGGGCGTAAAAAGCGAGTAAACGAAACCCCGCTACTCAAAAAAGCAATGACCTCTGTATTATTGGCTAGCTTGGAAGTAAACCAAATAACAGACAAAAACAAAAAGAAAGGAAATAATATATTGAGGAAATAGATCGTAAAATCGCCATAATAACTTAAAATCTCCAAAAAAGGAACCTCATTGGCGAGCATCTTATCAATTTTCTCGGCCAGATTGACAATAATCATGATAGGAATAAAAAGCACCAACATCATGATAAAAGTGCCCAAATAACGTTTTAATATGTACCAATCTAGTATTTTCATTAGAGGCGTTGGTCCATTTGTTTGACCATTTTATTTTTCCAGTCCAAAAAGTCTCCTGCCAAAATATGTTTTCTAGCTTCTCGTACCAGCCACATATAAAAACCTAGATTGTGAATGGTGGCTATTTGCATGCCTAGGAGTTCGTGGCACTTAAACAAATGTCTCAAATACGCCTTACTATACTCGGTATCGACCCAAGTAATACCCATTTCATCTATAGCCGAAAAGTCTTCGGCCCATTTTAAATTTTTGATATTGATGGTTCCGTGCGCTGTAAAAAGCATTCCATTTCTGGCATTTCGAGTAGGCATGACACAGTCAAACATATCAATACCCAAAGCGATGTTCTCCAAAATATTGATAGGCGTGCCTACCCCCATGAGATACCGTGGTTTTTCTTCTGGCAGAACAGCAGTGACCACTTCTGTCATCGCGTACATTTCTTCGGCAGGCTCTCCTACAGAAAGTCCTCCAATTGCATTCCCGAAAGCATCAGATTGGGCAATATACTCTGCAGACTGTTGCCTCAGATCTTTGTAAACACTTCCCTGTATGATCGGAAATAAGGCTTGTTCATAACCGTAAAGTGCAGGTGTCTTGGCAAAGTGATTGATACAACGATCTAACCAGCGATGGGTCATATGCATAGATCGTTTGGCGTACTTATACTCACAGGGATAAGGCGTACATTCATCAAAAGCCATGATGATGTCGGCACCTATCTGACGTTGTATTTCCATCACATTTTCTGGAGTAAACAAATGTGTAGAACCGTCTACATGCGATTTAAACTTTACCCCTTCTTCTTTGATTTTTCGTCTACCTGATAGGGAGTATACCTGAAACCCTCCACTATCGGTCAAGATAGGTCTGTCCCAATTCATAAACTTGTGTAACCCTCCTGCTTTTTGTAAAGTTGACGTACCAGGACGCAAGTATAAATGATAGGTATTCCCTAAAATAATATCGGGATTGATGTCTTCTCTAAGCTCGCGTTGATGAACCCCTTTTACAGAAGCCACCGTTCCTACAGGCATAAAAATTGGCGTTTCGATCACCCCGTGATCTGTGGTCAATTTTCCAGCTCTGGCCTGAGAGGAAACATCGGTAGTAAGTAAGTCAAATTGCATAAGGGGCAAAGATATGATTTTTGAAAAGTGCAGCTAGCCCAATTGCTAGATTTACAAAATAAATAACAATTTAAGGCATCACATAATTCCCTTACGATAAGCAGGGCGCTCAATGCCTTAATTGTGATTAGGTGATCAAAAACCAAATGCTAAAGCCAATAAGACAAAGAATACTCAGTATACTTGCAAGCTGCATAACGCCTGATAATCGCACTTGTTTTGGAATAGCCTTATCTCGAAAGACCAGAAAATTACAAATCGCATAAAACGGAGCGGTCAAAAAGGATAGAATTGTGGCCACCTCAACTAGGAGTCCCATCTCACTCACAAAGAAAAATAAGATCACTCCTGTGCCCAATACCAAAACCACAAGCCATAAGGCGTAGTTTAGTCTTGCGCCCCCAATATCGAGAAGTTGGGTCGTTTTGGCCATGGCCCGTGGCGAAGCATCTAAGGTTGTTAGGGTGGTACTAAACATTGTGGTAAAGGCGGCTACTCCTATAAAAATCTTTGCCCAATCTCCTAAACTACTGGTATACATCTGAATGAGCTGACTGGCAAAAACACCTCCCTTAGAAGAAAAGGTCTCCCCACTGCCATACATCACCAAGGCTCCCAGACTCAAAAACCCCATACCCAAAACGATGGTGCCTACATAGCCCAAATTAAAATCAAAAAGCGAAGTTTTTATATCGCGTTTGCTCGTTTTATTTTTTTCTAAGGTCCATAACGAATGCCAAATTGAAATGTCAAGTGGTGCCGGCATCCATCCCATAAAAGCAATCAAAAAAGCCAGCCCCGCAGTATCGGCTGGTATGTATTGCAGTAACCCAGATCGCTCTCCTATACCTTGTGTTTGTACGCTTTCGCGAAAAGCAAAAAAGACAGCAACAACGGTGCTCAGGGTTAGGGTCAGGATAATCATCTTCATCAACCTATCTAAGGTGCTGTATTTACCTAACCAAAGGATTAGCGCACATATTAAGGTGATCATTACACTCCAGATAGCGATATCTTGGGTAACTCCAAATAGCTCTACCGCCAGTCCAGCGGTTACGATGGTTACCGCAGTTTGAATCGTAAACATCGTGAGTAGGGACAATATAAAATAAGCGACAAGTACGCCCTTCCCCAATTTTAGGTAACCATCTAAAAGACTCTTTCCTGTAGCAGCGGCATATCTCGGGCCAAATTGGAAGAACGGATATTTAATGAGATTGACAAGTATTAATGCCCAGAGTAAGCCAAAACCATATTCGGCGCCCGCCCGGGTACTTTGTACCAAATGAGACACCCCTATAGCTGCCCCTGCAAAAAGTAACCCCGGACCCAATTTTTTTAAAGATAACGCGGTCATCGTTCTGCCTTTTCAATAATATCTGCCAATAAGCGTCGGGCTCTTAGCAATTTTACCTTGACATTATTCATGGGTTCATCAAGTGCTTTGGCCATTTCTTTATACGTCATTTCCCTAAAGTAGCGCAGGTTAATCATTTCCTGATAATGTGGCTTCAACATTTTTATATAGCGCAAGAGCTGCGCCAAATTTTGTTCGTTAATCAAAACATCTTCGGCTGTAGGATTCTCGTCTGCTACTCGGTAGACCCGATCTTCATCGGCCCTATGTGCAATTTGTGCGCGAATGGAAGAGGCGTTTTTACGCAAAAAATCAATATGAATATTTTTGGAAATGGTAAGCAACCAAGTGTTGAATTGATAGGCGTTGTTATAGGTATTTATCTTGTCAAAAGCCCTAGAAAATGTTTGTATCGTAATATCTTCTGCTTCATACTCATTTTTGGTTCGGTTTAACTGAAAGCCATAAACTTCGTTCCAATAAGTATTGAGCAAAAAATTGAACGCGCTTTGACGCCCATCTTTTGCCTTTTCAATTTCAGCTTGAATCTTGGCGGAATTTATTTCCAACGCTTGGGTTTTGAGATCAGGTTTGCACTAAAGATACCCAATTGAAACAAAATCAAAAACAATTCATGAAGCGGAAATAAATAAGCCACCTCTATTTCTTTGAGTTTGGCGGCACTTTTTCCAACAGCTATCCACGCTATCAAATACCGCAGCACAACCAAGAGCACAACCCATTTTAACATATAGGTCGTACCGCCTACCACAAGCGCACTTACAAAAAATCCCAGTTGACTCAGAAAAAATCCGCCTAACAACAATTTATCTTTTAATTGATAAAAGCGGGCCACAGAGACATGTCTTCGCTTTTGGATTAACCAGCTTGTAAAGGATGACTTGGCTGGCGATAGCGTATGGGCTTCAGGATGAAAACACACCGCAGTATTTTTGGAAGTAGCGGCTTCATTCACAAACAAATCGTCATCACCACTCGGGATTTTCATGTGATTGATAAAACCGCGCTGTTCAAAAAACAGTGTTTTAGTATACATTAAATTTCTTCCCACACCCATATAAGGATTCCCGGCTAAGGCATAGCTAAAATACTGCATGGCCGTATACACGGTTTCATAGCGAATAAGGGTATTGAGCCAAGAGTGTTTGATCTTTTGGTAGCCACCATAACCTAAAACCACAGCCGCACTTGGCTTAGAGCACCATACCATATGTCTGATCCACTGTGAGCTTTTAGGATAACAATCGGCGTCGATAAAGAGCAGACGCTCATGTGTGGCCGCTTTGATTCCTAAGGTTAATGCATATTTCTTGCTGCCCCAAAAGGCTTCAATATTTTCTACATTGACTTGTTTTACACGGGCATCATTGGCAACAAAAGCTTCCATGACGGCTTTGGTTTGATCGGAGGATGCATCATTAATTAAAACAATTTCAAAATTTGGATAGTCTTGTTGCAGTAGCACAGGAATGTGCTTTTTTAGGTTTTCGGCTTCATTCTTTGCACAAACAATCACCGAAACCGGTGGGAGATTACCCCGCTCTTGTTTGGTGCCTGAAAGCGCCTTATCGCCGAGCTCTCGCTCTGATTGTGAATCTCGCAGGCTCGATTTCGCGAAAGCAAATACATAGAAAAGAAAATGATAGCCCATATTGACTATCGTTATTGCTATAAAAGTGTAAAAGAGGTAGGAGTAAAGATCGCCCAAGTGTGTACGTCTTTATTGATCTTCAGAACAATCCCCCATTTCTGATGGCAACCGACCACACATACCACAGGCTTCACCCTCTTTATTGAGATAAGGGTTTTGACTGGCACAGGTTCCCGCAAATTTGCCGTCTTTTTTGGCCCAAATTTTAATAGAAATCCCAGCGATCGCTAACGCCAAAAAGCCCAATGTGATAAAAAATATTGCCATGGTGAATCTTTTTTGCAAATATACAAAGAATGCTGCGGCCTACTAAATTGGGAAGGTAAAATTTAGGCCTTAGTAGAAGCTTACCGAAGAGACCACTTCTTCTTTGGTGGCCTCTTTACTACCTCCTTTGGGTTCTATGGTGATATTAAAACTGGCCATGCGCTCTTCGTAAGGAATTTCTACCAAATTCTCTTTAGATATTTTAAGAATGTCAAGCGGTTTCATCACCCCATCAACATCTGCCCACATTTGATATACTTGGTCATCAGGCAATTCGGGCAAACTCACCACATGAACATAAGATTTTTTTTCCAACGCATTGACATAAGCCACTGTTTCTAACTTGCGCACACGACCTTGACCGCGAAGCACATACTTTTTTGTAGCCGCATTATTGAGAATCATAAATTGTTCTTCTACAGATTGCAGACTCTCTTTATTAGATACAATATCGGAGTTGAGTTGTTCGATAAGGGCATTAGTTAATTGACGATCTTCAAGCAACTCTTGGTTTTGATTCCAAATCATCAAGGTAACAAGACCAAATAGTATGGCAACACCACAAGCTACCATCGCCAAAACCGGTATACCACGCTTTGGCTTTTTCTTAATGGTGGTAATTATACGTTGTTTGAGATGAGCTGGAGCAGCTACAGCGTAAGAACTCGCATACTCTTCTAGATTCTCTTGAAGTTCTATATAGGTTTGCTTGACTTCTGGATATTTGGCAATATAATGCTCGACCTCCTGTGTCTCCATAGGCGAGGTCGTACCCATGAGGTAGCGTTCTAGCAAATCGCTTTCCAAAAATATATTGACTCTTTCACTCATACTCATAATGACAATAATACGATAACCAATCCAAATAGCTTGCGCAATTCTCTCAACCCTATCTTGAGCCTTGACTTCACCGTACCCAGAGGTATGTTTAGTTCATCACTGGCTTCCTGTTGTGTCATTCCTTGAAAAAACAGCGCATCAATGACAACCTTATACTTCTCTTCTAATCCGTCTGCGTGTGCCTGTATATCAAGGTGTTCTACCGCCAAAGTGGTCGTTGGTATGTGATATACGTTAGAATCTTGAGTTTGGACTTCTTTCTTGGTTTTTCTTTGACGACTGCGTACAGCATCGATTGCTGTATTCTGAACTACTCTAAAAAGCCAGGTAAACAAGCGGGCCTTTTCGGCATCGTATTTATGGGCGTTTTTCCAGATTTTGACAAAAGCATCCTGCAATACGTCTTGAGCAAGCGCTTCGTCTTTGGTCACCTTTATGGCAACCCCAAATAAGGCGTCTGCATAATGATCGTATAATAATCCTATGGCGCGCTGATCTTGAGCCTTTAATAACTCAACGATATGTTGTTCTATAAACGGTTTCAAAAATGTGGTCGGTTCTGGTTTTAACAAAAGTTTGTGACCTCGGCTCCATCTCTCCTATAAATATACGGCGTATAAATAGCAAACGAAACAAACTCGTACTTATTAACTCAACAAATTCAATTTTATTATGAAACCTATCTCATTAATTATCGGGCTGTTAGCTGTATTTTTTTCAACATCAATGCTCGCTCAAGGTGATATCGTCGAAGTAGCATCAACGTCACAAGATCACACAACTTTGGTGGCCGCTGTCAAAGCCGCCAACCTAGTAACCACCTTAAAAGGACAAGGCCCTTTTACGGTATTTGCTCCTACAAATACAGCCTTTGACGCCTTAGCAGAAGGCACCCTAGCCTCCCTATTACAACCCGAGGCCAAAAGCAAACTAGCTACCATACTCACCTATCACGTAGTGGCAGGCACCTTTACGGCTGCCGATGTTACCGAAGCCATTAAAGAAAACGGCGGTAGTTTTACCATCAATACCTTAGGCGGCGGGACGCTTACCGCCAAGATAAAAGGTGGCAATGTCGTATTGACCGATGAAAACGGTGGCATGGCTACAGTGACCACCCCAGATCTTAAGGCATCTAATGGCGTGATTCACGTTATTGATGCGGTAGTGCTTCCTAAGTAAGCCCCTGCAAGCTCACCTAATAATGCAAAACCCCGCCAGTGGCGGGGTTTATTTATAGTACATTATGAGTAGCGTTTGACCTAAAAGACGTTGACCTCAGGGATTATAGTAATCCCAAAGATGCTCGCCACTTTGGCCTGAATCTTAAGCGCGAGCTCCCAAATTTCTTGTCCACTCGCATTGCCGTGATTCACAAGCACCAAAGCTTGTTTGTCGTGAACCCCTGCATCTCCAAAACGTTTTCCTTTAAAACCAGCTTGTTCTATAAGCCATCCTGCAGGAATTTTGATCTTATTTTGGCCTACAGGGTAAAAGGGAACATCAGGGAAGCTAGCACTCAACGTATCAAATGTAGTTTGATCGACTACAGGGTTTTTAAAAAAACTACCGCTATTACCCAACACTGCTGGGTCTGGCAACTTTGACTGTCGGATCGCTATGACCGCCTTAGAAACTTCTTTGATTCCAGGCGACGTGATGTGAGCTGCCGCCAAGGTGTCGGCAATAGCACCATAGGTGGTTTGTATCTTATGGTCTTTTCGCGAAAGCGCAAAGCGTACCGCCGTAATGATATATTGATCTTTTAATTCATTTTTAAATACTGAATCTCTATAGCCAAAGGCGCATTCATTTAAAGTGAATTCTCTGAGTTGTAAAGTAGTTCGATCCAAGGCCAGACAGCTGTGAAAAACATCCTTGAGTTCTACTCCATAGGCCCCTATATTTTGAATAGGTGAGGTTCCTACATTGCCTGGAATTAAAGAGAGGTTTTCGACCCCACCATAATCGCGATCTACACAGTACATGACAAATTCATGCCAGTTTTCTCCAGCTGCTACCTCTAAAACTACAGTCTGCTCTGAAGATAATGGAGAGATAATCGTTATACCCTTAAGATTGAGATGTATGACAAGACAATCAATATCTTGCGTCAAAAGCATATTACTCCCACCTCCAATAACAAATGGTTTCCCGTAGCCTTCTAATGCGAGGACTGCTTGTAACTCATCAAGAGTAGTGACACTCACAAAATACCTGGCTTTGACATCTATACCAAAGGTGTTATAAGCCGAGAGTGAAATATGCTCCTGAATCTCCATTAGTCTTTGTAAACCGCTAAGGCTGCTGCCAAAATAGCTACTGCTTCTTTCAGAACATTTTCTTCCAACACATAGGCGATACGTACTTGATTTTGACCCACGCCTTCACTAGAATAAAAGCCTGCTGCAGGCGCTACCATTACGGTTTTACCATCCTTGTCAAAAGATTCTAACAACCACTGTGCAAAAGCATCGGCGTTTTTTACCGGTAGTGCAGCAATACAATAAAAGGCGCCTTTGGGCTTGGCTACGGCTACTCCAGGAATCTCTCTTAGACCGGCAACAAGGGTATCACGCCTAGCCACATATTCCTTAATGACATCGTCAAAATACGAGGCAGGGGTGTCAAGTGCCGCTTCGGCAGCAATCTGAGCAAATGTGGGCGGGCTTAATCTTGCCTGAGCAAATTTCATAGCCGTAGCCATCAATTCTTTATTGCGACTTACGATACAGCCTATACGCGCCCCACACATCGAATAACGTTTGGAAACCGAATCAATCATAATCGTATGCGCATCGATATCGCGTTGGGACATCACCGAATGATGTTTTAAACCATCATAGGCAAATTCGCGATATACCTCATCGGCAATTAAAAATAGATCGTGTTTTTTTACCAGTTCTGCTAGCTGGCGTATCTCCTCTTCTGAGTACAAATAACCCGTAGGATTACCCGGGTTACAAATGACAATCGCCTTGGTCTTTGACGTGATAAGCTTTTCAAAGTCTGCAATAGGTGGTAAGGCAAAACCTTCTTCTAAGGTAGATATAACGGGTACAACCTTGACACCACTGGCTGTGGCAAACCCGTTGTAATTTGCATAAAATGGCTCAGGGATAATTATTTCGTCACCTGGATCGGTCACACTTCCCATCGCAAATAACAACGCCTCAGAACCTCCTGTTGAGATAATAATATCGTCAGAAGACACGTCTATACCTCGTTTTTGATAATATTGAGCCAGCTTATTGCGATAGCTTTGAAAACCAGCACTATGACTGTAAGCCAGCACGTCAATCGCATTATTTTTAACGGCATCTAGCGCAGCTTCAGGTGTTTTAATATCGGGCTGGCCAATATTGAGGTGATGAATATGAATTCCTCGTTCTTTGGCTTTATCGGCAAAAGGAACAAGTTTTCGAATAGGAGATTGTGGCATAGCCATCCCCTTTTTTGAAATCGTTGGCATAATTAATATTTTACACTACAAAAATGCGGTTTTTTATCGATATTAAGAAGGGCGCTTTCGCCAAAATGTGCACGGCTTTTTGTAACTTATAAACACATTTATTGATTATGAAATCAGCCCCTCTTTTCCTACTCCTTTTTCTGAGTATACTTTCTACTTGCCCTACGCTTAGTCAATCCCAATTTCGATTGCCTCCAGGGGTGAATCAGCAAAAAATAGACGTAGAAATTGTAAGTAATATCGTGAT
>PAUP01000025.1 GCA_002712765.1 Cytophagaceae bacterium | reverse complement strand
CTATCAAGGATGGGGTACATTTTTTACAGGACCCAAAATATGCAGATCGAGTGGCTGCCGTCACTACTTTAGAACAGTCTAAGGCTCCAGATGATGAGGTCACTTCCAGAATGGAAACTGTTCAGAAAAATAAAGAAGCAGGCCCTTTACAACCGCTTATCGATCTGGTGCCTCAAAACTTTTTTAAAGCCCTGACCGATAATGGGTTAATGCTTCAAATCATCTTTTTTGCGCTCTTTTTTGGTATAAGCTTGTTATTTATTCCTAACGATAAATCAGCACCCGTTATCAAAATCGTCGATAGTATTATGGAGGTGTTTTTAAAAATGGTTGATTTTGTCATGCAGGCGTCTCCATTTTTTGTTTTTGCATTGCTGGCTGGTGTTATTAGTAAAATGGCTGGTAATGATATAGGTAAAGTAGTCGAAATTTTTAAGGGACTTTCTTGGTATTCGCTTACTGTAGTAATTGGTCTACTGTTAATGATTTTTGTCATTTATCCATTTATCATGAAATTGGTGGTGCGCAGCGTGCCTTATCGCGGTTTCTTCAAAGCGATGGGCTTAGCCCAAACCACAGCCTTTTCTACTTCTAGTAGCGCAGCCACTTTACCTGTTACCATGGAGTGTGTCGAAGATAACCTAGGGGTAGACAAAAAAATCACAAGTTTTGTTTTGCCTATTGGTGCCACAGTTAATATGGATGGTACTGTACTTTATCAAGCCATTGTTGTAGTGTTTTTGGCGCAATTGCATATGATTGATCTCACAATAGGTCAACAATTAACTATCGTTTTGACAGCTACCTTGGCCTCAATAGGGTCTGCTGCGGTTCCTAGTGCCGGACTGGTCATGTTGATCATTGTATTAGGCTCTGTAGATTTAAACCCAGCTTGGATTGCCATTATCTTTCCAGTAGATCGCATCTTAGATATGTGTCGCACCGTTGTCAACGTAACTGGAGATGCCACGGTTTCTTCTATCATTGCCAAAAGTGAAGGTATGCTCAATTACGACCCTACCAAAGATCCAGACGATGCTTTTGATCCTGAAAAATAAGCAGTTGTACCCCAGTACGTAATTTTAATTAGGGACTAAGGGATTATTGTCGTATAATCTGTAACAAATTGAAAGGTAATACCTAATACTTCCTATCTTTAAAAGACTTTTTGGTTTAGATAGTTACCAAGGTTTCCCAAAGCGTACTGAAATAGCCTACCTAGCTATGATAAACATAAAATCATAGCCATGACAAAAAGATTTGTTTACCTAATTGCGACACTATTCGTTTTGCCTTGTTTTGGGCAGGTTGGGGTGGGTACGACTACACCCTCTAGCGCTGCCATGTTAGATGTGAGTAGTACTATAACAGGAACTACCTACAGAGGTTTTTCGCCTCCAGTGGTCACCATTGATCAACGCGATCTCATTGCTGTATCTCCTACCGATGTAGGATTATTGGTATTTGTAAATGACCCTTCTAATGGAGTGGTGTGTTTGCAGTATTATGACGGTACAATATGGAGCTGTTTAAACAGTTCTGTGGCTACGAGAACGATAGTGGCTCAGCAAGACTTTGAGGCCGCACCAGCAGCCCCAATACTCACCTTTGTAGATGCCGGTATTGGTGCCAACCAGTCTGGAACGGGTGGTAATCCTACCTCGAGTGTTTTTGTCTCTGGCACCCAGAGCTATGGCGTCAATAATGGTTTGGCAAGTATTACCTTTGGTGCTGTAGATTTAACAGCCTTTGCCAGTGGCACCCTTGTATTTAAGTTAGCTGCATTTAGTACGACCACAGCGACAAGCGGAGGGGCAGACAATGCAGACCTTGTTCAGGTTCATATAAGCACCGATGGTGGGACGAGCTTTTCTGAAGAACTTTCATTTTCTGGAACGGGCAATGCTCGTTTTGATTTTAATGGTAGTGGTGTTATCGAGGCGCTGGTAGATCAGGATGACAACCCTACCATACACGATGCTACCGATGGCAGTATCGGAACACTTTTAGGTCTTAATGCGCAATCAACAGTAACCTTGTTGGGCTTGCCAAATGATAATGATCTAGTCATACGGATTGTGCTGCTCAATAATTCGGCGAATGAATTATGGGCTATAGACGATGTGATACTTTATGGAGAGTAGAAGGCGAGGCTTACAATTTGCGTTTGTAGATGATAGCCAAATGCTTGAGATATCTAATGCTTTCTTAATTCTTTTTTGTCTTACTATTTTTTACCTATTTTGGAGTTTCAAAACGGACCAACTATGAATGTATGTTTTATCATGTATCCTTGGGAAAATATAGACCCTGAGAACGATACCACCTTGACACTTATATTAGAATGTTGCAAGAGAGGGCATGGCGTTGCCATTACTACTCCTGCCAATCTAACAATTCGTGATAGCGAAACCTTTGCTTTTTGTAAAGCGATCAATCGCTGTGAAAAAGTTCCTACAAACCTCAAGTCTTTTTACAATAAAACGACCTTACGCGAAGAGATGTTGCCCTTGGCCGGTTTTGACGCCATAATCCTGCGATCTAACCCGCCGCTAGACATGATTATGCTCAACTTTTTAGACTCTGTTAAGGATGATGTCTTTGTAATGAATGATGTAGACGGCATAAGACGCGCCAATAATAAATTGTATACCGCGGCTTTTGAAGACAATACCAGTGATTTTATACCCCGTACCCATGTCACCAAAAACAAGGAGTATCTCATCAAAATGATCAAAGAGTCCGATCAAGACAAAATGATTTTAAAGCCGCTTAATGGTTATGGCGGATCTGGTGTCATTCTCATAGAAAAACGAGCTATGTCTAGTATTCGATCCTTGCTAGATTTTTATATTGACAATAAGGACGGTTCTACCAATTATGTAATTCTACAAGACTATATCCCCGGTGCCGATCAAGGCGATGTCAGGATTCTTTTGCTCAATGGGAAACCCATTGGGGCCATGAAACGCGTACCTGGTAAAGATGATCACCGCTCTAATGTTTCGGCAGGAGGCAGTGTTCAAAAACACAGTTTGTCTCCTCAAGAAAAAGAATTGTGCCGGCGTATCGGGCCCAAATTGGTCAAAGATGGCTTGTATTTTGTGGGTATTGATGTAATTAATGGCATGCTGGTAGAAGTAAATGTAATGAGTCCTGGCGGAATCACTTACATCAATAAGGTATACAAGACCAAATTACAAGAAAAGGTAATCAACTTTTTAGAAGATAAGGTGCTAGAGCGCATTTCACGCCTAGATCGCCGTGCCAAATTACGTAAAACCGTAGCCGATGCTTAGACTTTCTCCTCAAGAAATGATCCAAAAAATCAATGCACAGGAGACTTTTCACGGTGTAGCTACAGATTATTCCTTTACTTTAAAAATAGATCGTTATACCTATTATCTCTGTGGCGCTGTGCACGACGGGCATCAGTTTCGACAGGATTTATGGGAGAAATGTTTACACACTACCCAAGAGCGTTGGTATGAAGAAGATCCTTGTACTAAGCAAATGGTACAATCTATGCCTATAGTGATTGCAGGTTGTGACAGCCGTTTTGAATACGATCTCAATCGCGCCCCAGAGGTTGCGATATACCAAGATGCCTGGGGCAAACAACTCTGGAAAGAACCCCTTACGGCATCCCAGAAAGAAGAAAGTCTGGTCAAGCATACTAACTTTTATAAAGTGGTAGATGCCTTAGTCTCAAAAATCGAGTCTCTGTTTGGTGCTGCTATTGTTTACGATATGCACTCCTACAATTGGAAGCGCTGGGATAGAGCGGTGCCTGTAGTAAACCTGGGCACTCATAATATTGACAATAGTCGTTATAGCGCTTTCGCGAAAGCGTGGTGTGAAGTACTCGGGAGCATTGACTTGCCTTATGGAATAGAGACAACAACAGCCATCAATGATACCTTTCAGGGTAATGGGTATTTCTTAAAATACATCACTCAAAACTTTTCAAATACTTTAGTGCTAGCTACCGAATTTTCAAAAATTTACTGTGATGAGTACAGTGGTGTTATCTTTCCTGAGATTGTGGCCGCCATCGAAGCGCAACTCAAAGTCAAAATGCCCGCCCATGCCAAAGAATTTTATAGCAGTCAAGGTAGCAAATAGCCCTAGATCGAAGCTATACTATTAGAATTGATTATTTTTGCAAAGAAAATTGCCACCTATGTACTTTAATGTTGTTGACACTCATGCTGCTTTATTTGAAATCGATCAAAATCTCGATCGTTTGGTCAAAAACATTGAATTACTCAATTATCTGAACCCCTTAAATATAGAGCAGGAAAAAAAGCGATTTTTTGCCTCAAAATTTACCGAAGAACCTCAATTCAAGTATCGGAAAATAAAGTTTAGTCCTTTTAAGCTACAACGCCTCTTTTTTAATCAACGTCTGGAACGTATTACCGATGATGATGTACGTCGTTTGTACAGGGATATTATCTATGAGTATTCAGGATTGATAGAATGTATAGATACCATTGGTAAGGGGAAGTCTTTTTATTATAACAGTCTTAAAGTATTTGGAACCCCTAACGAACGCGATGTAGAAAACGCCCGTTTTATCTTACATTTTGAAGATGAAGATGAGGGTCAAAAGATGGATGATCGATTTACAGCCAATGATGCAGTAGCTTATTTTGAGGATTTTGGTAAACGCTACGACTTTGAATTTAATATCAAACAAAGCACGAGTATATCGGCAGCTGCTATGGTATTAAATGCATCTAACACCTTAGTACTTAAGAAAAATCATAAATTTTCTGAAAATCAACTCAAAGTCTTGGCCAATCACGAAATTGGTGTTCATTTGGTCACCACTCATAACGGTAAGTCGCAGCCTCTAAAGATTTTTTCTAACGGTTTTGTCAATAATACAGAAACTCAGGAAGGCTTGGCTGTACTTAGTGAATACATGAGTGGTAACTTAACCCTGTCGCGTTTAAAAGAACTTGCCAAACGTGTCATTGCCGCCGATAGTTTGATCAAAGGCTACAGTTTTGTAGACACCTTTGATCTCTTGTACAACCAATACAAAGTACCTAAAGACAAAGCCTGGCAAATCACCTTGAGAATTCATAGGGGTGGAGGCTTTACAAAAGATTACCTATACTTGACAGGACTTAAAAAGGTCTATGATTACTATCAGCAAAATAGAGACCTAGGAATCTTATTAACCGGAAAAGTCACACTAGAAGATCTCCCAGTGATCGAAAAAATGACAGCGATGGGGCTAGCCATTCCCAGCAAACACCTTACAGATTCTTATGCCACAAATCACAATACCAACACCAAGTTAGATTTCATTTTAAGAAATCTTAAATAACTACAGCCACCAGGAACTCGGGTTAAAATCTTAACACATTTTCATAAATAAACCCTTAGTACTTTGAGTATATTAGTGCCTCAAAACTACTTTTGATGACCCAAATCACCCGCTCCCTATTACTCCTTGTTTGTTTTTCTGTGTGTGCTTTCGCGAAAGCGCAACAAAATCGAGACAATTATGCATTATTATGGAAAATCACCTCGTCAGAATCTATAAAACCCTCCTACATTTTTGGAACTGCACATTTAAAGGATAAACGCGTATTTGATTTTTCAGACGCTATGTTACCGGCCATTCAGTCGAGCGAAGCTTTTGCTCTGGAGGTGCATCCTGATTCAATAGGTGCTGTTTTTGACAAAAAAGATCCGGTAAAAGAAAACCTTAATCGCTATAAGCAATTACTGTCAAAACAACAATACGACAGTTTGAATAAGCGGGTAGAGAAAGCTGTAGGTGAATCGCTAGACGAACTCGAAGAAAATTCCTTGTATTATTTGGAGGCCAGTCTAAGACCAGATATGGCCAAGGATGGAGATCAATCAACTTTTTTGGATGCGTATTTGTACGGCATGGCCTATTCGATGGGAAAAGAGATCTATGGTTTAGAGCGAATTGAAGATCAAATGCCACCAATGAGCAGTATGTCTGAGGAAGAAGTAAAGCAAGGACTGCTACAACTCCTAGAAGGGGATACCGAAACCTATGAACAGGGCATCGAAGAATTGGTCGAAATTTATCTCAGTGGTGATATTCAAGAGCTTATGAAGATGGCGCAAAGCGATGGGGTCATGAATCAAAGAATGATTGCTCGTAATCAGGTTATGGCCAATAGTATGTCCCAAATTATGAAATCAAAAGCGCTGTTTGCGGCTGTTGGGGCGGCACATTTGCCCGGAGAGCAAGGAGTGCTCAACCTTTTAAGACAGAGAGGTTATACTGTATCAAAAGTAGAAAGTACGTTTACTGGTGCCTCTAACAACTATGTCATTAAAACAAATTTGGACAGTTGGAAAACTTTTAATGACAGTATCACCTCATATAAAGTGTCACATCCCAACTTTACCAAAACAATGCCCATCAATGATGAAATCACCATGCAATTCTCGACAGATATGGTGAGTGGGGCTTCCTTTTTTCATTTTTCAAGTGATTTAAGAACAAAAAATGACTTAAAGGAAGAAACTATTATTCAAAATATCATTAACAAATTTGTGCAAAAGGCAGATAGCACTGATGTGATGAAAAGTCAAGTACAACGCAGTGGTACTTCATTTATGCAAATCAAGCGTAATAATGCCAACAACGATAACATTACTCACATCGAGCTTGTATTTAACAATAGAGTGCTTTATGTATTTGGGGCAGAGTACGACCAATCTACTTTGGCCAAGGAAACCGCTGAGGCTTTTTTTAATAGTGTTACAATAAATACGCCTGCTGCGCTTCCCGAAATAAAGACAACTTGGCAAAAGTATACCGACATTCAAGGAGCATTTAGCGTTCAAATACCTGGAGAAATTACCGATATGTCTCGAAAAGTGCCAAATCCTGCAGACCCTGATGGAGCACCTTATGAAATGAACATGTACTTAGTGAGCGATCGTGCCAAGGGACACAACTATCTTATTAGGTATAACAATTTCCCTGTAGGCTACTATTTGGAAGATGAAAGTGCCATCGCCGATGAGTTTCCTAAGAGTTTACTCGCCAAAGGCTCGACCTTGGTTTCCAAAAAACAGATTAACTATAAAGGCTTGCCAGGCTATGATTTTGTGATTAAAATCAATAATCAGTTTGATTCTAAAGTACGCTATTTGAGCCGAGGTAATAGGACGTATTTACTATTGGCTCAGAATATTGAAAATACAGATTCTTTGACTTTTGACAATCCCGTGTTTAATTCTTTTGAACTCTTACCATTTAGGACACCCGACACTGAGCTCATCGTTGGAGACGATCAGACTTATGAATTTCTATTTCCTAAGGCATATAAAAAAGAAACCACACCTGCCGATGCCTATAACGCCAACTTATCGAGTTCTACAGACTATTCAGGCTTAGATGTTTCAAGTGGTGGGGTGTATATTTTTTCTGAAATAAAAATCAAACCTTGGTATAAAGCGGCCAGCGAAAAAGCCTTTCTCGATGAGTATACCGATTTATTAAAAGATTATGGTGATTCTATATATTATCAACAAGACATCAATTTTAAAGGTTTGACAGGACGTGAGGTATATATAAAAAATGACAAAACACCTGTTGTGCAGCGTTTTCGATTAGTACTTGCGGGAGATAAATTATTGTCGATGAGCACCTACCAGTCAAAGGATGAATTAGAGAGCGATAGGGTCAACCAAATTTTTGAGAGTATGGTGATAAAGAAAAACAATTCTTTTTCTATAACGGCATCAAAATCTAAAGAAATCATAAAGGCATTGTCGTCAAAAGACACTACGGTATTTAATGAGGCAGTAGGGGCGCTAGATTATTATGATTTTGAATTGAAAGATCTTGCACTACTCGAAAAAGGCCTGAAGATGTCGTTACCCGAAGACCAGTCCTATTGGGGGGCTAAAAGTTTGTTGATATACAGTTTAGGACTTTTGAATACGGAAAAGGCGGTACCGGTATTAAAGAAACACTATCTCAAAAAATCAACTACAAATAATGAGCGCATCATGACTTTTGAAGCCTTAGAAGAAAACGGGAGCAAGCCTGCGATACGCACCTATATGGAATTATTAGAACAGCATCCACCACAAAGGAATGACGACCGTAATTACGCGATATTAAGTAGTGATATAGATAGTGTTTTAACCATTGATCAATATGGCAGATCGCTGTTAAAGGTTTATGAAAATGAAGCCTTTAGAGATAGGGTACTCGCTTACTTTTCGCGACAGCTTTCATCTGATTCTATTTATACGCTTCCATATTTACAAGAGAACAAGGCAAAACTGACTGCCTATTTTCAGCAAGATGCTTTACGCGCCTTAGAAACTGTTAATTTAGGTAGTCCCACCACAGGTGTAGAAAATTTGTACTATCACCTCGATGTTTTAGACACATTAGCAATCGATGATAGCCGTACTTTATCCTTGGTCAAAAGACTTTTTCAAGAACGAGGCGATCAGAATTTTTCCAGTATTGGTGCTTTTGAGTATTACATCAAATACGCTACTAGTATAGACACTATTGCGGTACAAGACTTTCTAAAATCCAAATACTATCGTTTTGAAGCTATGGTTGCCCTTGTCGATGCAGATTATTCCCAAATGATACCTTCTCAATACTTAGATCCTAAAAACATCGCAGAGGTAAGCCTTTATAATACCATAGGTTATGATGACAGCTACCCTACACAAATGCGTTATCAAGGTGAGTTTTCGCAAGACGGCAAACAGTATTACGCCTTTGTATATAGTTATGAGCAGGATGGGGCTTCTACAGAAGAAATTCAAGATATGGAAGAGACTAAAACGGCCACAAAAGAAGAATTTATCGGGCTTGTTTTAAAACAAGAAGTCGCTCTTGAAGACTTGAGTCTTCCTGATGCTTATTATGATTATCAACCACTAGGACCAGATTGGAAGGAAAGCGCCAAATATGTTCTGGACACCTATAAGTAGTTTTAAAGAAATTTACTTTGAAGCGCAGGCGTAGGGATCATACATTGATCTTTCTTACCATACCAACTATATCTATTTTTGGCAATAAAGTCATATACCCAATTTCTAATGACAGCGGGTATGACAAGAAACATGCTCAAAAAGCGATATCCACTTTTTAAATGTTTGGCTATACGCAAAGCGGCCGATGATTTTGTGTAACTCTTGCCATTTTCAATGAGAATGATAGAATCAACCTTGGCGGTGTCAATACCGTACTGCTGGGCCAATGCTTGTCCTTTGTTACTTTGTAAGGCCGCAAAACGAAATACGTCATCAGGGTCTCTTTTGATGACAAAGAGGACGGCGCCATTGCACAAATTACATACGCCGTCAAAGAGTATTATTTTTTTTTCTGTTGTTTCCTTCATTGCCCATTTTTGTGCTGTATCATATCGCGATACTATTGTTTCACAGTATTTTTATCTTACTTTTTCTTTCCTTTTTTGGTTGGTACTAACTCTAATTGTTCTACAGCCACTTTGGTGGTAAATACACCATAATTTACGGTAGCTTTTCCTTTTTCGATTTGATCGATAGAACCTACCGCTTTTCCGTCGCTCATACGCACGCTATCACCAATTTTTAATATGGGTTTTGGAGCAACGACCTCCGGGGCTTTCTCTTTGGCGGCTTTCTTTTTTTGCCTAATGACCTTTACGTGTTTTTCGGCTTCCTTTTTGATGGCTATTTTCTCAGCTTTTTCAGCTTTGGCTTGTTTGGCCGATTGTTTTTTGCGTTTGGCATTTTCGACCTGTACCACTTTCATCAATTCGGCAATCAGTTCTCGTTTTTTCTTATTGTGATAAAATTTTTCGCTTATAGTATCCAACTTTTGGCCCAAATAGATCAGGCGCTGATTACTGTCGTAAAGCTCTTGATAGCTTTGTAATTTTTGCTGAATCTTGGCATTGATGTCTCGTAATTGTTCTTCTTGCTTTGAGGCTTTTTGTTCCTTCTCTTTGAGGGTAGAAGTCGTTTTGGCCAATTTAGAGCGCTCTTTTTGTAAGTTGGCAATACTTTTATCAAAACGAATTTTGCCGCGCTCGACTTTCTTTTTAGATCTGTTTATTAACGAATAGGGGATACCATTTTTTTGGGCCACCTCAAAGGTAAACGAACTACCCGCCTCTCCCATGTGCAACTTAAATAGTGGTTGTAAGGTCTTTCCATCAAAAAGCATATTGGCATTGACAATTTCTGGTGTTTCGTTGGCCATCATTTTTAAGTTGGCATAATGGGTAGTAATAATACCAAAACTCTCTCGCTCATGAAAAACTTCCAAAAAGGTTTCTGCCAACGCTCCGCCTAATTCTGGGTCAGACCCTGTCCCGAACTCATCTATGAGAAATAAGGTGCTGTCATCACATTTTTTGAGAAAGTAATTCATGTTTTTTAAGCGGTAGCTGTAAGTGCTCAAGTGGTTCTCGATACTTTGATTATCACCAATATCGGTGAGTACCTTATCAAACAAGCACATTCTTGAATATTCATGTACAGGGATTAACATCCCGCTCTGCAGCATGAGTTGCAGTAGCCCAACTGTTTTGAGGGTAATACTTTTACCACCTGCATTGGGACCCGAAATGACAATTATGCGGTGATTTTTGTCGAGAGTGATATCCTGTGGATAGGTTTTGAGTTTTTTCTTATTGTTGCTCAATAACAACAATGGGTGATAGGCATCTTTTAAATACAGCTCTTGAGTTTCTGAGATTTTGGGAAGTAGGCCTTCGATGAGATCGGCGTGCTTAGATTTGGCAGCGATGACGTCTATAGTACTAAGTACTTCTTGATACTCAGAAAATAGGCTAGTAAAAGGGCGCAGATCATTGGTGAGTTTCTTTAGGATGCGTTTGATCTCTTCAGATTCTTCAAATATCAAATTGTTTAACTCCCGTTGTGCCTGCATAGTAGCCTCGGGTTGTATGTAAACGATACTTCCGGTTTTTGAACTACCCATTATAGAACCTTTCACTTTACGTCTATGCATGGCTGTCACGGCAAGTACTCGTACATTTTCTACCACAGATTCGCGTATATCGTCTAAGTAACCATACCCTTGGTATTGACCTAAAGCACTCGCAAAACTTGAATTGATACGCCCCTTAACCTGATTGATAGATCGACGTGTTTGTTGTAAGAGGGGCGAAGCGTCATCACGCAATTCGCCATAGCGATCGATCACTTTTTGAACGGCCTCTACAATAAAAGTCGTATGCTCGGTAGGACGCACTGTAGCGTATAAACTGGGATAGCGCTCTTGATATTTGGCAAAAAATTTAAGGTGAATATTGACGGTCTCAGAAAGACTTGCGAGCTTTTTAAAGCTGCCTATTTCAAGTACACTCTCTTCAATCTCCAACAATTGTAGCTCGCGGTCTACGCTGTCAAAACCGTGATTTGGGATAACCGTTTCATGCAATTTTGAAGAGAGGTATTCATGGGTTTGCGACAATCCAAAACGCACTGCCTTCTTACTGCTATATGGCGTGATCGCTGCGGCTTTTGATTTTCCAAGTTCGGTGACACAGCGCTCTGCAATTTGTGCACAGATTGTAGGAAACTCTAAATCATTTAAGGTCTTTTCGTGAATTTTAATCATAAATAGTTCGCTTACGCGAAATTTAGGAAGGCCAAATTACTCCTCCAATTTTTCATAGCTTTGGTATACAAAAATACGACAATGAAGCTGAATATTCATCCTAGCTGGCAGGCGGTCTTGGCCCAAGAATTAGAACAAGCTTATTTTTATCGGTTGATGCAATTCTTATCTCAAGAATATCGTGATCATCGCTGTTTTCCCGCTCCAGATCAACTATTCGAAGCTTTTAATGAATGCCCTTTTGACAAGGTCAAAGTTGTCATCATTGGTCAGGATCCGTATCACGGGCATGGCCAGGCTAACGGGATGTGTTTTTCGGTTGAAGATGGCGTCAAATTCCCACCTTCATTGGCCAATATTTTTAAAGAGTTAGCCACAGATCTCGATCAAGCCATTCCCATATCGGGTAATTTAAGGTCGTGGGCCCAACAAGGGGTTCTTTTATTAAATGCTACATTATCGGTGAGAGAAGGGCAGGCTGGATCGCATCAAAAAAAAGGATGGGAGCAATTTACAGATAAAGTCATCGAACAAATTTCGCGTAGGCGTCAAGGCGTCATCTTCTTATTATGGGGTGGTTTTGCTCAGAAAAAAGGAAAAAGCATCGACACCTCAAAACATCATATCCTCACCTCAGGACATCCATCCCCATTGAGTGCGAATAGGGGCTATTGGTTTGGCAATAGGCATTTTAGCAAGACAAATGAACTATTGGTAGCTATGGGGGCATCACCTATAGTGTGGTAAATACAGCAGGACGCTTAGGTAATCAAAAAAAAAATGACGCCGAAAATTTGAATTAAGCTTCAGCGCCATTTTGTATCGTAAAACTGGTATGTTATTCTTCTCCGGGTTCAGATTCGGTGCTTTTATTACAGCTAAAGTGCAACAACAAAAAGTTGATACATAGTAGAACGGCAATAACAATAGCAAAGGTGATCATCGGCGAAACCATTTAAAATTCTACTCTGTAGATGCAAACATCTACAAAGGGTTGCGTTCAATATTAAGAAAAATTTATGAATTGGTTATTTTTTGATGTATTCGGATACATCCAACACCGTGTCAATCATCTGTAAGTCTAGCAATCTGGCCTGTACGAGACTGATCTCCTCTGCGGTTATTTGTTGTTGTGACCAGCTCGTAAGCTCTAGCCATTTTTGAATGTCAGGTAGTTGTTGTTCGTAGCGATGGGCGAGGGTTCTATCTATAGATGGAATTTGCTTAAAATCTGAAGTAACTGTATTAATGACTTGAAGTAAGTCGCTGATGGGCTGTGAATGCGTAGCGATAAATGCTTCACGCCCGGCGATGACAAAACAACTCCAGGGTGTTGGGAAGTCGCCCAGTCTTCTAAAAATTCCTGCATCTACGATAGGCTTGGTGGTAAAGTGCTCCCACATAAAATAATCGGCCTTTCCTTCGGTGAGTGCCGCTACCGCATTGTCTAAGGTTTGCACCTCCTCAAAACGAAGGGCTGTGGTATCCCAGCCTCGTTGCTTTGCCTGAACATAGGCCATCACATGAGAGCCAGAGCCATAACGACTTATTGCAGCTTTGGCGTGTTGTAATTGATCAATATTATCAAAAGGACTATCGGAGGCTACATGAACGCCCCATAGCAAGGGAGAGGAGACAAAAAGTTGTAATATTTTGGAAGGATTACCGTGGGCAATATCTTTTATTACCCCTCCAGTGAGGATCACAGCCAAATCAATTTCTTTGTTTCGCAAGGCCCGATTCATAGCACCCGTACCGTCTGGAAAATCAATCCATTCCAGGTCAATACCTATATCCTCAAAAAGCCCATCTTCCATAGCCAAATGCCAAGGTAGATTAAAATGCTCGGGTACGCCTCCAATTCTAATTTTCTGCATATTTGTGTGCTTTTTTGTCGTGCTTATTGCTCGCTATGCGTTACTAACCGATCTAATGCAAAACCAATTAATTGGTCTATCGCCGCTTTGGGGTCACTACTAAAGGTTTTGTGTACTCTATTGGCTAATATCACATTAAGCGACACAGCCCTATGCCCTAAAAGTTTAGCCAGCCCATAAATGCCAGCAGTCTCCATTTCTAGGTTAGTAATCCTTAGTGTGCTTTTATCTGATGAGCTAGTATCACTAGCTAGCTTTAGCTTAAAATCTTGAAGTTTGTCATTCATGTTTTGGTCAGACACTTGCAGTCGTAATTGACGCCCCTGAGGCCCGTAAAAACCAATGTTGGTTGCTGTACAGCCTAAAATCATTTTTGGGTCAGTAAACGCTTTCGCGAAAGCGTAATCACAGCCTACGATATAGGGCTCACTTTTGACCATTGCCCAATCCATATGAGAAACAAAATCTTGTTGTAAGGTTTTGTGCTGTATGTGCTCACTTTGGTAAAAATGGAGTAATGCGTCCAGACCTATAGCCATTTGGCTAAGTACGAAGGTATCTACTGCAATATCGGTTTGTATGGCGCCACTGGTACCAATACGCACTATGTCTAAGGCAGTATGGGTAGGTAAAACGGTTCTCGTTTTAAGATCTACATTGACAAGTGCGTCAAGTTCATTGAGAACAATATCGATATTGTCGGTACCTATTCCTGTAGATATCACACTGATTTCCAGCCCCTTATAAAAGCCTGTGGTAGTCTTAAATTCTCTTTTTTGGGTGGTAAAACGAACCTCGTCAAAATAAGCTGCTACAGCATCTACACGAGCCGGATCACCCACGGTTATAATAGTGGTGGCAATATCCTGAGGTTTTAAATGCAAGTGATAGATACTGCCATCAGGATTTAAAATCAGTTCTGAATCTTGAATACTCATTAGGCTTGTGTTTGTAGAAGATTGGTGTTAGGGTTAAAGTAAAAAGACCATTTTGGAGCCCCACCATAGATAACATTGGCTATACTATCACTAGCCACCGAGGCTTCGTTATTGATGAGTTGTGTTCCTAAAGTGGTCAAAGTATACATTTCATCTTTTACTTCATAATATAATGATAGCTTTTGTATGATACGATTAATTTGTAGGTCTCCGTAACCGTAGTATCCTTGGTAGCTAAGACCATAGCCACAAAATTGTTTATCTGAGCTAATTTGATATGTTTGAATAAGCATTAAGAGTTGCTTTTCTAAGGCATTTAGTCCATTCAGAATAGAAGGGAAACGTTGTATATGTGCAGCTATGCAAGCCGCCAAATAGGGAAAAGAACTGTCTTGGGCTACACTGGGATCCCACAATTGGTGATCTTTGCTACAATAGCGTATCCAGAGTTGGTTGGCCAGTGCGCGATCCTTTGTAGTGAGTTTGATGGCTTGATGGAAATGTTGGAGAAGGAGCTCGTCATTGAGCTCGGACAATCCTTTTAGCTGTTCATGCCCAGCCACCTTGCCACTGCAAACCAAAAATAGTTCGCCTCTAAATTGAATCTGGTTTAAATAGCTAATGGCAGCCAGCATATTAATATGGCAAAATAAATCAAATTCAAACCAAAGATAAACCTGTTCATGCGCTACAGCTTTAGCAATTTTATCTAATTCTTGAATAAACTTTTTATTGTAATACGAAGTATCAATCTCATAGGATTGGGCCAAAAATTGTTTTCGCAATTCAATAAATGAGTCAGAACCTATATCGCTATGGGTTGGTCCTTCACATAACATTTCTCTCCAAACCGCAAAATCACCTTGTATCTCTAAGGTGCGCAAACGTTGATTGAGCGAGTCGCCATTGGTAATATGCAATATGTTTTTAGGCTGATTATCCTCCAACTCGTTTGACCTTAAATCCTTTTTCTTTTAAAAAGGTCATGATAGTATCGCGATAATCGCCTTGTATGATAATACGATCATTTTTATAGCTACCACCTACAGACAATCGTTTTTTTAATTCTTTTGTCAATTGCTTGAAATCACTATCAGCTCCGGTATACCCTTCGATTATAGTTATAGGTTTGCCTTTCCGCTTTTCATATTTGCACAAAAGCGGATCGTCCTGTAACCATAAGTTACTTCCCTTTTCTGCAGGAGTATCCTCTTCTGTCGGGACGTGTTCGGGAAAGAGATTTTTTAATTGGTCTTTGAGATCCATAATACAGTTATTCTTTAAGAAGACCTATTTCAACGAGCCGTTGGTGTAAAAATTGACCAGCGGTGATATCTGCAAAAGCTTTTGGATGCTGATCATCTATACATTCTTCTAGACAATTTAATTTCATATCACTTCTTGGATGCATAAAAAAGGGAATAGAATACCTAGGGGTGTCCCATTGATCTTTTGGAGGGTTGACCACGCGATGAATGGTAGAACGCAATTTGTTATTGGTATGTCTCTCTAGCATGTCTCCAACATTTATAACCAATTCGTCTTCATTAGGTATGGCATCAATCCACTCGCCATCCATACGCAAAACTTGTAAGCCCCCCGCCGAGGCTCCCATGAGCAGCGTGATCAGATTGATATCACCGTGGGCTCCTGCACGTACAGCACCTTTGGGCTCTTGGGTGATAGGAGGGTAGTGAATAGGACGTAGGATACTATTGCCATTACTGGCCCAGTGGTCAAAATAAAATTCGTCTAAACCGATGTATAAGGCCAAAGCACGCAATACATAGATCCCTGTTTTTTCCAACATTCTATAGGCCTGCATTCCTGTTTTATTAAAATTGGGCAATTCTGAGACTACCACATTATCCGGATAGTCTTCTTTAAGGTTGGCATCGGCGGTTGGTTCTTGACCAAAATGCCAAAACTCTTTGAGATCGCCTTCTTTTTTACCCTTGGCGTGTTCTTTCCCAAACGAAATATAGCCGCGTTGACCACCCCCACCTTCAATTTCGTATTTTTCTTTGGTCTCTAAAGGCAAGGCAAAAAAGGACTTTACTTCGCTGTATAATTCTTCTACCAGCTCTTCGTCCAAAAAGTGATTTTTTAAAGCGACAAAGCCTATTTCTTCGTAAGCCTTACCAATTTCTTGAACAAACTTTGCTTTTCTATCCGGATCACCGCTAATAAAATCGGCGAGATCTACACTGGGTATATTTGTCATGGTTATAGATTTGCTTTTGTAATGCAAATATAAGGATAATATACGTGTCAGCGCCTTGTATCACCATTGTTTGCTGCAATTAGCCGCTATGTAAAAGGCTTGTAAATTCTTGATAAAAAGGCTTTCGGTATAGGACTAGGTCATTGATTGATTTTTCCGTTATTTTGTAAGACATCCTCTAATTGGAATTTATGCATCCTACCTTGAAGCGCTTGCTACCGCATCTGGCAGTTATAATTGGTTTTGTCGCCATTTCTCTATTATATTTTAATCCTGTTTTATCAGGCAAAATGTTGTATCAAAATGATATAAAATTATATCAGAGTATGGCACAACAGCATACCCAATTTAGAGCAGAGACAGGAACCGAAACTTATTGGACAAATGGCGCTTTTGGGGGGATGCCAACCTATCAAATGGGGGCCAAATTCCCCCATGACTACATGGACTTATTGGATAGAGGTATTCGATTCTTGCCGCGACCTGCCGATTATTTATTTCTCTATCTCTTGAGCTTTTACATATTAATGCTTGTGATGCGAGTTCCTTGGAAATTAGGTGTTGTAGGTGCCTTGGCGTTTGGATTTTCAGCCTATCTCATTATCATAATAGGTGTAGGACATAATTCTAAAGCACATGCTATTGGGTATTTCCCACTGGTATTGGCTGGAATTTTATTGGTTTTTCAAAAACGCTATTTGTGGGGGTTTTTATTAACCGCAGTGGCCATGGGGTTAGAGATTCAGGCCAATCACTACCAGATGACTTATTATCTAGGTATTTTGGTCGCAGTCTTGGGGGTAGCCTATTTGATTGATGCTATAAGAAAAGGTATTCTACCGCATTATTTAAAATCTGTTGGTATTTTGGTAGTAGCTGTTTTACTTGGGCTAGCTATGAATGCAACCACGCTACTCGCCACGGCCGAATATGCCGAAACCAGTATCAGAGGAGAACAATTACTTAAAGATCCTGAAGCAACAAACACTTCAGAAACCACATCTGGTTTAGATTACGAATATATTACCGCTTATAGTTACGGTAAATTAGAATCACTCAATTTATTAGTGCCCAAATTAATGGGATTAGGTGTAGCTTGGGATTTAGGCGAAGACTCTGCCTTCTACAAAGAACTTTTAACCCTTGGAGTACCACCAGCCGAGGCCAAATACTACGCCCAAACTACTCGCTTATACTGGGGTGATCAACCATTTGTTGAGGCGCCACCTTATTTAGGGGTGAGTGTAGTCCTGCTGGCTTTATTGGGTTTGTTTTTTATCAATGGCCGGTTGAGATGGTGGCTTATAGGAGGGATGGTGGTGTCTCTCGCTTTGAGTTGGGGTAAGAATCTAGATGGTCTCACTCGATTTTTTGTAGAATACATACCACTGTACAATAAGTTTAGAGCGGTCTCGAGTATCCAAGTTATCTTGGAGTTATTGATTCCTATAGCAGCGGTAGTTGGGCTGCATCAATTTTTTAACGATAGCATTGATCAAAAAAAGAAGATCAAAAAATTGTATATAGCTGCAGGTATTCTTGGCGGTTTATGCTTGATTTTTTATCTATTTGGAGGCGGGTTATTTAATTTTAGATCGGCAGGGGAGGCCGCCATGGCGATCAAGCAGCCAGAAATATTGAATGCTATCAAAGAAGATCGTATTACCATTATGAAAGAGGATAGTTTGCGTTCGTTACTCTTTATTGTAGTTATTTCGGGTGTTTTATGGCTTACCCTTCAACAAAAAATTAAACAGAACACAACTATTGCACTTGTAGCATTCGTTATTTTAATTGATTTGGTCGCTGTAGACAGGCAAAGTGTTAATGAAGACAATTTTATTACCCAACGTGCCTATGCCAAAAATTTTGAGCCTACCGCAATCGATAAAAAAATAATGGAAGACACGTCCTATTTTAGAGTACTCGATTTGTACAGAGGATTTAACAACCCCCATACGGCCTATTTCTTCAATACGCTCAACGGATACTCTGCGGTTTATCCACGTCGTATTGATGACATCATGGAGCAGGTGTATCAAGGTAATGTGGGGATTATCAATATGCTAAATGTCAAATATCTCTTAAACAATGAAGAGGGCGAGGCCGTTTTGCAAACTAACAATTTTGCCAATGGTCCAGCATGGTTTGTAGATGAGTTGAAATTTGTTCCAGATCATACTGCGGCCTATGAGGCCTTACGAACAATAGACACTAAGCAAACGGCGATACTGCGCCAACCCTTTGAAAGCGAGCTTGATATGATGAGCATAGGCAAAGACAGTTTATCGAGTATTGAGATTACTTCCTTTGCGCCTAACAAGCTGCGTTATACCGCAAAGAATGCAAAAAATGGCTTTGCTGTTTTTTCTGAAGCCTATTATAAAGAGGGATGGAAGGCAACCATAGACGGTACACCTACAACAATTTATCCTGTGAATTATATGCTAAGAGGTATTGCTATACCTCAAGGAGAGCATACTATTGAATTTGTATTTGAGCCTCAAGTGGTTCAGACCGGTAGTATGATCACCCTCACTAGCAGCATTCTTGTTTTTCTTTTAGGTTTAGGTGGTCTTTGGTATACCTTTAAACAAAAGGCTTCTTCAGATCAAATTTCAGACTAAGCCACAGCGCATTATGGCAAAAAAAGTGCTTATCATCGCTTATTATTGGCCTCCCGCAGGTGGTCCTGGTGTGCAGCGTTGGTTAAAATTTGCCAAGTATTTACCTGATTTTGATATCACACCATTGGTGTATGTACCTAAAAATGCGCATTACCCAATTATCGACAATGCCTTAGAAGCCGAGGTTCCTAAGACGATGACCGTAATAAAAACGCCCATAGTAGAACCTTATGGCTGGGCAAGTGCGCTTTCGCGAAAGCAAACAAAGACGATAAGCGCTGGTATTATTCCTGATGCATCCAAACAAAACCTCTTTCAAAAAGCGTTGCTTTACGCAAGAGGTAATTTTTTTGTACCAGATGCGCGCGTATTATGGGTGAAACCATCTATTAAATTTTTAAAAGCATATATCTCTGACCATCAAATTGATACGGTAATCACTACTGGGCCTCCGCATAGTATCCATCTTATAGGTCTGGGTTTAAAAAAGAGTTTGCCTCTTAGATGGATTGCAGACTTTAGAGATCCTTGGACCACCATTGGATATCACGATAAACTAAGGATGACTAAAAAGACAAAGCAAAAACATAAGCGACTCGAAAAGATAGTTCTCAATACCGCCGATGATGTTATAGTAACTAGCCCAGGTACCAAGAAAAATTTTAAGCAGCTTACTTCCAAACCAATTACCGTAATTACTAATGGCTTTGATAGTGCTATTAATGTAGAAAAAAGTACTTCAGGATCATTTACTATCGCACATATTGGGTCGCTATTGGCCCAGCGTAACCCTGAAATGCTGTGGAAAGCAATGGCTAGTTTAGTTGCAGAGAACCCCGCCTTTAAAGCAATTTTTAAATTGCAATTGGTTGGAAAAGTTAGCCCACAGGTTATTGAAAGTATTAAACGTTTAGGGCTAGAAGATTACTTAGAGATTGTGGGATATGTAGCGCACCAGAAGGCTCGACAACTTCAACACAAGGCAACCCTATTATTACTAATAGAAATCGATGCTGCTATTACCAAAGAAATAATTCCAGGAAAAATATTTGAATATCTTGCAGCTCAAAGGCCTATATTGGCAGTAGGCCCCAAAGACGCCGATGTAGAACAAATCCTCAACGAAACAAATGGTGGACGGTTTTTTACGTACGATCAATTAGAACCAATAAAAAATTTCATTTTAAAAGCGTTTGAAGACTTTCAAAAAGGAGAAGTGTTAGCGCTGAAGGCCCCCGAGCAATATCATCGCAAATCATTGACCAAAAGCTTAGCGCGATTAATAAAAGAGAAGATGTAAATGGGTATTGTGTTTAAACAATCAGCAAAAAATGTGCTCTCTACCTTCCTTGGTTTTGGAATTGGAGCCTTTAATACCTTGTTTCTCTATGTCAATTTTATGAGTGACGCCTATTATGGATTAGTTGGCTTTTTATTGTCGACGGCTATGATTTTAATGCCATTTTTATCTTTTGGGGTTCAAAACACTATCATCAAATTTTATTCGTCTTTTCAAGGGGAAGCTCGAGACAAGTTTTTACTTTGGATGTTGTTTCTCCCATTATTTATTATAGTACCCGCCACGTTGTTGAGTGTGGTTTTTCAAAAGCAGATTGTCGTATTTATTTCTTCTAAGAATGAAAGTTTTGGAGACTATTTCTGGTATATATTTATCATAGCTGTATCAATTGCCTATTTTGAAGTCTTTTTTGCTTGGTCAAAAGTACATTTGAAATCTAGTTTTGGAAACCTGATGAAAGAAGTTTTTCATCGGTTGGCAACCATGTGTTTACTAGTTTTATTAGGTACAGAGCTCATTACCATAGCTTTTTTTCTCAAAGCCTTGGTTGGAGTTTACGTATTACGCATGCTAATAATGAAAGGCTATGCCTATTACCTGCACATGCCCAAAATAGTGTGGAGTACCTCACCTAGAGGCAAGGACTATTGGTTACCGTCTAGATTTGGGGCTATTTTAAAATATACCAGTCTCATTATTATAGCAGGTTCTGTGGCTACTTTACTGCTAGATCTAGATAAATTTATGATTGGTAAATACAAACTGGTAGAAAATATCGCCTATTATAATGTGGCCATTTATATCGCCACAGTAATCGCTATACCTGTGCGAGCCATGCACCAAATTACTTATCCTATGGTCGCACAACTACTCAATGAGAAAAATTACTCAGAAATTGCCATTTTATATAAAAAGAGTTCCATAAGTCTATTGGTTATTTCTAGCTTTTTGTTTCTGCTTATAGTGACCAACCTGCAAAGTCTTTACCAACTTATTGATCCTACGTATGCCACGGGTATATACGTCGTTATTTTGATTGGATTTGCTCGAGTTTTAGATAATATCTTAGGTATAAATAATGCCATATTGTACAATAGTGATTACTATAGGCTAGTGCTATTTCTAGGTGTTATTCTTGTCTTAGTAGCCATAGGTCTCAATATGTATTTTATACCTCGTTATGGTATCAAGGGAGCGGCTATAGCTACCTTTATGGCCAGTGTTTTATACAGTGTGAGTAAGATAGCAATCGTATACTGGAAATTTAAAATGTCACCTATTTCCGTAAAAACTGCTGGAATGCTAGGTATTGCTTTTTGCTTTTTGCTACTCTTTTATTTCTTCGAATTTGGATTTCACCCTATCATCAATATGTTGCTTAAATCTACAGCTATTACCATACTATTTATTCCTACCATTTATAGTTTAAATATCTCAGAAGACATTAATGTTGCCATAAAATCTATTCTTAAGCGCACATAAAAAATCCCATTTCTCTAATAGAAATGGGATTTTCAAACTAACTAACAATCAAAATTTAATCAAATGTATTTTTGCTGTTTCTGCGATTTTTAATCTTTCTCTTCTCTTGAATTATATCGCGACGGCCCCAATTATCTAAGGTGCCATCCCAATGTGGAGTGCTTGTAAGGCCTGCATAAAATCGATTGTTGCGATGCATATGGATGCGGCCTTGTACATCAATAATATGGCCTCTGCGATTATAAAAGAGGGACATATTTCCTACTTTTACTAATCGCCCTTTACGGTAACGCAAACTTATGTTGCCAATTTGATTTACCATATTTCTACGATTGTACAAAATAAAATTTCGACCTACTTTATTGATATTTCCCCAATAATCATATCGAACCAAACGATTATTTCGATTTGGGAAAGTCACACCAAAGGCGGTTCCAGGACTGTTAAAATGACGGGCATTTCTGCGGCCATATGCATTGTTACCTACCACTCGAAAATCAAATTCTCCATTGGTATACACAAAGAATTGAATTCCTTTTTGTACAAAAGTAACAGCCTGAGTTTGGTTGTAACGTATCCCTTTCTTTTTTCCGTGAGCGAGATCATTCACTTGGTTTGCCTGAGCGGATGTTCCTACTAGAAACAGGACCGCAAGTACTAATAGCTTTTTCATAATTAAAAGTATTAAAGGTGATTCACGTTACCGACGATCGGTGTGCGATTGGTCTTGTATAAACCAAGGAGCGTGCCAAAATCATAAAACACTATTAGTCAGTGTTTTAAAATCTTCTGATGTATTAAAAATGTAGCTTGAGCTTTTAAACGCAAAGGCGTTTTAGATGGTGGTATTCCTTTTTTGCACAAGTAAGATCGTGTGAAGACTGGGTGGATTGGAATCGTTCGTATAGGATAATTCCTTATTTAAGAGCAGTGCATAACCTTGTTGATCAAGTAAGTTTAAGACCGTATTTTTTTTGTGATAATTAAAATACATTTGGTCTCCGTTAGCATTTGTAATATACCCAGATTGATCTTGATCTCCAGCCACAAAACTGAGATAGAGTATACCCTTGGGTTCAAGTAGGTGGTAGGCATCACTCAAAAATTTTGGCAATTCTTCGCTAGAGATATAAGGAATGAAAAAACCACAAAAAATTCCGTCAAAAGTAGTAGGGAAGTCTCCTATGTCACGCCCATCAACTTTTAAGAAGGTAGCACTCGGGTTAGATTTTCGCGCAAGCGCAAGCATATTTTCGGCTATATCAATACCTGTAATATCAAGATTGGGAAGCTGCTCGAACAGGTATTTTGTGCCATTGCCGGGCCCACAACCTACTTCCAAAAGCTTAGGGTTGTCTTTTGAAGCTATGGCAGCGATAAAAGCGTCATATGTTTCATTATACAAGCCAAGCGGCATAAACTTATCGGCATAGCATTGAGCTACCTTATTCCAAGTTGAATGACTAATGGCATCACGTTTTCTTAATGTCACGAAGTAAGTGTTTGGGCAATTTCCTGAACTTGGTCTAAGACTCTAAACAAATTACCACTCCATAGGGCAGCAATTTCCTCCTCAGTATAGCCTCGTCTTACCAATTCTATAGTCACATTTAGAGTCTGAGAAGCGTCACTCCAGCCTTCGATACCACCACCACCATCAAAATCAGAACTAATACCCACGTGTTCTAATCCAATTTTGTTTACCATATAATCGATATGATCTACAAAATCTGCTACGTCTACCGCCGGAGGTACTCCTTGCATGCTAGCCATTTTTTTATCCCGTAGACCTATCATCTCTTGGTAAAAGTCAAAATAAACCTCTCGCTCCTCTGGAGCTAAGGCCATAATTTGTTTACGTTCGAGCCATTCTACATTCATAGAGTCTGCAATATTCTTGGCCACTTCGGTTTCAAAGGCGCTGCGTTTATCATTTTTGGCTGTATTGAGATAACTTCTAAATGCCACAGTTTGAACAACCCCGCCATTTTCTTTAATCCATTGTAATTGTTCATCATCCAAATTTCTGCTGTGATCACATAAGGCTCTAGCCGAAGAGTGAGAAGCAATTATTGGCGCTTTGGTCAAGGCAATCATTTGTCGCATGGCTTCTTTACTAGGGTGAGACACATCAATCATCATTCCCAACCTATTCATTTCGGCTACGGCTTGTTTGCCTAATTCGCTCAATCCATTATGTAGCCATTGATTGTCCTTTTCGCCTGTATTACTGTCGCTTAATTGACTGTGACCATTATGTGCTAAAGACATATAGCGGCCACCCAAATCATAAAATGTTTTAATATTTGATATGTCGTTACCTACAGGGTAGCCGTTTTCTATACCAATCATTGCCACTTTTTTACCAGAACGCCATATGGCTTTGGCCTGCTCAGAAGTGGTGGCAAGCTGTATTTGGTCTGGGGCAATTTCTTCACATAATTTGTGAATGGCCTCAAATTTTGACATGGCATTGGCATACGCTTTCGCGAAACCTTTATCTGTAAGGGAATCTTGACCAGTATATACGATAAACCAAGGTACATCTAGGCCGCCTTCGATCATTTTTGGCAGATTGACCTGTGATGATAACCGTTGTGTGTAATTAATTGTATCTGTAAAGTTTCTCACATTGATATCACAATGTGTATCGACAGTCATCACACGTTTGTGAATATCCTTTGCCTTAGCAATAAGCGCTGTTTCGGTCATAGTAGCATCTTTTGTAGTAGTAGTTTCTTCTTGACATCCGATAAGTAGAAAGACTATAGATAGGTATGCGAATATATTTTTCATTGGTATGGTTTGATGCATCTAATATACCAAAAAATGTACATGCTACTTTTGCCGCCAAGGCGATATAAAAAGAAACTCCCTAGTGCCATTGCATCTAGGGAGTTTCAAACTAACCAACCAAAAATCTATTTCTTATCCGCGACGTGCTCTATTGGTCTTTGCTGACCTGCCAGCACTGCCTCGGTTTGATGATCTTGCGCTTCTTACGGCACTATTACGTGATGAAGAAGGGCGTGATGCTCTTGTATTATTTGTTCTAGTACTTCTCGTAGAAGATGCCTTTGAAGTTCTCTTGGTCGAAGTTCTAGCAGTAGCCTTACGGTTACTTCTCGTCGAAGGTTTACGATTGGCAGTGCTTCTAGAAGATCGAGAGATGTTCTTTGCCG
>PAUP01000024.1 GCA_002712765.1 Cytophagaceae bacterium | reverse complement strand
CGATTATGAAGACGCTAAAAAACCTTACCCTAGTAGTAGTAATAGCTAGCCTTTTTACATCGTGCTACACAGAAGTTATTGTTGAAGACGATGTTATTGATGTACCAGTTATTACCCTTAATGAAGTATTAACCGATTATGAATTATGGTATGTAGATATCAATCGCTCTTCTGGAAGTACTATAGTCCCTTTTGTTCAAAAAGCCTTTACACTCTCTTTTAGAAATGGAAATGTATTTGCAAACAATAACCTCTCTGGTATTGGACAAAACGGTGGTGGTTTTGGAATAGATGTTGGATTTTACGACACCTTTAATTACGAACTCGATGTGAGCCATGATATAGATGGCAGTTATAGTTTTGACGTACGCACACTCTCGGCAAACGAGATTGAATTATACCATCCCCCTACGCGATCAAGTTATATATTAGTGGGATACCAAAGAAGCACTTTTGATTACGATCGTGTTTTCTATGATAACATCCACTACTTTTTGCAGGAGTTTGTGGCATGGGAAAAGATCGCCACTAGTGATGAAGGAGACATCAATCCTTTTGACAATGAAAACTTTTTACAGTTTCTACCTGCTGGACTATCTGGCAATTTTAGAAGCTCTGAAGATGTAAATGGCACACCTATTGATAATATATTATGGGATTATGATGGCATTTATGATATCGATGATGTTCCTGGAGAATTTTACCTAAAAACTTTAACATTAGATTACAATTTTCCAGACAATGAATTCTTCGAATTGACCGTTATAGATGATAACACCATAGAACTCTTTCAAGTGAGTACGGGTACGACCTATCTCTTTAGAGGTAAAGGATACATACAGTACAGAACAAGTCAAGACGGCAAGAGTGTCATGCCTAAGTTGAGAGAAAAAACTAGTGTTACAAAAGCAAAAATTAAGGCGCTTAAAGCGAAAAAGCTCAAAGCCCTAAACTAATATGAAGACAACTGCAACCAAGGTTGTCGCCCTAAAGATTTTTTGGTTGGTTATTTAGTTGGAAACCGCTCATCTAGTGTTAATTAGTATGGGCGGTTTCTTTTTGTAATTGCATTTAAATTGCAGCGAGAATTTTGTAACTTTCTAATTCAGATCTAACACTAACAAATTAAAACACATTATGGGATTATTTTCATTTATTAAAAACGCCGGTGCCAAAGTTTTTGGAATAGGCAAAACCGATGAAGAAGAAGCGGCAGAAGCAGCTGCTGAACGAAAAGCAGAAATTGAAGCTGCCAATAAAGCCGCAGCAGCTAATTTGTCGGAGACCATTGGTGATCTCGGTCTTGAGATTGACAATTTGCATATTAGCATTAGTGGTGATGTAGCTACCATAACGGGTAAAGCATTAAATCAAGCCACCAAAGAAAAGATTATTTTGGTTGTAGGGAATACTGCTGGTATTGCAAGCGTTGACGACCAGATGGACGTAGAGAATAAAGAGCCTGAAGCTCGGTTTTATACCGTCGAGAAAGGTGATTATCTATCAAAGATTGCCAAAAAGATGTATGGTGATGCTATGAAATACCCTGTTATTTTTGAGGCCAATAAGCCGATGCTTAAAGATCCCGATAAAATTTATCCAGGACAGGTATTGCGCATACCGCATATAGACGAATAAACTGGTTAAATATCGATGAAATGTAAGATTTACTACTCAATAGTTAAAATTTAACGCATTTCATAGATAATTTTTGACACTTTAACGAAGTTATCTATCTTAGTCATTCTAACCCCCAAATACACTAAGATTATGAAAAAAGTCATTACTTCAACTATTGCGTCGGTTTGCCTGCTATTGGGTAGTTGTACTGTGGACGAAGCAGCTACATCATTTGATACTGAAAATCAACTTATTGAAGTCAAATCAAACACTTCGAGTAAACTGACCACCTTTCAACGCAGCGCAACCTCAGACCAAAGCTGTGAGTCTTCAGCGCTTATCGCAGGTCAAAATATGACCGCAGGAACTGTGGATGTGACATTTGATGGGACCTATTTGAGTATTACCTATAGCACCACTCCAGAGTGGACTATTGGTGTGACTCACTTGAGTATTGGTAGTTGTGCCGATGACCCTATTCCTACTAACGGAGGGGGTAATCCTCAGATTGGACACTTCGAATACAACGATACCCACCCAAGTGGAACACATGAGGTGACTTATATCATTGACGCTTCAGATTTTGACGATAACTATTGTTTTGCCGCCCACGCCGAAGTCTCTTCTGCCTCAGGCAATGAAACAGCTTGGGCCGAGGGTCTAGACTTTCCAGGAAATAGCTGGGCGATGTATGTAAGTGCTAACCTTAGCGATTGCCCTGGTGGCGACGATGGGTCAACAGATGATCCAGGCGATCAGGATACTGGTCGTTAATAAAACACCTTTAAAGCCCTTGCAATTGCAAGGGCTTTTTTATTACAACTTGCTAGCAACACTCCATAACGCAAGTAGTACAACTACCGCAGTCAATACTACACCAATAGTTCTTTTTTTACCTGCTTTTTCTGAAGATGCTTTATAAGCAAACATGGCCAGAACACTCGTAAAAACAATAGCGGCCCCAAAAGAGGTATACAATAACAGTTTTGATATGTGATGTTGGGTGTGCGCGCTTAACCAAATTAAAAGCTGTTCTACAGCCCAAAGCAATAGGCACAACAAGGCCAAGTATCCAAGTTGTTTAGTATAAGGAGCCTCGTGTTTATAATCCCGCATTTACCGATAGAAATTCATTTCGTCTATGTATTCAAATACATTTTCCGGTAATAAAGGGCGTATATTTTTACCCGAAGCAATACCTTTTCTAATTGCTGTAGCAGAGATCTCTACGATAGGTGCATCAACTATATGAATAGACTGATGGTCTTTAAATCGGGGCGCCATTGTTCCCTCAGAAATACGAGGATATACATATATCTGATGGTATTCTAGAATAGTCTCATAGTTTTTCCAGCGATGCAAGCTTTTGAGGTTATCTTCACCCATGATAAGACAAAACTCATACTCTGGATATTTCTCTGTAAGATGCGCCAAGGTATTTACTGTATAATTGGGCTGAGGCAAATCAAATTCTATAGTACTAGGCTCGATTTTATCGTAATCCTCTAAAGCCCGCTGTACTATTTGATATCTATGGTGATTATCGAGTAAGCTCTTTTTCTTTTTAAAAGGATTGTGAGGCGTGATGACCATCCATATTTTATCCAGATCACTGTGCTCGGCCATATGATTGGCAATAATGAGGTGCCCCACATGGATAGGGTTGAAAGTCCCAAAGTACAATCCAATTTTCATAGTTAGCTATTGGCTTACTGTTTGCTTTACTCTTCTTCGTCTCTAGACAATGGTTTTCTTATAAAATCAGAAACCAAGCTGTCTGCCTCGGCCAGTGCTTTTGACAGATCATCATTGAGTATTATATGATCAAATTGAGGAGCAGTTGCCAGCTCGACAGAGGCTTTGGCAATACGCATATTGATCTTCTCTTTACTTTCTGTCTTTCTTTTTTTAAGTCTAATTTTTAATTCGTCTACACTTGGCGGTTTGACAAAAACGGCCAGAGTGCGCTCTGGAAATTTTTTCTTGATCCGCAATCCTCCTACAACATCTATATCAAAAATTACGTGTTTGCCCATCGCCCAGATACGTTGCACTTCCTCTTTTAAGGTGCCGTAGAAATTATCTCTGTAGACTTCTTCCCATTCTAAAAAGTCTTCGTCCTTTATATGCTGTTTGAAGGTGTCGAGACTCATAAAATAATAGTCCTTACCATGTACCTCTTCGCCTCTGGGAGCTCGACTTGTTGCAGAGATACTAAACTCCAAATTAAATTGTTCTTGGGCTAATAAATGTCTTACAATAGTTGTTTTTCCACTTCCAGATGGCGCCGAAAAAACAATAAGCTTGCCATGGTGAGTTAATTGATTACTATCAGCCATTAGAGTACGTTTAAGACTTGTTCTTTAATCTTCTCTAGTTCATCTTTCATCTGGACCACAAGTTGCTGCATAGGGGCATAATTAGATTTAGATCCAATGGTATTAATTTCCCTTCCAATTTCTTGGGCAATAAACCCTAATTTTTTGCCATTAGAGTCATCAGAGTCTAAAGCCTCTGTAAAGTAATCGAGATGATTTTTGAGACGTACTTTTTCTTCGGTGATATCGTATTTTTCAAGATAGTAGACTAGCTCCTGTTCAAAACGATTCTCATCGAGTTGTACTTTGAGATCGGCAACTGCCTTTTCCAAACGCACTTTAACATCGGCTAAGCGATCTTTATCTAATACGAGTACTTCTTGCAATAAGCCCTCGAGATTTGAAATACGCAATTCAAATTCGGTTTTGAGCGAGGCGCCCTCGTCTGCACGATAGGTGTTGATTTCTTTTAAAGCAGCTTTTAAATTTTTAAGAATACTTTGATACTCATCCTCATCGAGTTCTTCACGTTCTGTTTTTAGCGCATCTGGCAATCTAACAGCCATTTTAAGCAATTCGGCATCAGGGATATCTTCTGATGTTACCGCATTGAGCTGTTGCATGTAGGCAGTCACTACCTCGGTATTTACTTTGGTATTGGTTTCTTCTCCTGTACTCTCAAGGTACAAACCAAGATCAATTTTACCTCGCACCAAAGATTTGGCCACAAGGTTACGCATATCGAGTTCTTTCTCTCTATAGGCAGAAGGAATTCTAGCATTAAGATCCAGATTCTTACTGTTGAGAGATTTTATTTCAATTGTAATTTTTTTACCGGGAAGTTGTATCACACTTTTCCCAAAACCAGTCATCGATTTTATCATAGTTGCAAAGATACATATTCGATAAAAGATCAGGCTTCACATTTCTAAATTTGGGCCATCACTAGATGGTCGCGTTCGAGATAAACCTGACACCTTTGATTTATCGCTGCGCTCCCTGAGGTCGTGAACGTCGCAGGCTCGGTTTATCGCTGCGCTCTCTGAGGTCATGAACCTCACAGGCTCGGTTTATCGCTACGCTCTCCTGTTGGTCGTGAACCTCGCAGGCTCGGTTTCGCGAAAGCGTGGTGTATATTAACGTATTTTGATAGGATAGGCTATTTTCTATTACCGTTTTGATCAAAGTGCTTATCGAGGTAATTGATCGTGCTGTAAATAGCCACAGCGAGTCCAAGGATCATGACCGTAAAGTGAATAAAAATGGCATAAGGAATCTGAAATATCCAAGTTACAAGACCAGAGATGAGCAGGACCCAGCTGTAGGACACCAAATCTTTAGCGTTACGGGTATTTGCTGTATCCCATATGTCTTGATTGGCCATTGTTCTGCGGGTTCTAAATCCGTAAAATTCATTGATCTTTTTAGGCGGTTTTATCTTGTAGTAATAGGAAATAGCCAGAAGTAAAAAACCATCAAAAATGATGACAATGTCCAACATATAGTCAGATTGCGACACAATTAATCCAATCTCTTAATCTTAATATTTCTGTACCACACCTTGTCGCTATGATCTTGAAGCCCAATATGTCCTGTCTTATAAGCGCCAAAACCTTCCCATCCATCAAATTTTGAATTGGCGATCATCTGTTCCCATTTGGTGCCATGTGTTGGGAAGCTGTACATCTCTACATCATTCATCACAACAGTGCCTTTATTGTTATCGTGATTGATCGTTAGCACCACCTTATTCCAAGATCCTGCAGGGTTGGCAACACCGTCTTTGGGAGCAATCATGTCGTATAAAGCGCCAGCTCTATGGGTTTTGCCGCCGCGGTTGGCATCGGGGTGTTTGGCATCGTCTAAGACCTGAATTTCTGGTCCTGTTTGATACGCTTCTTTGTATTTTGGATCTTCTTTAACTCCGTAAAAAATTCCTGAATTGCCTCCCTCAGAAATCTTCCATTCTAAGGATAGGACAAAATTGGTATAGGTGTCTTTGGTAATGATATTCCTACCACCTTCTTCTGAAGGGGTAAACATCATAGCATCACCATCAATAGTCCACTCTGGGTACATCTCATCGGCGAGGTATCCTCTAAAATTATCGAGGTTGCTCCCGTCAAAGAGAATCTCCCACTCCTGATTATCTGAGGATGTAGTTTGTTCTTTTTGAGTTTCGGCTGTATCAACCTCAGCGGTCGTGGCCGATTCTTTTTTGGTTTCCTGGCATGCTACAAGTACAAATGCCAGCGCTGCAATAAGTCCTAATTTTTTCATCTTATTTTTAATATTATAGTCCTAAAATCTTTTTTAATAAGTCTTGATCGATATCGGCACCTGCAAAATCGTCAAAGCGTTTTTGGGTAGCCTCAATAATATGCTGGGAGATAAACGGAGCCCCTTCACGCGCACCTTGTTCTGGGCTTTTGACACAACACTCCCACTCCATCACGGCCCAAACATCACAACCGTACTCGGTTAATTTTGTAAAAATAGTCTTAAAATCTATTTGGCCATCACCTGGAGATCTATAACGCCCAGCTCTATCTTGCCAATCACTATACCCTCCAAAACTACCGCGTTTTCCATCTGGTTTAAATTCAGAATCCTTTACGTGAAAGGCTTTAATAAATGAGTGATAGTGATCAATATAAGCGATATAATCCAATTGTTGTAAGACAAAATGACTTGGGTCATAGAGAATATTCACTCGTTTATGATTGTTTGTCGCTTCTAAGAAGCGTTCGAAAGTAACACCATCATGCAAATCTTCGCCTGGATGTATTTCATATGCCAAATCAACACCTTGCGCATCATATTCATTGAGCAATGGCAGCCATCTATCGGCAAGCTCCTTAAATCCTAATTCTACAAGACCGGCAGGGCGTTGAGGCCATGGGTGCATAGTATGCCACAACAAGGCCCCACTAAAAGTGGCCGATACGGTAAGACCAAGGTGATTACTCGCTCTGGCAGCGCTTATCAATTGTTGTCGCGCCCACTGGGTTCTTTTTTTGGGATTGTTTTTGCAATGGTCTGGGGCAAAATTGTCAAACATCAAATCATAGGCTGGATGTACCGCCACCAATTGTCCTTGTAGGTGGGTGGATAATTCGGTAATTTCCAAACCATAACTATTGACTTTTCCTTTTAACTCGTCACAATAGGTTTTGCTTTCGCCTGCTTTTTCTAAATCGATAAGACGCGTCTCCCAGGTTGGGATTTGAATGCCTTTATAGCCAAGATCGGATGCCCATTGGCAGAGGCCATCCAAAGTATTGAATGGGGCTTTGTCGTCCATAAATTGAGCTAAAAAAACCGCTGGACCTTTTATCGTTTTCATAAATCGTTTGTTTTAGTTTGGCGCGTTTAGCGCTATCCATATGTTGCCTTGATCATGAGAGTGCACCGCCTTTTCAATAAAGTTCATGCCTCTCACGCCATCTGTCATTCCAGGAAATTCGGCCTTGTGGTAGTCTTGCCCACGTATGGCCTTGGCAACACCTTTATAGATATTACCCATAGCATCAAAAATTCCTTCTGGATGACCTGGAGGCAGTTTGGTCCCGTCTAAAGAAACCGCACTATTGTAAGCATGACCGGGTTTTAAGACACGCATCGGGCTTCCTTCTTCCAATAAGTAGAGGTAATTTGGGTTTTCCTGCTCCCATTTCAAACTCGCCTTATCGCCGTAAACTGCAATAGACAAATTGTTTTCTTCTCCGGTGGCTATTTGGCTTGATCGCAAAACGCCTTTACAGTAATCATCCAATCGCAATAAAACCGTGGCATCTATATCCATCGCATTGTCGGGGTATAAATGATTTAAATCGGCCAAGACTTTTTGCACTTCTAATCCAGTCACAAATTCGATCATTTGATAGGCGTGTACCCCAATGTCTCCCAGACAACAACTTATACCCGATTTTTCAGGATCTAAGCGCCAAGTTGTATTGCGTTGTGTCTTGTCGTGTATGAGTTGATTGATCCACCCTTGATAATATTGGGCATCTACTTTTTGTATTTTCCCCACTGTACCACCGGCTATCATTTCTCGCATTTGACGGACCATTGGGTAGCCAGTATAGGTGTGAGTCAACCCAAAAATGACACCTTTTTCCTTTTGAATTTGTTGTAATTCTAGAGCCTCTTCAAGCGTCATAGTCATTGGCTTTTCACAGATCACGTGTAAACCAGCCATCATGAGCTTTTTGGCCATAGAAAAATGCAGAAAATTGGGTGTGAGCACAGAGACTACCTGCATCCGCTCTTCTGGATCCATAGCTGTTTCATGTGCGATTAAGTCTTCAATATCGGCGTAGACTCTATGGGTTGGGATGCCTATTGCTTTCGCGAAAGCAATACTCTTATCCTTCTCTACGTTAAAGGCTCCGCCCACTAATTGGTAGGCATCAAACATACTGGCGGCAACCCGGTGAAGTACTCCAATTAAACTGTCGTCTCCTCCCCCAAGTACGCCCCATCTTATCTTATTACTCATAGCAAAATATCAGATTATCTTTTAATTTATTCTTTGTATTCAATTTTCTCCTTTTTAAAGAGGACGGCAAAAATGACAAAAACCACCAAGGCAAAAACAGCTGGAAAGATCCATACCGAATTCCAATCATGCCCTTCGGTGAGTAGGTTTTGATCTGTAATCTTTCCTGTGATATAAAACCCAATGAGCATCCCTACACCATAAGTAGCCAAGGTGATTAATCCTTGTGCGGCACTTTTAATTTTGGGCCCAGCTTTGCTATCGGTATAGATTTGACCTGATACAAAAAAGAAATCATAACAAATCCCGTGAAGTGCAATACCTGTAATGACCAAGAAGAACAAATCTCCTGCATTACCATAAGCAAATAAAACATACCTTATCGCCCATGCCAGCATCCCGACGAGTATGGTTTTCTTAAATCCAAACCGTTTAAAAAATAGGGGTAATAACAGCATAAACACAATCTCAGAGCCTTGGCCTAAAGCAGCCCATGCTGTAGAATTTTCGACACCAGATTCGGTTAGAAAAGGACTCAAATTGGTATAATAAAAGGCTAGAGGAATACAAATGAGTACCGAAGATAAAAAGAAGACCAAAAAATTGCGATCTTTTAAAAGACCCAAGGCTTCCAATCCTAAAATATCAGCAAGACTTACTTTTTCTCCTTTCGCGCTAGGCGGAGTAGCAGGCAGCGTAAAACTAAAAAGTCCTAAAATACCAGAGGCAATAGCGACCATTAAAAAGGTGTTGGCCAATAAACCATCGGCTACACCTTGTTCTGAATCCCAACCCAAATAACTGATTAAAATTCCGGCAATGATCCAACCTCCTGTACCCCATACTCGAATTAATGGAAAGTCTTTGGACGGGTCTTTCATTTGATTAAACGCCACAGAGTTGACCAAGGCTAGGGTTGGCATGTAGGCAATCATATACCCCAACACATAAGGATAAAACACCCCAAATTCGGTAGATTGATACATCAGATACATTAAGGCGGCACCAACAAGATGGAGCACTGCCAAAATTTTCTCTGCATTAAAATAACGATCTGCAATAAGCCCAATGATAAACGGAGCGATTATCGCCCCCCAAGATTGGGTAGAGAAGGCAGCTGCGATTTCGCCATCGGCGGCGTTGAGATTATTTCCCAAAAAGGTTCCTAAGGTAACAAACCAGCCTCCCCAAATAAAGAATTCGAGGAACATCATAAATGACAGTTGAAATCTAGTCGTACTTTTCATAAGGTTGCTTATTTGATTGCGTTTGCAGCTTTAATTAGTAGTTCTTTGGTGGCCATAATCCCTTCTTTAGGATCTTCGAGATCGCCTTCATATTCTACACCGATATAGCCGTCATAACCTGCGTCCTTTACAATTTCCAACATCTTGGTATAATCGATGGTTGTTTCATTTCCATTTTCATCAAAGGCATATGACTTGGCAGAGACTGCTTTGGCCTGTGGCATTAATTGAGCAACCCCTTTGTATTTGTCGTAATCTTTAACACAAGGAGCATCCCATCGCTCTCCTCCTTCGCGCTCTAAACAAAAGTTACCAAAATCGGGTAAGGTGCCACAATTACTCATACCTACATCAGCAATTACTTTGGCCAACATTTCGGCATTGCTTGAAAAACCACCGTGATTTTCGACGATGATATTGACATTTTTTTGTTTTGCATATAAAGCCAATCGCTCTAAGTTTCTGGCAGATCGATACATCCACTCTCTTTTGTCGTTGTCATTACCAAAGAGATTAACTCTTATAGAATGGCACCCCAAATATTCGGCAACATCGATCCACATACTGTGATTGGCGATGGCTCTAGCTATTTCCTTAGGATCAGAAGAGGCCAAATCACCTTCGTCGTCTACCATGATGATTAAATTTTCGACCCCGTATTGTTCGCTTTTTAATTTTAAAGGCACCAAAATGCGATCAAAAGCCTCTTCTAAGGTAGCATACTTTTTAATCTCGGGGCGGTAAAGTGTGCTTACATACTCTATCCCCTCAAAACCTAATTCTTTGGCCGTTTTGGCAAAATCCATAGGGCTCATCTCTCCTGCGAGAATTGGTTCGTGCAAGGACCATTGTGCCAATGACATTTTGAAAAAAGTGCCATCTTCATTTATAGTCATTTCCTTTTTTTCGGGTAGGACTTCTTCGGCTGGTTTTGGATCTGATTTACAGGCAGTAAAAAGCAAGGTGCAAGCCAATAGGCTTGAATAAAGTAATCTCATTAGTTGTTGTTTATCGCAATTGTTGAATTGATTTTTCGAGTAATTTTTTTGTCAATAAAATGCCCTCTTTCGGATCATCTAGATTTCCTTCGTACTCGACGCCAATATAACCTTTATATCCAGCGTCTGCAACGATCTGCATCATCCTAGGGTAATCTATTTTTGTTTCGTTGCCGTTATCGTCAAAAGCATACGACTTTGCCGAAACCCCTTTGGCAAATGGCATCATCTCTTTAGTGCCTACATACATATCATATTCTAAAACACATGGCGTACTCCACCGTTCTCCACCTTCTCGCTTGACACAAAAATTACCAAAATCAGGCAGCGTGCCCACATTAGGATTATCTACCTCGGTTAAAACAGCCGCTAGTTTTTTACTGTCACTAGACCAGCCGCCATGGTTTTCGATAATAATATGTACCCCTATACTTTGTCCATAAGCTCCTAACTCATTTAGGCTATTGACAGCATATTGGTGCCATTTTACTGGATCTAATTCTCCAAATAAATTGGCCCTAACCGCCTTGGCTCCCATGAGCTTAGCTGCATCCAACCAATAAACGTGGTTTTGTATCGCTTGCTTTCTTTTTAGAGGATCTGGATCGGCAAGTTCTCCAGCATGATCTACCATAATTAGTACATTATCAACCCCAGCTTGTTCACTTTGGTCTAAAAGTGATTGTGCTAGTTGCATAATAGTTTCGCGATCATTTTCTTTCCCTGCTAGCTGAGGGTAGAGTTGGGTCACATATTCGACCCCAGAAAAACCTAAGTCTTTGGCGATTTGAGCAAAATTCATAGGGTCCAAGCTTCCATCTTGAAAAGGTTGATGCAACGACCACTGCGCCAGCGAAAATTTAAACCGATCTTCTTGTGCATTGGCTTCTGGGGTAGACGTTGTTGTTTGCGTATTTGTTGGCTTATCTTCTTCCAACTTATTCGTTTCATTTTTACATGAAATAGCCACAAAAAAGCAAACAATAATTGCAAGTATATATTTTTTCATCAGCAGGTCATTTTTAAGAGCAGTACTACAACGTTTTCGCTCGGGATTTACTGTTAAATCTGCGGTTTGCCTAAGTTAGTCTTTTTTGCAATTTCTCAAAAAACAACTTAAAATTTATATATTTGGTACTAACGATCACAAATATTTTTCAAAAACACAATATACAGTGAATACAGCTAACGAAAACGAATTATACGACGCTATTGTCGTTGGTTCAGGAATAAGTGGTGGATGGGCCGCCAAAGAACTTTGCGAAAATGGAATGAAGACCCTGATACTTGAACGTGGTCGTATGGTAAAGCACATTGACGATTATCCTACCATGCATTTGGATCCTTGGGATATGAAATTTAAAGGGCAACAACCTCGCGAGAAAAAGGCGCGTCAACTCAAACAAGCGCGCACAGGTTATGTACATACTGCCGAGCGTGGCCATTTCTTTGTAGATGATATTGACCATCCATACAATGAGAAGAAACGTTTTGATTGGATACGCGGCTATCATGTAGGAGGAAGATCTCTAATGTGGGGACGTCAAAGCTATCGATGGTGTGAGGCAGATTTTGAGGCCAATAAGAAAGAAGGAATTGCAGTAGACTGGCCTGTGAGGTATGCAGATATTGCACCATGGTACGATAAGGTCGAAGAATATATATCGGTAAGTGGCGAAAAACTAGGTCTTGATGCGCTTCCCGATGGTCAATTTAGCCCTCCTATGGAACTAAATTGTGTCGAAGAGGTACTTAAGAAAAATATTGCCGAAAACTACAAAGACCGTGTGCTTACTATTGGGCGTGTGGCTCATATCACCGGTAATAAGACGTATGACGGGCGATCGGCCTGTCAATTTAGAAATCGCTGTATGCGAGGCTGTCCGTTTGGGGGTTATTTTAGTAGTAACTCTTCTACCCTGCCAGCTGCCGAAAGAACAGGAAATATGACCTTACGCCCGCACTCTATAGTGTCTGAGGTGGTTTACGATCCAGAAAGCGGTAAGGCTACTGGAGTAAAAGTCATAGATGGCGAAACAGGTGAAAAACTAGAATTTAAGTCAAAAGTCGTTTTCCTTTGTGCTTCTGCAATAGCTACAGCTAGTATACTGATGCAATCCAAAAGTGAACGCTTCCCTAACGGAATGGGCAATGATAGTGGCGAGCTTGGTCACAATTTGATGGATCATCACTTTAAAGCTGGAGCCACTGCAAAGTGGGAAGGTGATCTAGACAAATATTACAAGGGACGCCGTCCTAATGGTATTTATATTCCAAGATTTAGAAATTTAGGCGGTGATACCGATCAAAAGACCTACAAGCGAGGCTTTGGTTATCAAGGTGGCGCTGGTCGTGGCGATACTCAGGCCTTAGTGGCCGAGGCAGGTTATGGTATGGATTTGAAAAATGCCGTACAACAACCAGGAGGCTGGACCATTAGTTTAATGGGCTTTGGAGAGTGTCTACCCTACCATGAAAACAAAATGGAACTCGATTATAACAAACTCGACAAATGGGGCTTACCTACCGTAACTTTTGATGCCGAGTGGAAAGAAAATGAGTGGGAAATGCGTAAAGATATGATCGCCTCTGCCAAAGAGATGTTATCTAACGCAGGCTTTACAAATATTCAAACCATGGATGATCCTAGTGCCCCAGGAAACGGGATTCACGAAATGGGAACAGCCCGTATGGGAAGAGATCCTAAAACTTCTGTTTGTAATGCCAACAATCAACTGCATGCTGTACCTAACGTCTATGTGACCGATGGTGCATTTATGACCTCTGCAAGTTGTGTCAACCCGTCATTAACCTATATGGCCTTTAGTGCCAGAGCTGCAAATCACGCTGCCGCTCAAATCAAAAAAGAAGCATAAGATGAAAAGAAGACAAGTATTAAAAAATCTAGGATTGGGCGCTACGGCACTTGTAGCCACCCCGAGTATCTTAAGTCTTTTACAGAGTTGTTCTAACGAACCAGAATTTATACCTGCATTCCTTTCTAAAGAGGAAGGCCACGCCTTGCGCTCTATGGTTGATCTAATCATCCCAAGTGATGAGACGATTCCTGGGGCAAAAGACTTAGGTGTCCATGAATTTATAGATTCCTATTGGAATGAAGTAGTGACAGAAGAAGATCAGGCACAAATTAGATTGGGCTTTGCAGGACTAGCTGGTTGGTTTCAGAAAAATATGAATAAACCATTAGAAGAAGGTTCTTTAGAAGATTACGATAAGGTGTTGGCCAAATTTTTAAAGGCTAGTGAGGTAGAAGAGGCCGCTTTTCGCGAAAAGCTTGGTGAGTTTTATCAAGCCTACCAACGCGACAAATCGGTAATTCCAGATACAGACGCCTCTGCCTATAGTATTGTAAACAATATCCGCGGTATGACGATTTGGGGCTGGAGAGCCTCAGAAGAAATAGGAGAAAATGTCTTGGCCTATGAGCCCATACCAGGGCAACAAATAGGGTGCTTGCCGCTTAGTGAAGCTACTGGTGGCAAAGCGTATTCGCTATAAAAGTCATACGCCTAATCTGACGATGATGTCAGAGAGCGACGGTAATATATATCTTTATGAAACGTAGAAATTTTATACAAAAAGGAGCTCTCGCGGGTTCCTTTTTAAGTCTTGGAACTGTTGGTTTAGGACACGCTTTCGCGAAAGCGCAAACAGCCAATAACGCTTCTATACTCCTGCCCAAACACCAATTCAATTTAAAATATGCGCCTCATATAGGCATGTTTAAAGCCCATGCCGGCGACGATCCTCTAGCCCAACTACAATTTATGGCCGATCAGGGTTTTACCGCTTTTGAAGATAATGAAATGCGTAATAGACCTATAGCACAACAAGAAGCTATGGCCCAAACGATGCGAGCGTTAGGCTTGACTATGGGTGTTTTTGTCGCTCATAAAATCTATTGGACCGAGCCTAATCTTGCCAGTGGCAAAGCGCAGTGGCGCGCCGAATTTCTGGATGATATTAAAAAGTCTGTCGAGGTTGCCAAACGCGTTGGGGCTAAGTGGATGACGGTTGTACCAGGGCATGTAGATCTACGTCAAGACATGAACTATCAAACCGCCAACGTGATCGCAGCCCTAAAACAAGCCGCGGCTATTTTAGAACCACATGGGCTTGTCATGGTATTAGAACCCTTAAATTTTAGAAATCACCCTGGGCTGTTTCTTTCAGAATCACCTCAAGCGTATCAAATATGTCAGGCGGTTAACAGTCCTTCTTGTAAAATTTTATTTGACATTTACCATCAGCAAATTCAGGAAGGAAACCTCATTCCTAATATCGAGCGCTGCTGGGATGAGATCGCTTATTTCCAGATTGGAGACAATCCAGGCCGTAATGAACCTACTTCAGGAGAAATCAATTACAAAAATGTATTTAAATACATTCACGCCAAAGGCTTTGACGGAGTTTTGGGTATGGAACACGGTAATTCTATACAGGGAATCGCTGGCGAAAAACGCGTCATTGAAGCCTACAAAGCGTCTGATGATTTTTTGGGGTAAGACTTTTAACGATTAGCGAAGCTGCAATTTACTTGACAATAAACTTACCCTTCATCAAACCAGAGTGTCCAGGAAAACTACAAATAAAGTCGTAAGTACCAGGTTCTGGGGCGGTAAAGGTAATTGAAGTGCTTTGACCCCCACCTATCATTTTAGAATGTACGATAACGTCTTTATCATCTTCAGGAATCCAGTCATTACTTTTTCCTGCAGCGGCCGCTTTGGCCGAAAAGGCTGGAATATTAACACCCTTTTTTAGCAACACAAAATTATGCCCCATTACATCGATATCAATCTTTCCTACGTGTCTTAGGGTTAGGGTAACCTCTTGTCCAGATTGAACGGTAAATTCATCTTTATCAAACCGCATTTGATCATTACCAGCCAGCGCCAAATTAACGGCATTGGCATCTTTGGTCGGTGCAGGTTTTTGACTACCCAGGGTCACTTTATCCTTTTTTTCTTCTTTTTTTTCTCCTCCGCAGCTCGCAAATAAGGCGCTCATGGCCACTGCTGCTAAAACTAGTTTCAATTTCATAATTGCATTCATTTTATCAATATTTAAAGATAGGAACTCCTAGTATTTTTTGGCGCCATTTTCCATAAAAAATTCTAAACTACGCAGCTCGTTATAATAAAAATCACCTGCCTTATAAAAACCTACATGACCTCCGTGTTCTGGAGTCTCGAGGAAAACTTTTTTTGAGTTTTTTGCATAGGCGTAGGGGTAACAATCGCCGTGAAGAAACGAATCGTTCTTTGCGTTGAGTAATAGTGTAGGCACT
>PAUP01000023.1 GCA_002712765.1 Cytophagaceae bacterium | reverse complement strand
TTACTATCTGCCTTATTGATTTTTATACGGTATTTTGATTTTAGGTCTTTCTTGTAGGCTAGAAAATCTGACCATCTTATCTCTAACACCATATTGGGTGCCACCTCAAAAGGATGAAATTTTTGACGTTCCAATACACTGACATAAGGCTGCTTTTGTAAATCAAAATCTTTTAAAAAAAAGACTTTTGCCTTCTTCTGGGTTTTTAAATTAGGCAGCAAGTGCCCTAATGCCCGATAAACCTCAGGGGCGAAATGAGCATCTACTATATGCACCCCAAAATTACCACTTAGAAATACGTTGCCGCAAAGGGTAATCTCACGCCGAGCCCTACTCAAATAGCATTGAATGCTTCGAAACAAACGCTGCGGGATAGGCAAGGTTGCCGTTGCCGCTTCTAGGTTAACACTCATAGACTGAATCACCGCAAAGCCCTTAACACGATTATTTGTCTTAAAAATGATGTAGGTATACGCTATGGCGGTGTTGGCCTTTTCAAAAGCCTCTAAAAATGACCTAGAGAAATAAAAACCCTGGTCTGTATCCAATTGTTTCCAAAGGTGGTCATCTATGGCTTTACAGGAACGATAATATGACTGCTCAAGTTTAGGCAATGGCGTTTTTCTTTTTCCTAGTACTGAGATAGACGCCTAAAAAGATAAGACTGGCTGCCAATACTCTTACCACGGTGAGGGTGTCTGCTCCAAGCAATATCGCAATAAAAGTGGCCAAGAGTGGTTGTAAATAGATAAACGCTCCAATGGTAGACGGTTTTAACTCTCGCAGGGCAAATACATTAAACAAATAAGTACAATAGGTAGTACCTACTACCACAAATACCATAACTCCTATGACCGAAAGCGGCAACTGTGTCCATTGTACTTCTAAAAACTCAGGTAAGGCTATGGGCATATTCATAAAAACGGCTATGAGAAAAAACCATTTCATTAATGTTATAGAAGAGTACTTGGCCGTAAGCGGCTTGACAATAATCAAGTATATTGAATAAGCCGTGGCATTGATGAGAAAAAAGACATTTCCCAAAGGAATATTGGGTGCATTATCCTGCACTTGAGCCCCAAAAAGAATTAATACAATAGCCCCTATAAACCCAAGACCTATACCCAATCCTTTCATCCAGGTAATTTTTTCCTTTAGAAATACGGCAGAGAGCAACAGTAAAATAACTGGAGAAATGGTTATCACCACGCTACTGTTTATTGGGGTAGACAATGCCAGCCCCTTAAAAAAACAAAGCATATTTACTGTCATGCCAAAAAGTGCACACAAGGCAATTCTCAACCAATCCTTCTTATCGATTTTTTCTCTGGGTACAAACAGACTGCTCATCCAAAAAAGCAAGGCCGCCCCTAAGACTCTAAGCATAATAAACCCAAAGGGTTTGATATGAACTGGCATGATGTCTTTGGCCAAGGTGTGATTTAGACCATAAATAAAGCTAGCACCAAATGCAGCTAAGAACGCGAGATGCCTTTTACTCATAGCAGTATTTATGAAGCAAGTGCCTTTTTGGCCTCGGCCACCACTTTTTTACTATTTCCGATAAATACACTATCGTCTACAATAATCACAGGTCTTTTTAAAAAGGTGTAATGTTCTAAGAGAAGTCGTTTGTAATCGGACTCGGTTAAGACTTGGTCTGCAAGGCCTTTTTTTCGGTACAACTGTGCACGTCTACTAAAAAGGGATTCGTAAGAGTCTGTCAAGTCTCGTATGGCCTCTAATTGTGCCAAAGTAAGTGGGGCTGTTTTTATATCCTGCAAAACCACCTCATCGCTAGGGTCAAGCTCGCTAAGGATACGACTACATGTGTTACAACTTGATAAGTGATATATTTTTTTCATTGGACCTAGCGCTTTAGTAGATTGACAGGGCAAAAGTACCGTGATTTGGTATTTATTTGCTGTATTTTTAGAAAAAATTATCGCATGACGTACGCTTTTGACATCTGTCTTAAAAACAGACAACTCTTAGAAAAACTCATTAACAATCATACTGTAGCCCAGCTCAACAAAGTTCCTGAAGGGTTTAATAACAATATTATTTGGAATATTGGTCATAGCATTGTCACACAACAATTGCTTGTCTATGGGCTTTCAGACCAAACTATCACCTTAGACCCCGATCTAATCGCCGCTTATCGCAAAGGATCAAAGCCACAAGAGGCGATATCCCTAGAAGCCATAGACCACCTAAAAGCGCTATTGTACAGCACCTTAGAACAGCTGGTGCAAGATTATAAGAACGATACCTTTGCGACCTTCAAATCCTATACCTTAGGCACTACAGGAGGTGTTCTAGATACAGTAGAACAGGCCATTGAATTTAACAATTTTCACGAAGGGCTGCATCTGGGGTATAGTATGGCGTTGTCTCGAATCGTTAGAACCTAAGATAGTCTTGAGCGAGCTCCCAGGGAATAATCACTTCGGCAGGCTGTTGTTGAAAATCATTGATTTCAAAAAGCTGATAGTACAAGTGCACGCCTTCACCCGTCAAGCCTATTACCTCAGGGAGGATAAATTTTTGATTTCCAAATTTGGGTAATTCGCTTTGTTGCGCCTGGTTTTGAGCATTTTTTTGGGCAATATACGCTTTCGCGAAAGCGGTAAAAGCCGGAACATCTTTGATAAGATCGAGAGGCGACAATGGTAAAGCCGTCGCTACATCAAAATGGTGATAGTACAATTTGCTATAACCGTGCGCCCCGCCAGCATATTCATAAGTAAAGGTTTGTAGACTTAAAATGTCATTGTTGTAAAAACTTGGTAGGGTCGTAATTTCGAGCTCATGTGTTTCTGATAAAATAGAATCTTCGGGATAGGCCGTTTGCGCATTATTGAGATAGGCCTGGACATCCTGCCGAAGCGAGGGGACTGCTTGGCCTTGTATGGTGAGAAGGTCGTGGTAATATCTCGCTAAGGCAGTGTCTACAACAGTTTTCAATGTAGGAGGTTGTAGAAGTGCTAAGGTTTCTATATGTACCTCCGGACACTGCTCATACTCACATTGCTCAAAATCTGTTGTATTGATAACTACCGTATCAAATTCATACTTGATATCCTTAGTACAAGACAGTGTAAAAAACAGCGCAATATAGGATAAAGAGAAGAGGCATTTCTTCTTTTGGGAAGCGTTAATCATTTTCTAAAGGTAATCTCATTTTGGAGAATGCGCAATGGGAATGCTACATTTACATAACTTACAACGTTTACTTGATTTGATCAAAAGCACCAATAAGAGATTATGAAATTTAACACCAAAACCATACACGGAAAGCAACATCCAGACAAAGCATATGGCGCTGTCATGCCGCCTATTTATCAAACCTCAACCTATGCTCAAAATAGCCCGGGCAAAACGCTAAAGTACGCCTATGGCCGCTCTGGAAACCCTACAAGACATGCCCTCGAAAATACGTTTGCCAGTATAGAGAATGGCGAATACGGTTTGGCATTTGGATCTGGTGTAGCAGCGATTGATGCAGTGCTTAAACTACTCTCCCCAGGCGATGAAGTGATCACTACCAATGATTTATATGGAGGCACCTATCGTTTGTTTACCAAAATATTTGAAGATTTTGGTATTAAATTTCATTTTGTAGGGCTAGCCAACATATCAAACATGATTCCTTTTATCAATGAGAATACCAAATTGATTTGGATAGAAACTCCAACCAACCCAATGATGAATATCATCGATATTAGGGAGGTGGCTGCTATTGCCCACGATCACAATTTATTACTGGCCGTAGACAATACCTTTGCTACACCCTATCTGCAACAACCTCTTGATCTCGGAGCCGATATTGTAATGCATAGCGCGACCAAGTACTTAGGCGGGCATAGCGATTTAATTATGGGTGGCTTGGTGGTGAGAGATAAAGCGCTTGCCGATAGATTGTATTTTATTCAAAATGCGAGCGGGGCTATTTGCGGGCCTCAAGATAGTTTTTTGGCACTTAGAGGGATAAAAACCCTTCACGTGCGTATGCAACGACATTGTGAAAACGGAAAAGCGATTGCGCACTATCTCAAGGATCACCCTAAGGTAGATAAAGTGTACTGGCCAGGTTTTGAGGATCACCCCAATCACCATATTGCAAAATCACAAATGAGCGATTTTGGAGGTATGATTTCTTTTACGACCAAAGAAGATACCCTTGCTTCAGCCTATGATATAGTCAAAAAACTTAAACTATTCACTCTGGCCGAAAGTTTAGGTGGCGTAGAATCGCTGGCGGGTCACCCTGCTACGATGACCCACGCCGCCATCCCCAAGGCCGAAAGAGAAAAAATAGGAGTAAAAGACTCCTTAATTAGATTGAGTGTAGGTATTGAAGATGAAGAAGATTTGATAAATGATTTAAGACAAGCTTTAGACTAGATCAAAAAACTAAAAAGGCTCCCCGATATGGGAAGCCTTTTTTATTTATACTGTTATGGTCTTTTAATCAAGGTAATAGATATACCCCACATTTAACCAAAAGATCCAATCATTGGCTCGGTTAGGTGGGTAAAAACGCTCATCAGGATTTAAACCATCCACCCAGTTTGAGGTGTAGTAATGCCATCTGGCATCGATTAGCAAATCACTTAAAATACCTAGTTTATAGCGTATGCCCGTACTCCAGGTAATGGCCCAAGTAGATCCAGCACTATCATCTATACCTCCAAAACGTCCTTCTCCTTGCAGAAATGGCGCAAAGGTGGTAGCCGGAGACCCTAGAGGTCCAAGATCAGAACTGGCCTCTGGATCAAAAGACACAAAATGCACTCCCAAACTAAAATAAGGAGCGATACGATAGGAGCCCGCCATAAAATCACGGATACTCATCGGGAAATATTCGAGCTGTGTTCCTATTTCAAAAACATTGGCTCTTCCTTTATGGATTCGCAATACCAGACCGCCAAAATCATTATCTTCTGACTCCTCACCAAAATGGTTCAAATTGGTCACGTGATAATCAATTTCGTTACGCACCTTAAAGTGATCATTAAAATAAGTGTCCTGAGAATAGCAGTTACAATCTGCCCGGTAGGAAAAATTTAAATAGTGGACGATACCGATTCCAAAACCGATATTCCCTTTGTTAGTATCAAAATCATTACGCAAGCCAAAATCAGATTGAAACGCCACAGGACCAGTAATAACACCGATTTCATGGGAAAATCCAAGCTGTGCACTTACCTCATTATGAGCTAAGAAAAACGTAGTGATTGCCAATAGTAGGTGTTTGGCTTTCATAGATTAGGAGCGTTTGAGACAGAAGCAAATATATAAAAACTAGGCTTACAGCGAAATTTTTGTGCTGTGCACCTATCAAAAAAGCAAGATATCTTAAAAAAAGGCCAATATTTTTACGAAAATGAAAAATTTAGGCAGCCAAAATTTAGGATAACTTATATTTGCATCATTAATAAACGCAGAATACACACTTAAATTATCCATCAACATATAAAGTTATGTCAGACAGTATTAAAAATTTTGTCGACCAAGTCGCAGCCCGCAACCCAAACGAGCCTGAATTTATGCAGGCCGTACATGAGGTGGCAGAAACTGTAATTCCTTTTATTGAAAAAAATCCAAAATATCAGGGGAAAAAGTTGTTAGAGCGAATGGTTGAACCAGAGCGTACAATTACTTTTAGAGTGCCCTGGACCGATGACAATGGCGAAATACACGTCAACAGAGGTTATCGTGTCGAATTTAATAGCGCAATTGGCCCCTACAAAGGCGGTCTTCGCTTCCACCCTTCTGTAAACTTGAGCATTCTAAAGTTTTTAGGGTTTGAACAAGTTTTCAAAAACAGTCTGACTACCCTACCTATGGGTGGTGGTAAGGGAGGTTCTGATTTTAATCCTAAAGGAAGAACCGATGCAGAGGTGATGCGCTTTTGCCAAAGCTTTATGTCAGAGCTGGCTCGTCATATTGGCCCAAATACCGATGTTCCTGCTGGAGATATTGGCGTAGGAGGTCGTGAGATTGGGTATATGTTTGGACAGTACAAAAAATTACGCAATGAATTTACAGGGGTGCTAACGGGTAAAGGATTGTCTTACGGCGGTTCGCTCATGCGTCCAGAAGCTACAGGTTATGGCAATGTTTACTTTGCCCAAAGCATGCTCAAGACTAGAGACGAAAAAATGGAAGGGAAGACTGTTGTCGTTTCTGGATCAGGTAATGTAGCGCAGTATGCTGCTGAAAAGGCTATTGAATTGGGTGCCAAAGTGGTGACTATGTCTGATTCTGGAGGATTTATTCACGATACCGATGGTATAGACCAAGCTAAACTCGAGTTTATTATGGCGCTTAAAAATGAGCGTCGCGGTCGTATTAAAGAATACGTTTCAGAATATCCAAATGCCACTTTTCACGAAGGTGAAACACCATGGGGAATCAAATGTGACGTTGCTTTGCCTTGTGCTACTCAAAATGAACTAGCCGAAGATGATGCCAAAACATTAGTTAACAATGGCTGTATCTGTGTAGGAGAAGGTGCTAATATGCCTTCGACACCAGAAGCTATTGAAGTGTTTAAAGAGGCCAAAATCTTATTTTCTCCAGGTAAAGCTTCTAACGCTGGTGGTGTAGCTACCTCTGGGCTTGAGATGTCTCAAAATAGTCTAGGGTACAGCTGGACGGCTCAAGAAGTTGACAATAAATTGCACAACATTATGCTAGATATTCACGAGGCTTGTGTCAAGTACGGCAAAGACGAAGACGGTTATGTAGACTATGTAAAAGGAGCCAATGTGGCTGGCTTTGTAAAAGTAGCAGACGCCATGCTAGCTCAAGGAGTGGTTTAATGCCAACTCAATACTATAAATATGAGGACGGCCTTAGGTCGTCCTTTTTTGTTTTCTGTTTGCTAGATTGCTTAGTCAAGACCTCGGTCGTGAATCTCACAAGTTCGCTTTAGCGAAAGCGTTTATAGGCAGCTTGCAACCCAAGATGAATTCCTTTAACAAATCAGGCAATAATTGTACTTTTGAACGGTTATAGCTACCAAAGTGACGTATTTGAAACATTTGATCGCCTTTTTATTACTATGCCTGCCCTTTACCGCTGTAGGACAAGACTTTTCTGACGAATGGACAGGGTATTTTGCCTATAGCCAAGTCGTTGATGTGACCGAAGGTAATGGTGCACTATATGTCGCCTCCGAAAATGCGGTATTTATCTATTCGACCTTAGACGGTTCATTGACCACCCGTTCAACCATCAACGGACTTTCTGGAGAAGATATTTCCTCTATATATTATAGCGCCGAGTTTGAAACACTTTTGGTAGGATACGAAAACGGTCTTATTGACGTGGTCGTAGGAGATAATAAAAATGTGCTCACTGTTGTAGATATCTTGAATAAGCCTTCGATTCCGCCTACTCAGAAAAGAATCAATCACTTTATGGAGTTTAATGGCTTTGTCTATATATCGACAGGTTTTGGAATTTCACTTTTTGATTTGGGCAGGCTAGAGTTTGATGATTCTTATTTTATAGGTGACAATGGTGGAGCGCTCAACATAGGCCAAACTACCATTTTTGGCGATTATATCTATGCTGCAGCTGGTCAAGGTGGTGTACGACGCGCTTTGGTAGGCAATTCAAACATTATAGATTTTAACAATTGGTCTCAAGTATCCAATGAGCCCGCCTTGTTTATTACCACTTATGAAGACGCCATTTATGTAGGTACGATATTCTTTAGACTTCGCAAATCTACCAACGGTACCTTCTTCCCTATTCTATTGCGTTATGATGAGCCAATACAAGATCTTAGAGGCACATCCAATGCACTTAACGTCACCTTGAGTTCTTTTATTGAATTGAGAAATGCAGATGATCAGGTAGATCGAACCATAACTACATTAGGTGATTTTGTAAATGATTATAGCAGTACCACCTATTTTAACAACCATTTATACATAGGCACACGTGGTTCGGGGGTTATCGATTTTACCCTTAGCGGAAACGCCAATCTCAGACAACTCCTTCCAGATGGACCTATAGAAAATGATATTTTTAGTATTGAAGCCGCCACTAACCAATTATGGGCCGTTTATGGCGCTTATTCTCTAACCTATAATCCCTTCCCGCTTACCGAAAAAGGCGTAAGCCATTTTGTAGTAGATAGCGGGTGGACCAATATCCCCTTTACCGAGGTATTGGGCGCAAGAGAGCTCTCCAATGTTGCCATAAACCCTCTTAATCCCTCTCAGGTGTTTATTCCCTCTTTCTATGATGGGTTGCTCGAAATTAACGACAACATCCCAACTATTTTATACGACGACACCAACAGTCCGCTTCAACGTTGGAATGTGACCAATGGAGGGGTGCGAATTAATGGAGGTACTTATGACAATCAAAATAATCTGTGGGTAACCAATTCTAGAGTGAGAAACGGTCTGGTGAGAATATCTCAAAATGGACAATTTGAAGGTATTTCTGTAGAAGAGGTCTTGCCCGATTTTGAAGGTGTTTTTGGCCTAGACGAAATCGCATTTGGCCCCGATGGAGTGCTTTATTTAGGTACAGATAACTCTGGGCTGGTAGCCTATAATCCCAATGGTGGAGCCCTGGCCAGAATCTCGGGTAATGAAGGCGCCGCCAATCTTCCAATAAATGATGTACGCGCCTTGGCCGTAGATCGCAGTGGGACACTTTGGATTGGTACTAGACGTGGGCTGCGACTATTATTTTCGCCCTCGAGTATTTTTGAAAACCCTCAAATATCGACAAACGCAATTATTATATTACAGGATGGGATACCCCAAGAGTTGCTCAACGATCAGGTCATTACAGATATTATTGTAGACGGTTCTAATAACAAATGGATTTCTACTATTTCTTCGGGTGTATTTTACTTTTCTCCCAACGGGCAAGAAACTCTAGCCCACTTTACCGAAGAAAATTCTCCGCTACCCTCAAACGATGTTCAGGATATGGCCTTAGATCCGCAAAGTGGCAGCATCTATTTTGCTACCAATAGAGGTATGGTTTCCTTTGACGGAAGAAGCTCGCCACCAGCCGAAAACCTCGAAAATGTCATTGTATATCCCAATCCCGTAAGACCTAGTTTTAGTGGAGAGGTCACTATAGAGGGACTCACAGCTCGGTCTAATGTGAAAATTACCGACATTGTTGGTAATTTGGTATATGAAGAAAACGCTGTTGCGGGTAACATCACTTGGGATACTACCGCTTTTGGGAGGCACAAAGTCGCCTCAGGGGTCTATCTTATATTGGTCACAGGGCCAGATGCGGTAGAAACACAAATCAGGAAATTGCTTATTATTAGGTAATGTTAGTCAAGACAAAAGCCATCGTGATCTCTTCGCTCAAGTACAGCGAGGCCGATTTAATTGTGAAGTGCTTTACCGAGAGTAGCGGGCTAAAGACCTATTTGCTCAGAAATATATTAAAGTCCAAAAAAGGCAAGCTTAGAACAGCGATGTTTCAGCCCTTGACCCAACTAGAGATCGAGGCCAATCACAAAGACAAAGGCACTTTAGAATCGATTAGGGAGGCAAAAGTAATAGCGCCCTACCAAAGTCTTCACACAGAAATCACCAAATCTGCCATCGTGTTTTTTCTTTCAGACATTTTGCGATCGGCAATACAGGAAGAAGAAGCCAATCCCGAATTGTTTGCCTATTTGAGCGCTGCCACAAGCTGGTTAGATCATCACAAAGCTTCGGCCAATTTTCATCTCCTTTTTGTACTGCGTTTGAGCGCGCATTTAGGATTTTATCCCGACGATAGCTTAGTACACAAGTCCTATTTTAATCTTATGGACGGCACTTTTGCCGATGACGAACACAGTATCTATTGCAGAAATGGTGACACAATTAACACCTTAAAACAGCTCTTAGGCACAAATTTTGATGCCTTGCACAGCGTCAAACTAAACCAAAAACAACGCGCCGATTTTTTAGCCATGCTCTTACAATATTATGAGCTACATTTGCACGGTTTTAAAAAACCGCGCTCGTTAGCGGTACTCAATACAATCTTTTCATAAATGCGGCTTTTACCAACCCTATTATTTTTGTGCTCCTTTACTCTTTTTGGACAGAAAGTAACGGTATTAGATGTAGATACTCGAGAACCCATTGTTGGGGTGGCTCTTTTTAATAAAGACACCTCAAAAAGCACAGTGACCAATTTTGATGGCGTTGCCGATATATCCGCTTTCGCGAAAGCGGAAACTATCTACTTCTCAGAGCTGGCGCACAAGGATGCATCCTACACCAAAGCCCAACTGGCTACATTTAAGTATACCGTCTTTTTAAAACAGAAAGAAAATATGCTGGGAGAAATCATCCTCTCGGCAAGCAAATTTGCACAAAGCCGACGCAATGTCCCTCAAAAAGTAGTTGGACTCACCCCAGAAAATATCACCTTTGCCAACCCTCAGACTTCGGCAGATTTATTAGAAAGTAGTGGTCAGGTTTTTGTACAAAAAAGTCAACTAGGAGGTGGTAGTCCTCTTATACGCGGGTTTTCGACCAATAGACTTTTGATAACATTGGACGGTGTGCGATTTAACACGGCTATTTTTAGAGGAGGTAATGTTCAAAATGTATTGTCTATTGACCCCTTAGGACTTGACCGTACAGAAGTAATTTTGGGGCCAGGATCGGTGGTTTACGGAAGCGATGCCGTGGGAGGTGTAATGAATTTTTACACCAAAAAACCACAACTCTCTGGAGGCCAAGAAGCTGTAGTATCAGGTATGGCGTTAAGTCGTTTCTCTACCGCCAATACCGAAAAGACAGCTCATTTTGATATCAATTTTAAAAAACGCCAATGGTCATTTCTCACCAGTGCTAGCTACTCAGATTACGGCGATCAGCGCATGGGTCGCTTTGGCCCTGATGACTACCTTAGACCAGAATTTGTAACTCAGATCGGCAATGAAGATGTGGTTGTACAAAATGAGAACCCTAGAAAACAGGTAAGTACTGGATTTAGTGCATATCACCTGATGCAAAAGATTCGTTTTGTGCCTAATGCCTTTTGGGATTTTAATTTTAATGTGTTGTATTCTAACACTTCAGATTACGATCGCTACGACCGCCTTACGCAAAGAGATGACCAAGGGCAATTGCGATCGGCAGAGTGGTTTTATGGGCCTCAAGAGTGGTTTATGACCAATTTTCAGGCCAATCACGAAGGTAACGGATCGCTATTTGACCGTATGCAAACGACCTTGGCCTATCAGTATTTTGAGGAGAGCCGCAATGATCGCAGGTTTAGACGGGATCAGTTAAGAACGCGTACAGAACGCGTCAATGCCTTATCTGCAGCAATAGACTTTACAAAAAATGTAGGCACAAAACGCAATAAGATTTTTTACGGCGCCGAATATGTTTTTAACCACGTCAATTCTAACGGTAGACTCACCAATATTTTTGATCAATCTTATGCCCCCACAGATACGCGTTATCCCGATGGTTCAAATTGGTCATCGGCAGCCGTATATGCCAGTGGTCAATTTTCGGTAGATGAAGAGCTTAACTTAATTACAGGGCTGCGGTACAATCATATTTATACCTATACCAATTTTAGAGGTAATAATGCCTTTTTTGAATTTCCTTTCGAAGAAGCACGTTCTGATTTTGGAAATCTTACTGGAAGCATAGGTATTAATTATACTGCCTCTAGAATGATTCAATTAAAGGCTAATTTGTCTACCGCATTTAGAGCCCCAAATATTGATGATATCGGAAAAGTATTTGATAGTGGTGATGGCAATCTGGTAGTTCCCAACCCCGATCTCAAAGCCGAATATGCCTATAACGCAGATGCTGGACTTACGGTGCATCTCGACAATAAATTTACCTTTGATGGTGCTGTTTTTTATACCCTGCTCAACAACGCCTTAGTGCGTCGAGATTACACGCTTAATGGAGAAGACAGCATCTTATATCAAGATGAGCCCACCAATATCCAAGCCATCCAAAATGCAGGTAACGCTCGTATACACGGTGTGGAGCTGGGTGTGTCTTGGAAATTCCTGAATTACTGGGAGCTCACCTCACAATTAAATATTACCAAGGGCGTGCAAGAAGAAGATGATGGGTCTGAGGCCCCAGTAAGACATGTAGCACCTACCTTTGGGAATGCGCATATCTTATTTCAAAAAGGAAAATGGAAATTTGATGCCTTTGCCGAATACAATGGCCAGCTAGACGCCAATGAGCTAGCACCATCTGAGGCACAAAAACCTTGGATATATGCCCTAGATCAAAACGGAAATCCCTTTTCTCCAGATTGGTATACGCTTAATCTAACCACCCAATATCGCATCACGCCAAAATGGACAGCAACGGTCAATTTGGACAATATTACCGACCAGCGATATCGTACCTACTCTTCTGGTATTGCCGCCCCTGGGCGCAATTTGATCATGGCGCTTCAGTATCAATTCTAAGTGTAGTGAGGTCTAAAACTATTTTGAAGATTTTCCCATTAAGACAATAACAATTTCTCCCTTTGGTGGCTTGGCGCGATAATGATCAAGTACTTCGGTAAGGGTGCCCCTTATGGTTTCTTCGTGGAGCTTGGTGATCTCTCTAGACACAGAAACCTGCCTATCTGCTCCAAAATAGGTCGCAAAATGTCCTAGGGTTTTTATCAATTTATGCGGCGATTCATAAAAAATCATCGTGCGTGTCTCCTCTTGTAAGCTTAAAAACCGTGTTTGCCTTCCTTTTTTTACCGGCAAAAATCCTTCAAAAATAAAACGATCATTAGGAAAGCCACTATTGACAAGTGCTGGCACAAATGCTGTAGCGCCAGGCAAACAGTCTACCGGGATACCTGCTTGTACACAGGCACGAGTAAGTAAAAATCCAGGGTCCGAAATAGCAGGTGTGCCTGCGTCACTTATGATTGCAATGGTGGTACCTCCTTGTAATTTGGAAATAACGCTCGCTACGGTCTGGTGCTCATTGTGCATATGATGGCTTTGCATAGGAGTTTTGATCTCAAAATGTTTTAAGAGTTTCCCGCTAGTGCGCGTATCTTCTGCAAGTATGAGGTCTACTTCCTTTAATACTCGTATACCGCGTAGGGTCATATCTTCAAGATTTCCAATAGGAGTAGGTACTAAAAATAATTTTGACATAATTAAAGGTACATCGGTCGTACTTCTTTACCGAAAAAATAAGACAGAATTAATAAAATAAGAGCGATAAGGGATACACTAAGACTTTCTTGCGCATGAAAATGAGCCACTGCCGCTAAGGAAATGTCAAAAAAAAGTCCTGCATAAGCCCACTCGGTCAACCAAGGCGCTCCCCGCCATAGCAGCATGGCAATGGCGCAAATTTTGGCAACAGCTAGCGGCATTACAAGATATTCTGGATAATTGAGGTGGGTAAAAAAACCTGCTACCATTGCGGTTTGTCGAATATACATTTGTGCCGAATACGCAATGATACTACAAATACCTAATGTCGCAATCCAATAGATAATACGCTGTACTTTCATAAACTTTTATTTAATGGGAAAGCCTAAGATGATTAGACCAGTCCGTGAATCTTTGCGTATTGCAATAAAAGTATGGTTTTGGCATCCTTGATTTCACCTGTGGCAATCATAGCATAGGCCTGATCAAAATCAAGGGTCAACACTTCGATATCTTCCTGCTCACTATCACTTCCTCCCCCTTCATTTACGCGCATATCGGGCCGATAACTCCCAACAAAAAAGTGAATAATTTCGGTTACCGCACCTGGAGACATATAACACTCAAAAATCTTTTTGACCTCCGAAATTTCGTATCCTAGCTCTTCTTTAATCTCTTTTTTGATACACACCTCTGGAGGATCACCGTCTAACAAGCCAGCACAACTCTCGATAAGCAATCCCGATTTATTTTTGTTGAGATAGGTTGGGAGTCTAAACTGCTTGGTCAATAGGATCTCAGATGTCTCGGCATTATACAGTAAGATAGTGGCTCCATTACCCCTGTCATAAGCCTCACGAGTTTGGGTTTGCCATTGCCCATCGTTGGTTTTGTATTCAAAAGTGTATTTATAAAGTGTGTACCAAGCATCAGATAGAATCTCTGAGGACAGATTTTTGACACGTTCACTCATTGCTTATGCTCCAAACTTCGCATCGATGATACTGATAAATTTTTCTTCTTGTGCTTCTTTGCCTTCCCATTGGTTATAATCGGGCTTTACCATCGTTTGGACAAATTTCTTAGCCTCATCTGACGTCTGGAAGGTACTGAGTTGACTCAACACACGATTATAGTCTTCGGTGCTACCGTTAAACAAATGTTTGATAAAGCTCAAACGGTCATTTAGACCAATCTTTAATCCGCTTTTTAATTTGTCGTTCAAATTCTTAGGCGTTTCTTCCTCTATTGCCGTGTCTACAGGGTCAAATATGGGCATCTGTGCATACTCCCCACCTATATCAAACATATCGTTTTTTTGATACGACTTTGGCTCTATAGAGTCAATTAACTCATCTATTTGAGCTGCTTCTGGTGGCATCTCGGCAACCATATCTTTTATTTTTTCAATAACTGGCTCATGAAGGGGCTCTTCATCATTAAATTGAGTGCCATCAGGTCTGTGTTTATCATTGCTGCGCGCCTCGGCATATTTGGCTTGATTTTCTGCCAAAATTTCGGCGGGA
>PAUP01000022.1 GCA_002712765.1 Cytophagaceae bacterium | reverse complement strand
TTATAGGGTAACAATACCCATTACTGGGTATAATTTTAAGGATTGAGTTCATAGACCCAAGCCAAGGCTGTTTTTTGAAGTTGTCCTGTCCCGGAGATCTTTAGTTTTCTGATCATGTTTTTGCGATGGGTGCTTACGGTAGCTTCTGTTATACCAAGGGTATTGGCAATTTGACGGCTGCTATACCCAAGTCCTATAAAATGAAAAATTTGCTGTTCGCGATCGCTGAGCATATCCAGCTGCTTTGCGGCAGACGCGTGTCCAATAATGAGCTGTCTGAGCTGTTCGATCAACTCTGGCGAATAAGAGAGGTCCTTGCACGCTGTAAGAATAGCGAGCAGGTCTTTTTTGTCAAGTTTTTGTCCTGATCGTATGGCTTTGTCAATTAGCTGTACGACCGCTGCTGGTGTATTCATTGCTCGAATGTACAAGAGCAATCTTCTCCATAAAATACCCCTAAATGGGTATTTTTACTGGAGCATTAAAAGTCGTATTTGCGCTCGATGGCATAGCGCAATAACTCGCCTTTCCCAGCGAGACCAAGTTTGCGCATCATGTTCTTCCTATGTTTTTCTACAGTCGAGACCGCTGTAAACCTAAGGTCTGCAATCTCAGAAGATGTTTTATTTTGTGCGATGAGCTTAAGAATTTCACGTTCGCTTTTTGATAAGACAGAGTGGGAGGGGGTTTGCGCTTTCGCGAAAGCAGACTTTTCAATAAAAGCTTCGAGCTCGCCATCGTAATAGTCTTCTCCCTTTGTTACACTTTCTATGGCTTTTAAGATAGATGCTAAAGGGCTATTTTTTAGAACATAACCCGTGGCTCCAGCATCACGCATTTGCCGAACCGCTTGTTCTTGGTCAAACATAGAAAATGCGATAATTTTTGTGTGAGGCAACAGCTTTTTAATCTGTCTTGTTGCTTCTATGCCGTCTAGTTTGGGCATTCTTATATCCATAATGACCACAGCAGGTTGTTTTACTTTGACAATTTCCAGTAGGGCCTGACCATTGGTAGCAGTACCTACAATAGTAATATGTTCTTCATAGGCTAGTAATAATTTGATGCCATCTATTACGGCTTGATGGTCTTCGCCAATTGCAACTGTAATCATAGGGGTAGATCTATTATGATGTTGGTCCCGCGTCCGGGGCTTGAGTCGACCTCGAGACTCCCTTCGAGATGTTCGACACGTCTTTCAATACTACCTAGACCCATGCCTGTGTTTTTTTGAAAATTTCCGGTCGTAAATCCTTTGCCATTGTCTTCGATAAGGATATTGAGTTCATTTTCAAATTGTGTAAGCGAGATACCAGCTTCTGTAGCTTGGGCGTGCTTGATAATATTGGTAATTAATTCTTGAATTATTCTAAAAATAGTAATTTCTATATCGTTGCGTAAGCGTCCATCTAGCCCAAAATGCGTGACCGAAACCTGTAAACCATCTTTAGACGAAACAGATTGTGCCAGTCGCTCAATAGCAGGAAGTAAGCCATCTGTGGCCATGACCCCAGCGTTTCTCTCATGAGATATGGCGCGTACTTTTTGGTAAGCCTCATTAATTAATTGATGTGTTTTGGCTAATAAAGTCTTGGGTTGAGCTACTTTGTCCAAATTGCGTTCGAGATTTTCAATTTGCATACGCACCGTAGCCAAGGTGCTTCCTAAATTGTCATGTAGCTCTCCAGCGAGGCGTTGTCGTTCTTTTTCTTGGCCCGCCACCATAGCATTAATAGTTTCAATCTCCTTTTCCTTGAGCACCTTTTCGGTTTTCTGGATTTCAAGGGCTTTGGCTTGTTCGGCCAAGTGCTGTTTGCGTTTAATGTCTCTAATGACCAACAAGGCAATGATGCTCCCCAAGAGTAACGAGCCACCCAAGCCAATGGCTAGATTGAGATTTTTTTTGCGTTGAGCTTCGCTCACTAGGATTTGCTTTTCTTTTTCGGCGGTTTGATATTTGGTCTCATATTCGGAGACGAGCTGTAAGTTTTTGGCCTGGTCAGAAGTTTGTAAAGCCGTCAAATAGGCATTATGCGCTTTGAGCATTTGCAAGGAATCTCCCAGTTTCTGATACCCCAAATACAAGCGGTATTGGGTGTATTTATCCAGAGACTGAAAGAGGTAAGCATCATTGGTGTTTTGTTTTTCTGCCTGTTCTAAAAAGGCAATACCTTTTTTGAGCTCACCTTTTTCTATGGCTAAGGAGCCTTGATTTATTAAAACAGCCAATTTTCGCTCGTTTTCAAAAATGCCTTTAGTGGTGTCTAAGGCTTTTGAAGCGCTATCCAAATAATACTGAGCGCTATCCAATTGCCTAGTATAGCGTTGATGATGTAAAAAATAAGTTAAATCACGTTTGACCTTGAGTAGCGGTTCTTCTAGGGCGGCTAATTTGGGCTGTACTGCTTTATAATTGGCGATATTGAGTAGACTGTCCTTAAAAAAGAATCGTTGCTGTATGCGGTATTGATAGAGATCGGCAATTTTGTGATTTGAAGGTTGCGTATATTGTTTTAGTTTGTCAATAAAGTAGTTGTAAGAGGTATCATTGATCACAATGAGAAAGCGTTCGTAAATCTCTAAAATATACCTCGTACAAGCAGCGGCCAAAATGGGATTACCTAATTGTTCGGCATCTTCAAGGGCTTCTCTAATTAAGGCAAAGCCTTGTTCCTCTTCACCTTGCTCAACATAGGCGTAAATGCCTTGATTGATCAAATGAATGATCTTAGCCTGGGCAGCAGCACTACCTACCTCTAGTGTGGGCTCCCACTTTCCTGTTTTTAAGAGCCTGAGATGACTAGAAAGCGCTTGCCTTAGCTCTGCATTAGTCTCATTAGAAATGTGTTCAAGAGCCACAGAATAACGACTATAGTATATAGCATCAAAAAAATCTTCTACCGTTGTCTGCGCACAAACAACGGTAGAGACTAATAAGATGCTAATTGTAAAAAAGAGTCGTTTCAAAGTCTTACATAATTATGGAATGGCTGGGATTACAAATGCCAAATGGAGGCCCAGCAATTACCTGTGTAAATGGTTGATCACTATTGTTTTTTCTCAGCGCAATGTCCATATAATCATCTCCATCTCTTAGAATGGCGTGCGGATTTAAATATACCGAATTATCCAAATCATTAGGATTATAGATATGAGCTGGTGGCAATTGTCTGTTATAAATCACAGCCAATGGCGAGCCTTTGGATAAAGCTTCGGTAGCAATGAGCTTATAATCAATTATTTCGTTATTGACCGTAAACGGAGCGATATCAATTTTGATTTTTGCCCAGCGCGTGGTTTGGGATTTTTCATCAACCGTTTGCGTAATATCTTCAAAAGAAAGCAAAGGTGAACCGGTAAGCCCCATGGTAATTGGACCTGTAAAATTTTGAAGTTTGAAATCTACCGTGTAGGTGTGAGCACTTACTCCATCTTCCTCTTGCTTTTGATAGTTTTTAATACGTATGTATACCATATAAAAAGTACCGTAGTCTTGAGCTCCCATAATAGGTTGCCAATCTTTTCTGTCGAGTTGTAATGCAAATTTTAAATTTTCGTGTGCCATAATGTTGGTTTTTAATTAATCAAAATAATGTAGTGGTTGAATATTTGTTTGCGCTTGTAAATATTGATGCAAGGGTTGCCATGATCTGGAAATGGACGCATCTGGAGGTGCCTCTAAGGGTAGACTCATTATGTTTTCTTTAGAGAGATGATGCAGCACGCTTATACCTAGCGATTTGTTGTATTCAAAATAAAGGGTGCCATCGCGAATGTCTCTGGATTGTATTTCTTGGATAAGTCGCTTTAAGATATCATGGGCATAGGTGGCTCCGGTAGGTATTGATGGGCACAGCATAACATCACTAATAGGACTGCTTAAAAATTCGTTTAAACTGCGATTTGAGAGGAGGTAAGGCCCTGCTACAAGAGGGTCATCAATAGATTTGTCTACTATTAAGGAAGTGGGCACTTTTGCCATTTCAACCATACGAATGTCAATATGATATTCTCGTTGCAATTTTGTCAATGTATAATGTAGATCTACAGGGGTGGCAAAATCAAGGCGATCTTCTTTTAAATAGGTCTGAGTGACGTCAATTTTATCAATCTCACATACATAGGCTCCAACTACTTGATGTATAGAAAATGAAGACAGCGGTACAAAATGATCATCCTCTTTGCTAACAGGATCACTAAGACAAAGGTATTCGCAGTTGTTTTTTGTGCCGTAACCCGTAATCAAAACCATGTGATGACTGTCACTAATATATTTGTGGAGTATGATGGGGGCATCGGTAGTAGAAAGTGTTGTTTTTAAAAATTCAAGATCAATGAGTTGAGCGATCTTTTTAAGTGGGTGACAATCAATCCCCATCTTTCTAAAAACGGGTATGATGTGTTTTGGATGTATGCCTCGATTACACTCTTGTGTCATCGGTTGTCCTTGACTTGGACAAGGAAGTTTGGAAGGGGTCCAAGTTTCGAGGGCTACACCAACCGGCGGATAATGGTTTTTATAATAGGTCAGGATCTCATCTTGGGTAGTACCAATGCTGGAGTTTATCTGTAAGCCTTGAATCATCTGTTGCGCACAGGCGGCCCAACACCACTTGGAATTAGGGGGTTGTGCTACTGTGGTTAGCGATAAAAACCGATATAAAGCCATAAAAAGCTACTGCCTTGCTTTTGAGCAAACAAGGTCCATATAAAAATGCCTGCCCAAAATACCCACTACTGGGTATATTACAGTCTTCAATCTATGAAAATTATACTAGTAAATAAAATAGAGAAACTTGAGGTAAAAAGAGTTAACCTAGTCTGTTAGCGATTAAGCACAACTTTGAGAAGAAATAGAATAGCGACAAAACCAAGAAATCCGAGAAGTACCCATTTGGAGCCTTTGTATTGTTTTTTGTGTAAACGGGCATCTTTGCGGTAGGCTATCAATAGCAAAGTGATAAAGGCTACGATAAAAAAAACAACGAATATCCACTGTCCAGTACTAAACATTTTGTGTTATTTTAGGCCTTACAAAAATAGTCATTCACACGCTTTCGCGAAAGCGCATATCTAATAAATCACCTTATGAAAAATAAAATAGCTGCCGTACACGCTTTCCATTCGGCTTTTGGGTTGGGAATAAAAAATGCTCCAACCGCTGCGCTTTCAAAAGAGCGTAATTTATTGCGTTATCATCTGATGAAAGAAGAAAACGAAGAGTATCTTGAAGCCGCCAATGACGGTGATTTAATAGAAGTTGCCGATGCCCTAGGCGATATGCTTTATATCCTTTGCGGAACGATAATAGAACACGGGATGCAACATAAAATTGAAGAAGTTTTTGAAGAGATCCAACGCTCAAATATGAGTAAGTTGGGAGAAGATGGTCTTCCCATTTATCGCGAAGATGGGAAAGTATTAAAGGGCCCCAATTATTTTAAACCCAATATAAAGGCTATTCTCGATAAGAAATAGAATAGCATAAAAAAAAGGCAACTCTAGTAGTTGCCTTTTTTTGTCTCTGTAAACGCTCTGAGCTATTACTCTGGCTTAATGCCCAATTTCTCCATCACAGCAGTCGTTAGATCGTAAGCAGGATCGACATAAGCGAGATTGGTGTTATTTCCTACAGTGAGTACCTGTGTATACCCCTGAGCTTTGGCAATCTCATTAAGCGCCTCTCCAATTTTTTTGTACAAAGGTTGAACGAGTTCATTTTGCTTAAGCTGAACTAATTGCGTCCCATTTTGACGAAATTTGGCGATATCATTTTCCATTCCTGCGAGTTCTTCTTGTTTGGCCACTTTGTCTGCATCACTCATCGAGTCAAACTTTTCATTGGCCGCTTTTAGCGTAGTGTCGTAGGTGTCTAGTTTTGTTTTGAGTTGTTTTTCTAAATCTAGATTGTACTCTTTAAGCGCTGTTTGCACAGCAGTCAATTCTGGCATTTTGGCGAGAATAAAATCAGGATCGATAGTTCCTACTTTTGATTGAGCAAAAGAAGTGGCTGTCACTAATAGGACAACAACACTCATCATCATTTTTTTCATGTATGTATATTTTAATTTTAGCATTTGCGCCTGCAAATATATAAGTTCCAAAACAATATCTATGCCACGGGTCTAATTTTGCTCATAGAGCTGCCCTCTATGTGGCTTTAAGGCGTCTCGAACACCAGGCATTTCAGACTCATTAACAACCAAAAACGCGACTGTATGCATTTCTGATAGCTCTTGAGTTCCTGTAATGGGCTTTGTTAGCGATTGAGCCGCTGCGTATTCTTTGAGATGAATCTCGTGATGTATGGCTGTTTGTTTGGCAACAGGACCTCTAAAATCCCATAGTAGTTTAAGTCTTCTCATACCCTAATTTTAGGGTGCAAAATTACTAAATAAAACACGGTTGCTATCAAAAATCATTTCCCTTTTTCAACGGCATACGTTTTCTTTGGGTGCTGCGTTAGAATAACACTTGTAGCATCCTATAGTTTTACTATTTTTGCACTCCTTAATCGCGACTATGAAAAACTACGCACCTCTCTTATTATTAAGCATTTTTGTCTTCTTTACGACAACGACTTTGGCTCAAAAAGACACCGATGTATTGCTCACGATAAATGACGAAGATATCACAGTAGATACATTTAAAAGAGTGTATTTAAAAAACCTCAATTTGGTACAAGATGAGCGTCAAAAAGATGTACGTGCTTATTTGGATTTGTTTATCGATTACAAATTAAAAATACAAGAGGCATATCGTCAGGGTTTGGATCAAAAAGAGAGCTATCAGAAAGAATTAAAAGGGTATAGAAAACAACTCTCAAAAAACCACGTGACCGATATTGCTGTCACTGATGCGTTGATTAAAGAAGCGTATGATCGCACGATCAAGGAAGTAAATGCACGGCATATCCTAGTGCGTATCCCAAGCGATGCTAGCCCAGCAGACACCCTTGCAGCCTTCCAGAAAATTACAGAGGCCAAACAAAAAATTGAAGCAGGACAAGATTTTGCATCGGTTGCTAGAAGCTATAGCGAAGATCCTTCGGCCCAACAAAACGGTGGTGAATTGGGCTGGTTCAAAGCCTTTAAAATGGTATACCCTTTCGAGACGGCTGCTTATAACACCACTGTAGGGGCAGTCTCTGAACCCTTCAAAACACGTTTTGGCTACCATATTCTTCAGCCTATCGCTAGTCGTAAGGGCGAGGGAGAAGTGATTGCTGCTCACATCATGGTGGCATTAAAGCAAAGCGATAAAAACCTAGATCCTGAAAAGCGTATTCAAGAAATTTATACCTTATTAGAACAGGGTGAAGACTTTAAGACTTTGGCACGCACCTATAGTGACGACAAAAAGTCGGGTCGCAATGGAGGGCAGCTCAACAAATTTTCTAAAGGACAATTGAGTAGTCAGGTGTTTGAAAATAAAGTTTTTGATCTCCAAAAAGAGGGAAGCTATACACAACCATTTAAAACGGCCTTTGGATGGCATATTGCCAAATTGATCAAAAGGTATCCAGTGGGTGACTTTGAGCAAATGAAATACGAGTTGGAAGGTAAAGTTAAGCGTGATGGGCGCGCCAAAATTATCAATGATTCGCTAGCTTTTCAGTTGATGGATAGGTATCAAATAAAGCGTATGCCCGAGGTGATAGCTTTCTTTAAAAATAATAATGGCTTGGAGATGGGCCAGACCAGTTGGACTCCAGATACAACTACTACGGCCATGACTGCCAAGGCCTTTCATATTAAGAATACACCATTTTATTATAAGGATATTGCTCTGTATATTGCTCGTGGGCAACAAGCACTGGCTTCTTACGGTACAGTAAGTGATTTTATAAGCGCTAAGGTGACAGACTATTTTAAAAAGGAAGTAATTAATTACCATTTAGAACATCTGGAAGAGGAAGATCGAGATTTTGCGGCTGTAGTGACAGAGTATAAAGAAGGCTTATTACTTTTTGATCTTATGGAGTCAACCATTTGGAATCAAGCCAAGACGGATACCCTCGGATTAAAGCGTTATTTTCAAGCCAATCAGTCCAAATACCAATGGCCAGACCGCTATAATTTGACCGTGTATACCGCCTCCGATAAATCAAAAGCCGAACAAGTTAGGGCCTTACTGCTTAAAGGTAAAAACGCCAACGAGGTAAAACAAGATATCAATACCGATGAGACGGTACATGTATTAGCGACGTCAAAACAACTTGCTGTATCCGATTTAAACCTACCAGAAAATGCGCGTCTAGCGCTGGGAATTAGCCAAGTCATGGCTAGCGATGGCTATAGCGTTTATCAGGTGCACGAGATGATACCTGCAGGACCCAAAACCCTAGATGAAGCCAGAGGGTTGGTAGCTACCGATTATCAGAAAGCATTAGAGACAAAGTGGATCGCTGCTTTACGAGATAAGGCGTCTATTACGATCAAAAAGCGAGTACTAAAGAAGTTAACCGCACAATTAGAATAATGGGTCAAGTCAAACGCCTTACATATGGTTTTTTACTGCTGCTTTTTTGTGGCTGCTCTTTGTTTACCAATCAGGCTCCAGAAAATGTGGTGGCGCGTGTAGGAGATCAGTATCTTCTCAGGACCGAGTTGTCTGAGGCTATACCAGAAGGATATAGCAAAGAAGACAGTGCCAGAGCGGCTGTTGCCTATATCAATGAGTGGGGCACTAGAAGACTGATATATCAAGGGGCTTTGCGAAATTTAAATGAAGAAGATCAAGCGTCCTTCAACACCTTGGTACGTTCGTATAAAGAAGATTTGTATATGAAGGCATACAAAGATGCCTTAATCGCCAAATCCTTGGATAGTACCATAAGTCAAGAAGAGGCGATTACTTTTTATGAGCAAGAGAAAAAGAATTTTAATTTAAACGAACCACTCCTACAACTGCGTTACATTCACTTACCCGAAGATTATAATAACCTATCTCAGGTAAAAGAGCATTTTATCAATTTTAAGGAAAGTGATAAATACGCCTTGGATTCGTTGAGTTTGCAATTTAACAGCTACTTCTTAAACGACTCAACTTGGATAAAACGCAGTCAGGTCGTATCTAAAATACCTATGATAGATCCTACCAATGCCGACAAATTGTTAAAAAAAACAAATTTCTTACAACTACGCGATTCATTAGGATTATATTTGATCGCTGTCAGGGGTACGCTTTCGCGAAATGAAACTGCGCCCTTAGAGTACGTAAGACCCACCATAGAACAAATCATATTAAACAAACGCAAATTGGCGTTGGTCAATACGTTAGAAAAAGAGATAAAGGAAGATGCAATTAAAGACAAGAATTTTGAAATTTATAACTAAAACATACCTTTTATTAGGACTTATTACAATGCCGGTGATCGCACAGGATATGGTGGCCGATGCTACCCTTCCAGAAATCGCGCAAACGGAGCAGGCCAAGGACACGGTAAAACCTTTTACACCCTTTAAACTAGATGGTGTTGCCGGAGTTGTGGGAGACTACGTGGTGTTAGAGTTTGATATAGATAAAACACTTTTTGATCTAAAACAACAGGGTCAGAATGTAGAAAACATCTCCAGATGCCAAATGATGGAGAGCTTATTAGAGAGTAATTTGTTAACGCATCAGGCCGTTCAGGATTCTCTTATTGTAAGGGAGGGACAAATCAATGCTTATGTAGACCAACAAATAGACCGATTTAGAAGTGTATTAGGATCTGACGAGAAAGTAGTTGAGTATTACAAGAAGGAAAGCATAGCCGATTTGCGTTCGGACTTATTTGAGATCAACAAGAATAATGAGTTGGCGCGATTGATGAGTGAGCGTATTATCGAGAATGTAGAAATCACACCCGAAGAAGTACGTACTTTCTTTAATAAGATACCTAAAGACGAATTACCTACTTTTGGGGTAGAACTCGAGATTGCTCAAATAGTTATAGAGCCTAAAGCCTCAGAAGAAGAGCGTCAACGTGTGATCGATAGGTTAAATTCTTTTAGAGAAGATATCATAGAAAACGGTAGTAGTTTTGCGACCAAAGCCGTTTTATACACCGATGATGTTGCTTCTAGGGGAGAAGGTGGTTTTATGGCCATAGACAGACGCTCGCCATTGGTAAAAGAATTTAGAGATGTAGTTTTCTCGCTTCAGGAAGGCGAGGTAAGTGAACCTTTTGAAACCGAATATGGATTTCATATTGCGACGGTAGAAAAAGTACGTGGAGACAAATTAGATATACGTCACATTCTATTGATTCCAAAAGTGACCAAAGAAGCCGAATACGAAGCCAAAGATCAACTAAAGCTGATCAAAAAACGTATCGAAGACGGTGAGTTGGACTTTGGAGAAGCGGCTCGTGAATTCTCTGATGATAAACAAACCAAATTTAATGATGGTAATTTGACCAATCCCGTCTCCTTAGACCTCCGTTTTGAATTGACCAATCTAGACTCTGGCATTTATGTCAAAGTAAATAATCTCAAAGACAACGAAATCACACCTGTTTTTAACGACCCTGATCGTAAAGGTAACGCACGTTTTAAGATTATGACAGTAACCAACAGATTTGAAGAACACAAGGCTGATTTTAAAACCGATTATGTCAAGATCAAAAATCTAGCGTTAAAGTCAAAACAAATTGAAGCGATTAAAAATTGGCAAAAAGAAAAGATTAAAGAAACCTATATTAAAATTAATGGCGACAATCGCGACTGCGATTTTGTCAACAATTGGTTAAAAAAATAAGTATGTCTGACGTTGCTGCTATTGACGAATTAGTCGCCAAACACCAAGCTCTAAAGACCGAAATTGCTAAAGTTATTGTAGGTCAACAAACCGTAATTGACGAGATTCTTATCTCCGTTTTTTCAGGAGGGCATGCGCTATTGGTGGGTGTGCCTGGTCTGGCAAAGACCTTAATGGTCAATACCATAGCCAAAGCTTTAGGGTTAGATTTTAAACGCATTCAGTTTACACCAGATTTGATGCCAAGTGATATACTCGGGTCAGAAATTCTGGATGAATCTAGAACGTTTAAGTTTATAAAAGGTCCTGTTTTTGCCAATATTATTTTGGCCGATGAGATAAATCGAACACCACCTAAGACACAGGCGGCCTTACTCGAAGCGATGCAGGAGCGTATCGTGACTGTAGCTGGTAAACGGTATCCATTGCAACTGCCTTATTTTGTATTGGCTACTCAAAACCCTATTGAGCAAGAAGGAACTTATCCGTTACCAGAAGCACAGCTCGATCGATTTATGTTTGCGATCAATTTGGATTATCCTTCATTTGAAGAAGAGGTAGCTGTGGTCAAAGCGACCACCACAGATCACAAACCAACGGCAGAGGCACTTTTTGACGCCAATCAAATTATAAAGTTTCAGCAATTGATACGTCGTATCCCAGTTGCCGACAATGTCGTAGAGTATGCGGTAGGAATGGTTGGGAAGACCAGACCAAAATCTACCCAGGCACCACAAATGATCAAAGACTATATAGATTGGGGAGCAGGGCCACGCGCCTCTCAAAATCTTATATTAGGAGCCAAGACGCATGCAGCGGTTAATGGTAAATACTCACCCGATATCGAAGACGTTCAAGCGGTTGCTACAGGAATACTCAGACATCGTTTGATACGTAACTACAAGGCCGAAGCCGAGGGAGTGACTATTGAGACTATTATCGAGAGTTTGTTCTAAACAGGGCTAGTTTACCTTATAGGTCATACTTCCAAAATGTTAAATATTGTGTATTTCATCGAATAATTGTGCATTTAAACGATGAAATTGACATATTTTATTAAATTCGTTTTCATAAACCCCAAGTTAAAAGATTATGAAAGCGCTATTACGCATTTTTCTTTTAGGAATTTTCGTCATGTTTACTTCTTGTAGTGATGACGATAGTGTCCCTAATAATACCTTAGCAGGCGAGAACGGCTTTGAGTTTGATCGTGCTGCCTATGTTACAGATATGATTTATGTCACCGATAACAATGATATCATATTGTCAAGTAGAGATATCAGAAGCGGAAACGCCCTTCAAGTAGATTTAGCTTCATTTTCAACTCTTAATGGAGAATTGACAGAACGCACCTATACTGTAGATAATGATTTAATAGGTTGTAATGCAGTTATTAAGGGTGTGTGGAACAATGGTGGTGTAGAAGATGGTAATATCATCTTAGGCGCCGATATTGCAGAAGCAGGTTTTATGCGCATAGTGCACTATGATGCCTTGGATCAACAAATTAAGGTCATCTTTGAATTTACCAGAAATGATGGAAAATTAGTTTCAGGTACCTATTCTGGCAACTTTACCCCATTAACTATAGAATAATAAACGTTTTAATATGCTATTGTAAACTACAATTGAAGCAATAGCAAACAAATCCTAGATCAAGGCCTCATTGTTACAATGAGGCTTTTTTTATGTTCATTTTCTAAGATAGTTTCTAATTGCTATTAGATAGTTGTAAGGAGTACATACCATTTGCGACCCTAGCATCATATTGTTATCCTACATCTCTTTTCGCTTTAAGCGAAATACCTAAAAAAGCTACCCATGAAAAAACTATGGTTTTTAGAAGACATTAAAGTATTTGGAATATTATGTCCTCACAAATACAAAGCCTATAAAGCCAATAACCACTTTTGTCAATACGCTAAGCAAGACTATATCTATTTTGAACAAGATGCTGCCACTAAGGTTTATTTGATCGAAAACGGAAAGGTCAAAATTGGGTATTACAATGAAGAAGGTGATGAAATGGTCAAAGCGATTTTGTCAAAAGGCGAATTATTTGGAGAAAAGGCCATTTTAGGAGAAGAAAAGCGTAATGAATTTGCCCAGTCTATAGACAGTAAAACCACTATCTGCCCTGTATCGGTAACAGCTATGCAAGATTTGATGAGAAACAATCAAAGTTTTAGTTTAAAGGTCTATAAATTTTTGGGTCTACGCTTTAAAAAATTAGAGCGAAGGTTAGAACTACTGCTGTTTAAAGATACCACTACACGCGTTTTAGAATTTTTAAAAGAACTGGGTGATGACTATGGTTATTGTTGTCCAGATACAGGAGATACCATTATCAAGCATCCGTATACCCAAAAAGATATAGCGAGTTTAATAGGTACCTCGAGGCCCACCTTAAATACAATTTTAAACGAGTTAAAGACAGCGCATAAATTAGACTTTAATAGAAATGAAATTAGACTAAAATGGGCCATATAAAAAAGTGACCAATGTAAGCTAGCTAACATTTTATGTTTTTTGGAGCGGCTACCTTAGTCCTGTAATTCAAAATAAATTAAAATGATTAGAAAAGCGATTATAGGATGTTTCACTTTAGGTGTCGTGCTTACTTCCTGCAACAATGATGATGACGCCGTGGTTTTAGAAACGGGTAATCTCGTGATCAATTTAGACGGACTCGAGCCCTTAGGATCAACCTATCAGTATGAAGGATGGGTCGTTGTAGACGGCACACCTGTGAGTACTGGTACTTTTAGTGTAAACGATGCTGGCGTACTCTCCCAAACATCTTTTGAAGTTGATCAAAACACTTTAGACAACGCGACAAAATTTGTACTCACCTTAGAGCCCAATCCCGATCCAGATCCTGCACCTGCTGCACAAAAGCTTGTCGCTGGTGATTTTGTAGGAGATGCAGCTATGATCTCTACGGCAACAGCGCCTGGTGTTGGTGATTTTTCTGGAGCTACTGGCACCTTCTTTTTGAGAACACCAACAGACGAAGATGACGGTATCAATAATGATAACGATCAGTACGGTGTATGGTTTGGAACACCGGGTATGCCACCTTCTCCCAATTTAGTGTTACCCGTTCTACCCGAGGGTTGGAAATATGAGGGATGGGTCATTACCGACCAAGGACCTATTTCTACTGGCACCTTTACAGATCCAACAGCTATGACCGTAGACGATGCCGCTCCTTTTAGTGGCGCAAATCCTGGACCTCCAGTACCCGGAGAAGATTTCTTTGTCAACGCCCCAGCAGGTGTAGTTTTTCCTTTGGATGTGCGAGGACGTACAGTTGTAATATCTGTCGAACCTTTTCCAGATAATTCTCCAGCTCCATTTTTACTAAAACCATTGCTAGGTGTGGCAGGAGACCAAACAGCGCCAGCAACTCATGATTTTGGCTTTAATGCTGCTTCACTACCTAGTGGCAGTGTGAGTAAATAAGGAATAAAGTCTTAGATTTGATGCGTCTTTCATAAAGCAAAGACGCATTTTTGTACCTATGAGTAAGAAGAAAACCTTTTCGTGGCAAAACATCCTCTTTGTTGTGTTTATCGCTATTTTGATTATTCCGCAAACGCGAAAACCTATACAGGTTGCTCTTAATCAATTGGTGGTAGCCGTGGCAACACCAGCGCCCTTAGAAAAAGAGGCGCAAATTCAAGTAACCCCTTTTGAGTATGAATTGATTACCCTTGATGGCTTCACCCGAAAAGCGCCAATAGGTAAAGGTCGTGTTACTTTTATTAGTTATTGGGCTACTTGGTGCCCGCCATGTATAGCCGAACTTCCTTCTATAGCGGCACTATATACTGCTTATGGCAATAAAGTCGATTTTTTATTGATCACAGATGAAGACCCAGCGGTAGTTTTTGCTTTTTTAGAAAAGAAAAGTCTCAACCTACCTGTGGTCTTTCCAGCGATGCCTACTCCAGACATTCTTAGAGAAACAAGTATACCTACGAATTATATTATTGATGCCGAGGGGCGCATCATTATCAAAAAACAAGGACCAGCCAATTGGGACAGCGATCAGGTGCACAGTACTTTAGATCGCTTGTTAACGGCAAGTCAGAGCGAGAATGTGACCAATTGATACCTCAAGACTAAAATAATTTTGCAAAAACCTAAGTTTAGCACTATGTTTGATTTATACTTAACCTATTTTGGTATGAAACATAAAGTAAATATCGGCCCCGATATCCCTAAAAAGAAACATATTAAAATACAATAGTAAAAACCCTTCAGTAAAATGAAGGGTTTTTTGTTGCATGGATGTAGCTTAATAGCCTATAAAGTCTCTTTAAAACGGTTCTATTTGGATAATGGGCTAATGATCTGAACGTCCTGAAAGGCAATGGCACCTTTTATAATTCCGGCTATGGTGCTGCGCAAAGCTTCAATAATTTGCATTTTTAATTCGCTTTTGTGATAGATCAGGCTAACCTCTCGTGCAGGAGAGGGCGACTGGAAATTCTTAAAATGTTTGCGGTCTTGTTCTCGTACATCCTGAGCATGTAAGTAGGGAAGTAAGGTCATGCCTAGGCCTTCATTGGCCAATTTGACAAGGGTTTCAAAACTCCCACTCTCTAAGGCAAAGGATTCATCGGCAGTCATTTTTGCCACCTTACATAAATTGATAACCCCATCTCTAAAACAATGACCATCTTCAAGCAGTAGCATATCGTGCAGATCTAAGTCTGAGGTTTCTAGTTCTGATTTATCTTGCAACCTATGGCTTTGAGGAACATAGGCCAAAAAGGGCTCATAATACAATGGACGTTCTATGATATTGGAGTTTTCTAGGGGCGTAGCTGCGATGGCGGCGTCAAGATGTCCATCTTCAAGTTGCTCTATAATATTGTCGGTATTGAGTTCTTCTATTTTTAGCTTCACCTTAGGATACCGCTTAATAAAGGTTTTTAAAAACATGGGCAGCAGGGTGGGCATGATCGTAGGGATGATACCCAGTCTAAACTCTCCACCAATAAATCCCTTTTGTTGATCGACGATATCTGTCATACGATTGGCCTCGTTAACGATATTTTTGGCCTGATGTACAATTTTTTTACCTACAGCAGTGAGCGCAATTGGCTTTTTTGATCGATCAAATATTTGAATATCAAGCTCGTCTTCCAATTTTTGGATTTGCATGCTCAAGGTAGGCTGAGTGACAAAGGTTTTCTCTGCAGCTTTGGTAAAATTTTGATGCTCGGCTACAGCAAGCACATATTTGAGTTGGGTAATTGTCATAGTCTAAAATTGTAATACAAATGTAAAAATACTATTAGATCATTCTATGAGATTGGTCAGAATTTAAGATTTTTCTTATCGTATACACATAAAAAAAGGCTATATCTGATATAGCCTTTTTTAACAAAGTATGGGGGTATTACATGCGTATGGTTAAGGTAATATCCTCATCGGCTACGGTAAATTTTGAGTCTCCAAAGCTTGGTGGGCCCATAGCCATTTGATTGTTTGATGTACCGTATGGCTCTTTAGGCATTCCGCTGGCTTCAAAGTCCATACGGCCATTTTCGTTGAGATCGTGAAGGGTAATTATCCCGTATTCTCCAGGCTTTACATTAGTTAGGGTCAAAGTGACTGCTTTGTTTTCAGGAGCTTTTTCTACAGCTTGAAGTGGAGCAGCGCGCATAAAAGTGGCTTCGTCATACAGAGCGGCCGATACCTTTCCATCATTATTTAATAGATTTTCGATGACAACGGTAACGGTTACTCCATCCTCGTTTTGAGCAAAAGTGATGGTAGATACGGCTAGGATAATAAGTGTGATCAGTGTTTTCATAATTAAAGTTTTATAGTTGTTATTGATTGATGGTGTAAATATAGATGCATGCTTTCGCGAAAGCGAAACAAACCCACTCAACTGTAAAATCTTGAGACTGAATTGTAAATACTATCCGATCTAAAGGTAACTGACACTCTTTCCGATCTTTGTCAAGAATAGTCAACAGATCAATTTGGCCTGGTTTTTGGCTTGTTGATTACTGTGTTAACAACTCTAGACCAAGAAATAGGTAAGGGCTCGAAACATTGTTAAATTTATCAATAGCGAATTCTTGACAACTGTATGAATTACAATCACGAAGGTAATAACCCGTCACTTAGTAGGTTTGAGTCTATGTTGAAGACCAATGACGTTGTTTTTTTTGACAGCGATGAGTTTGAGACGATTGCCAATTACTATATTGAAAGTGGAAAAATTGCCTTAGCGCGTAAAGCGGTCAAATTAGGGTTAGAACAACATCCATCTTCTACCAATCTCAAATTATTCAAAATTGAGATTTTGGTATTTGAGAATAAATTTGATCAGGCCAACGCCTTACTTTCCGAATTACATGAACTGGAGCCTGCCAATGAAGAGATTTATATTCAAAAGGCCAATATTTATAGTAAACAAGACAATCATAAGCGTGCCGTAGATCTGCTAGAAATGGCTATCGATCTCTCCAATGATCCTGCCGAGATATACTCTCTTATCGGGATGGAGTATCTTTTTATGGATGATTTTGTCAATGCCAAGTTCAATTTCATGAAGTGTCTTGAAGTTGATGATGAAGATTATAGTGCGTTGTACAACGTGATCTACTGTTTTGACTTTTTAGAACAACACGATGAGGCTATTGCCTATCTCAACTTATTTTTGGACAAGAATCCGTATTGCGAAGTGGCTTGGCATCAGGTTGGAAAGCAATATTTTGATAAAAAAGAATACAATAAAGCCTTATCTGCGTTTGACTTTGCAATTATTAGCGATGATCGTTTTGTGGGTGCCTATCTCGAAAAAGGGAAGGTACTAGAAAAGTTAGGAAAGTATAATGAGGCGCTTGAAAACTACCAGATTACTCTAGAATTAGACGATCCAACTTCTTTTGCACTCTTGCGGATGGGAAAATGCTACGACAAACTAGGTAGTGATGAGCTCGCTATTAAGCACTATTCGCGCTGTGTGCATGAAGATCCGCTTTTAGACAACGGGTGGATTGCCATTACAGACTTTTATGTCAAAAGACTCGATTACCAAAAAGCCTTGTATCACATCAATAAAGCGATTAATATCGATAGTGAAAACGTATTGTATTGGAAGCGTTATGCGCGTATCAATCATCGCTTAAAGTTTTATGAGGAAGCCGAGGTGGGATACCGCAAAACTTTAGAATTGGGTAATTACGAACTACAAACTTGGCTAAGTAGGGCCGATATTCTCTTAGAACTAGGCGAGCCAGATGCAGCTATTATAAACCTGACTCAGGCCTTAGAGTTTTATCCAGAAAGTGCAGAGATCAACTTCAGATTGTCGGGGCTTAATTATACCAATGGCGACGATATACAAGGGAGGTATTTTTTAAAAAATGCCCTCAAGATTGATCCCGAATTTAGTATTATACTCGAAGAGTTGTTTCCCTATGCCTATCAGAAAAAAGAAGTCACTGCTTTAATAGCGAAGTATTCCTAACGATTAATTGGGGGCGTATACTTGTAAAAAAAAAGAGGCGTATGATCATCATAGGCCTCTTTTCTGTTTTTATAATGTAGTAAGCTATTAGCTATTTAGCATCACCGGCATAACAAGCATAGTTACCGATTCACCTTCATCCAAACCATCGATAGGGGTCAATATTCCCGCTCTATTGGGTAATGACATTTCTAAGGATACATCAGAGGCATTTAAATTGTTGAGCATTTCTGTCAAAAAACGCGAGTTAAACCCAATTTGCATATCATCTCCCTGATAGTCACAGGTAAGACGCTCTTCGGCTTTATTGCTGTAATCGATATCTTCGGCAGAGATGTTTAATTCGGCACCTGCGATTTTAAGACGTATTTGATGGGTGGTCTTATTCGAGAAAATCGAAACACGTCGTACCGAATTCAAGAATTGATTTCTATCTATAGTCAATCGATTTGGATTTTCTTTAGGAATGACGGCCTCATAATTAGGGTATTTGCCATCAATCAAACGACAGACTAATTCTATATTTTCAAAAGTGAATTTGGCATTAGAATCGTTATAGGCAACCAAAATTTCTTCTTCGCTTCCACCTAGTATCGCTTTGAGCAAGTTTAATGGCTTCTTAGGCATTATAAATTCTGCCGTTTGAGAGGCTTTGACATCGGCGCGAGCATATTTTACCAGTTTATGCGCATCGGTGGCTACAAAGATTAGCCCTTCTGTCGAAAACTGAAAGAAGACTCCACTCATCACTGGGCGAAGATCATCGTTACCTGTGGCAAAAATGGTATTGGTAATAGCTGTGGCCAAGACGTGCCCTGGGATGTTCACCGTACTTGGATCTTCTAGAGAAACCGCGTTAGGAAATTCGGCACCATCGGCATAGGCCAAGGCATATTTACCGTGATTGGAGCTTATCTCTACAGTGTTATTATCTTCTTGAGTAAAGGTAAGGGGCTGTTCTGGAAAGGTTTTTAAGGTGTCCAAAAGAAGTTTGGCGGGTAAAGCTAAACTTCCGCTATCTTCAGATTCTACCTCTAAGGTGGCCATCATAGTCGTTTCTAAATCTGAGGCAGAAACTTTTAAAGAGTTGCCCTCCAATTCAAAAAGAAAATTGTCCAATATGGGTAAGGTGTTGCTATTGTTGATAACGCCACCCAAAACTTGTAACTGTTTGAGCAGGTACGAACTAGATACTATAAATTTCATATATAGAAATGATTTGCTTTGGTGAAAATCGTATAAGGGTTGCGGTCAAATCGCCTACCGTAGATACCTTACAAATATATTTGAAAACAGACGGTCTGTAAAACAAACTTATCAACAGCTATTTGGCATATTTTTGACGTCTTATACGATAAAAAATCACGCCAAAAACTAGTAAAATCACTAACGGAAGCCCAAGCGTCAAGGCCTGCCACTTTGGGAGCTGGACGGCTGTTTTTTGCGTATCCAAAAAAGGAAGGGCAATTTCTTTGCTTCGTATGTTAATAAGCCCTTTGTCATCTAGCAGATAATTGACGGTATTGAGTAAAAATTCCTTGTTACCGTAAGAGGCTCTGGTGAGATAGTCAAAGCCAAGTTCTAAAGGCCTGCCTTTGGGATCTAGTGCATTGGCGATCAAGTCTCCATCGGCAATAACAACCATTTTGGCGGCAGTTGTTGCGCTTTCGCGAAAGCTTAGATCGCTAAGTTCATCGGGTAAAACTCTATTTTTAAAGGCCGATTCAAAACTCCCCTCCAAAAGTACGGCCAAGGGCTGAGCACCATTGCTAAAGGCTTTTGGGTCAGGTTCTTTATTGACATCGTCAAGGGAGATGAGCTGAGGTGTACCTTCAATTTTGGTAAGTACACTAGAAGATAGTAGGACGGTTTTGCGTATCGATTTTGCGGTTTGTAGTATTTCTAACTCGCTGGCATACTCAAACCGAATGGGTTTTTCTATGTTGGTGTTGATAGGATGGGTATTGGGGGCGACCACCAGCGGGTTGTAAAACCAAGGGAGTTCAATATATTGAGATTGAGTACCATCTCCAGCGGCCACACTCAATGGGGCTGCATATAAATCTTTGATCAAGTTAGGATTGATACGAACCCCGTATTTGAAAAAAAGATCATTGAGATTGAGTGCTCTCGGAAAGGCTAATGCCTGTCTGGCTTCATTGCGCAGGCTATCGGTTTCCATGGCCACGGCATCAAGTAACCATAGTGAGTGACCACCCTGCATGGTATATTGATCTAAGACAAATTTCTGAGCATCAGAAAAAGCTTTGGTAGGCTTGGCCACCACCACCAAATCAAAGGTGTTTTGAAGGGCTTTTAGGGCTTTTTCTGGATCGGTATTAGCCACCTCCATAGGAAAGGGAGCGATGCTATAGGTCTCGCCTAGTTTCTTAAAAATATCGGCAATCTTTCCGTCTGGTAATTCTCCATTATCTTTTAAAACGGCTATTTTTTTTGTTTTAGCATTGACAAGCTTATTAAAGGCATCGGCAAATACGTATTCGAGGTTTTGTATTGATGCATACACCACCTGCTCTCTTGAGGCGCCCACTATATTTTTAAATAGCGATACAGGAACCGCTTTGCCGCGATGATTGGCAGTGGCATAAGGAAAAATCCGTTCTTGTGTTTCTTTGCCATTACTTTTGACGGTTAGATTCACAGGTTGCATCCCAAAACTGGCAAATTGTTGGGCCACCGCATCGGCATTTGAATCTTCCGCTACAGGATTAGAAAAATAGAAGCTAATGTTTGGATTATAGCTCGATATTTCTTCGAGCAAGTAGCGTGTTTCGTTTTGCAATCTTTTAAACTCGGCAGGAAATTCGCCTTCTAAAAAGACATCAATCACCAGTGGGCTCTCCACTTGATCAATTATTTCTTTGGCCGCATCACTAAGGGTGTAACGCTGGTCTTGGGTGAGATCCAAACGCTTGTGCAGGCTTGTTGCCAAGCCATTAATAAGCACAAAGGCCATCAAAGCGAGTAGTAGGGCGGGTATTTTTTGTAGCGTATTCACAGTGGGGCTATCTCATTTTATGTAAACGGTCAATGGTCAGGTAGAGAAAACAACCTATTAGGCTCAAAAAGTAAATCAAGTCTCTCGTGTCAATTACACCTCGGCTTATACTGTCAAAATGAGATTGCATCCCCAAGCCACTAATATAGACATCGGCGTTACCCATAAGGTTGTAATTGGAAATACCTTCGAAGCCAAAATAAAATAAGAAAGACAGAAAGACCGCGATTATGAAGGCTACGATTTGATTGTTAGATAAGGTGCTACAATAAACACCTATACTAACAAAAGTAGCTCCCAATAGTAGCAAACCCAAATAAGAGCCTATGGTCACCCCAACATCTAGATTACCCACAGGATTACCAAGGGCATAGATGGCGGCTACATAAATAAGGGTAGGCAGCAGTGCTAAAACAACTAGAATAAAAGCACCGAGATATTTTCCCAAAGCGAGTTTGAAGGTACTCATGGGTTTGGTGAGTAATAATTCTAGCGTTCCCATCTTTTGTTCTTCGCTAAAACTGCGCATGGTCACCGCAGGTATGAGGAAGATAAAAATCCAAGGCGCTAGTTGAAAAAAGGGCGCCAAATCTGCAAAACCAGAATTGACCACATTAAATTGGCCTTCAAAAACCCATAAAAAGAGGCCTGTAACCACCAGAAAGAGACCGATGACCAGATAACCAATAGGAGAGGCAAAAAAGGAATGTATTTCTTTTCTTAATATAGCGTACACAAGCAAATTTCTTGATAAAGTGTCATTGTAAAACTACGTAGTTTTTAGGGATATAAAAAGTTGAATTAACCTTTTAGATAGCTAGACTGAGGTGGCCCATTGATTGGAATTTTTTCACCCAAAAAAGTGGGTTCTTTTCTAAACAGTATTTCCATATAGGCCTTTACATTGGCTAATAGTTCTCGTTTTTTATTGGCCTCTTCATGGGCATAGATGTGCTTATCGCCCACATAACCCACATACGGCAACCCTAATTTTCGTGCGATATACACCGCACGTGGCAAATGAAAATTCTGAGTCACAATAATGGCTTGGTCCACCTCAAAAATCGCCGATGCTCTATACATGCTGTCATAGGTGTCAAAACCCGCATAATCCAGAAATATGTGATCTTCATCAACCCCACGTTCTTTTAGATACGCTTTCATGGCCTTGGGTTCGTTATAAGAATGGGTGCCATTATCTCCTGAAAGTAAAAAGCGTTTCACCTTGCCAAGGGTGTAGAGTTGTAGGGCACTTTCTACCCGATCTTTTAATATTACCGAAAGGTTCCCATCAGATTTTACACTAGCTCCTAGAACAATAACAGTATATGAATTGGGGACCTCTTCCGCTTTCGCGAAAATATAGTCTGCGGTAGTGTTCCTTATATGTGCCGATAAACTAAAGACAAATACAAGTAGGAGCGCGACAAAGGCGATCAGAATAATTGCGATGCGTTTTAAGCGTTTGCTCACATGGTCTAATTTTGATTATGACAGAATGTGCAAGGTGGTTAGTATAACACCAACTTAAGTCAAATTCGTATATCTGGTATTAGGATTAACGCAGTATTAGCAATTAATTATCTAGTATCGGGGTTGGATTTTTATCATCATCTATGGCAACAAAAGTGAAAAAGCCAGTAACCGCGAGCTCTCGATGCAGACTATACATATCTTCTTTAAAGATATCGACACGTACAACGCAACTGGTTCTGCCTACCTTTTCTACCACAGCAATAAGTTCTACAATAGTACCCTGTGGAATAGGTTTGGTAAAGTCAATTTTGTCGGTAGAGATGGTCACCACTTTTTTACGGCTAAATCGGGTGGCACAAATAAATGATACTTCATCCATCATATGCAAGGCAGTGCCTCCAAATAAGGTGTCATAGTGATTGGTGGTGTTGGGAAAAACAGCTTTAAATATGCGTGTTTCTGACCCTAGAATGCGTTGCTCGAGTGATGTCATTGGTTATACAACTATTGCGATTTATTATAGGTGGTTGTCTCTACAGTTATGTAGGAGGTCGTATCTTTGCAAGGTCAAAAAAAGTAGTTAATGTCACAAGTACTAGAAGCATTAAAATGGCGCTATGCCGTTAAAAAATTTGATTCGAAAAAAATAGTTTCTCAAGAAAAAATGGCGCTACTCAAAGAAGCCTTTGATCTTACCGCGAGTAGCTACGGCCTGCAACCAGTGCGCTTGGTCATTATCGAAGATAAAGAGCTACAACAAGAATTGGTGTCGGCTACTATGGATCAAAGACAGGTGGCAGATGCCTCACATGTTTTAATCTTTTGTGTAGAAAATACGGTTGATAGTGACTATGTGACGTCTTATTTTGAAAATGTAAAAGCTATCCGCAAAACGCCAGACGAGGTGCTTATTCCATTTCGCACCTATTTGCTAGATGTATTTAATAAAGAATCTGACGAGGATACCAAACAGTGGGCGACCAAACAAGCCTATCTCGCGATGGGTAATTTATTGACAATTTGTGCCCTAGAAGAAATTGACGCTTGTCCTATGGAAGGTTTTGATCCAACGGCCTACGATACAAAATTAGGACTGGACAAACACGGTTTATCTTCGGTTCTGGTCATGCCCGTTGGATATAGAGCTACAGATGATATGTTTGCTGGATTTAAAAAGGTAC
>PAUP01000021.1 GCA_002712765.1 Cytophagaceae bacterium | reverse complement strand
TATAAGCTTACCTCAGGGTACTGGGCAATTTGCATTTCTACTTCTTTTCGCATCGACCCGGCCCCAACAATAATGACCTCATAGGTGTCAAAATCTAAGTGTTTAAGCAGTTCAAAGAAGAAATTCCAATCTTGTTTGTCTCCGATATTGCCAGAATACAAGATCTTAAATTTAGACGATGTCAGGTAGGGGTGCGCTTTCGCGAAAGCGGGGTTTATAGCATGCTCATCGATCCAATTGGGCAAGTAATAGGTCGGGCTTGTGGTCTTGTATTCGAGTTTTTTAAGCATCGAATGACTAATGGTGCTCACCCGATCTGCCTTTGAAAAGAGAAAGCGTTCCAGACGCATCAATAAGCGATACACCAGCCCGCCTTTGGTCTCACCTTTACTTGTGAGTCCAGATTGGAAAGCGGCATCAAATTCAAAATCTTGTATGTGAATCCAAGAGTGTGCTTTATGTCTTTTTTGTTGGATATAACCCAAGAAAGTAGCACTGGTGAAAGGGACAATTGATATGACGAGATCGCATTTTTTTATCTTCCAAAGATTCCAAAAAGAACCCCAAGTAAACGAAAGAATATGAAGTATTCGTTTAAAAAAAGTAGGCTGTTTAGGCACATATTGTTTGTAGCGCCACAAGTTGATACTCCCTAGAGTTTCTTGATAATACGATGGTTTATCGCGATACTCTTGGGCGATTTCCCATTGCGGGTAATAGGGAAAGGCAGTAATCACGTCAATCTGATACCCGGCCTGTTCCAAATATTGAGCTAGCTGGGTAGAATATAAGCCAATAGCTGTACTCTCCGGATAAAAATTGAGCCCTATAAAGGTGATATGCTTAATGTCTTTCAAAGAAACTTGAGGTTATAATACGGTTGCAAATAACGTATTTTTTGAAGTCTTATACGCGGTCTCTTAGTGGTTTTGCAGGATTACCTATGCATATTTTTTGAGGTGGTAAGTCTTTAAAAACGCTGCTTCTCGCTCCTACCACTGCTCCCTCGCCTATAGTGCAGCCCGGGGCTACGTAGACATCGGTGGCTAGCCAACACTTGTCTTTTATGCTTATTTTTTTGGCATAAATGCGAAAATCTTCAGAGGCATAATCGTGGGTGCCCGTACATATGTAGGAGCGTTGTGAGATAACGGCATTTGCTCCAATGGAGATTTCTCCTAAGGTGTAAAGTACTACCTCATCTCCGATCCAACTGTAATCACCTATAGTCAATTTCCAGGGGTAAGTAATTTGAGCCGATGGCCGTATAATGACATCTTTCCCGATGGTAGCTCCAAAACTGCGTAGCAAAAAACGACGCCATCCATATAACATTTGAGGCGATAGTCTAAATAAGGTCGCCTGTACGATCCACCATAGCTGGACGGTCACTTTGGAGCGCCCTCTAAAGCCTTTTGGTGTTTGGTAGCTGTCTAAATTTTGGTACTTCATGCGCAGGCCAAGATACTAGATAATTTTAAGTTGAAATTAGTTTGTCCATCCTTTTTCCAAGATGCGTCGTGCCAGATAAAGCCCTAATGCCTTGTTTCCGAGTTCATTAAAATGAACCTCATCTGCAAAAAAACGCTCTGGGATACAATCAAGACGTATCGCCGCTTTGTCTTGTGATGTAGGTACAATATCTAATAGACTAAAAGCATCTTTCATCATCACAGCACGCACATCGACATAGTGAGATCCAAAATGTGATGCCAAGGAGGTGTTCAAGGCTAAAATATTTTGATAAGCTGGCGTATCATTGGCCTCAACATCACTTCGGCCATTACAAATCCCTAATATCAAATAGTTTTGTTTTGCGTCACCTTCGAGATGGGCTACCATCATTTTAAGATTTTCTAATATCGTGATCCTTCCCTCATCCGATTTTTGGTCATTACGCCCCGCCCAAATAATCGTGGGGCTTTTGCGGTATTTTTGGGCATGATCAAAGTCAAATAAGAGGGCGTTACTGCTCATCAAAGTGTCTGTAAGATCTCCAGAAAAGGCAAGATGCGCTGTTTTGTTGGGGTGGTGTGTGTCTGCTACTCGCTTTAAGCTGCCACCTATCCCATTGATATTGCCTGTGTACTGTTGCGTTCCAAAGCTGGTAAAAGGCGCATCTTTTGGAGGTAGAAATAGCATACCCATGTCTGCTTCTTTTCTATCTATTGGAGATAGGTAAAAAGGTGCTCCCCCTTGTAATATAGCCACTTGAGATGACCTAAGGCCTCCTTGGCCAAAGTTGATCGTAGCAAGACCGAGCTCTTCTTGAATAACTTCAAGTATAGAGATTTTACTAAGAGAACCTTTCATCATACTGTCACCCCATCCAACCAATGTGTCTTCTGGAGCTGTACAACTATAGAATAGAAGTAAGGATACTGCGATAAAAAGCCGTTTAAAAACCATCATTAAGCCTTTAAAATACGAAGAAGTCTCTCTTCAAATTGAGTGGGCGTAAAATGGCTTTGAAAATAGGCGCTATTATTTTGTGCTATCTGAGCTACTTCATCTAGATGAAGTTGCATGTATTTTAATTGTTGATAAAGCGAGTGAGCGTCTTTTTTGGCTACAAAGTAGCCATGTTCTTTGTCTTTGATGATATCCGGAATGCCTGCATGAGCCGTGGTGACAATAGCGTTTTGTGTTGCCATCGCCTCTAGGATGGCAATAGGCTGACCCTCCATGGTATAAAAAGTAGGGAGGACAAAGGCGTTGCCCCAGTTTAGTAATTCCTTTTTTTCTAAACCGTGTACTACCCCGATGTATTGGGTATGTGTTAATTTGCTTAAAGCGGCTTGTACCATTTCTCGATTATCGGCGTCGATATTGCCTGCAATTCTGGCTTTATAAGGGACATTTTCGTTTTCGAGCATTTGCAGTGCTTCTAATAAAACCAAAATGCCTTTTTCCTCCATCAAATTACTGAGGTATACAAGCTGTAATTGATCTTTGACAGGAGGTCTAAGCTGCTGTGATAAGTAGGCTTGCGCAAAATTAGGTAGCTCAAAAATCTGTGCTTCGGCTAGAAAGGGGCTTAAATTGGGACGCAGTGATTTGGAAAGCACGATACCCTTGGTCATTTTTGAAACCAAAAGTTTAAAATAGCGCTTTTTCCAACCGCTTAACTTCTTATAAGCCGTACCGAGATGATTACCGTGTACATGTATAACGAGCTCTTTTTTAAAGAGGGAACCCAAAAGAATAAAAAGACTGTACTTCGCGACTCCAAAAAAACTCTGTCCCGGTGTGAGGTAGATGATATCTTGAGATATCAATTTAAACGCTGAAAGACTAAATTTTAAATTATAAAACAACTTGTAGAGGGAGAAAGAACCTACCTTTTCATCAAAGCGGTCTAAAGAAGTATTGATACTATTAACCGTATATCCTGGTGCTTGTTCGAGTATTTCCCTAACCACCTGATTGGCCAGAGAAACTCCTGTAGTGGGCTTGGGAAAGGGCCCGATCATTAAAATACGTTTAGGCTTCACGGGCGTAGAGGCTTTTATGACCAAAAAATTTTAAAAAGAAGGCAAAGAAAATGCCCCCCGCCTCACGCTCTAATATGTTTTCGGTAAACATGACCATTCCGTAGAATAGCAATAGGAGTATTAACAGCTGATTGTTAAAGCGTATGGCGTATACCATATTCATTCCCATAGTAATCAAAAAGGCAATTAAAGCAATCACCCCTCCTATGAGTAGGAGGCTAAAAAACTGATTATGAGCGTTGTATTCGCCTTTTATTAGTACTTGATTTTCTGATTCGATATAGGCCTGTAGTAAGGTGTCATTATAATCGCCTATACCATAACCTAGCACAGGAGATTCTGCGATGAGTTTTCTGGCCGTTGCGTACACGGTATACCGGATATTAGTCGAGGTCACCGCACCATTCTCAATAGTTTCAATTTTTAGTAATTCAACAAATTTATTGCGGGTTTTAGGAATGGCGATTGTCAAAAAAATTAAAGCGACAACGGCGATGAGATAGGGTTTGAGTAGTTGTTGTTTTCGTTGAAAAACCACAAATAAAGAAAACACAATCAGCAAGGCTAACAAAGGACCTTTTTTTGCATACAATAACAGAAACAGTACCAAGGTGATATCGATGGCGATTAATAACGCAATGATAGACTTTGAAGTTGTCTTTTTCAGAATATAGAAAGAAAACAATACCGCTATGCTACAGTGCATCGATAGGTAAATAGGATGTATGCCCCATTTTCCCATTTTGACTCTTAACAGGGTGTGAAAGTGTTCCATCAACTCCATAAAAGAATATTGGGTTGTATAAAACCAGACAAAGGCGACTAGGTTAAATAGAAATATAGAGAGCAGATAGATCCATAAATAACTTTTGAGCTGTTTGAAAATAAGCTTGCCCTCTTCCTTGGTGAGCATCGCAAAGACAAACGGAAAAACCAAAAGAGAGGCCATTGTCATCATCTTTCGCTGTGCGTAAGCCGTGTTGTCACTGTAAAAATAAGTGAGTGCGATTACCAGAAAAACTAGGGCATTGGTCACAAAAAACAGCCCGTTAAAATGCCATTTTCGCGTAAGCGCATGAATAAGAACGGTTACTCCAAAAATCAAAATGGCTATTGCCTTGAGATTTGAAGGAAGGACAACTAAAGCAAATAGGAGTCCAATCGCAACTTGCACCGCTTTTAAGCTTTTTGAGGTCTGGAGTGCTTCCATTGTTGTTGTCTTTTTAAAAGGTGTTTTAAAAATGCTTCTATGGCTTTAGGAATGACGATGACCCCAATTAATGCACCAACATAGTATGAAAACCCGTTGGTAAAATCACCTCTGAGCAAAAATATAAGATGAATTGCTAGATAAAAAGCCATTAAACGTTTGAGCATATCCTTGCTGTGCAACCATCCTAAAAATCGTACCAGGACCAAGGCCAAAATAAATGCACCAATCACCACTCCTGCAATGCCAAAGTTTATATATCCTTCTGACACCAGAGGATTTGAAAGATTGCTGTAGGTAAACTCATATCGATCTATCAAATGATTACCTACCAGCTCTCCCGTAGAGATGGGTTTGTCTTCCCAAAGTCCTCTTGGTACAAAAAACAAAAATGCACTTAGCAGTTGATTGCCGTATTCAAAGCCGTGGTAGTGTACTCTATCCATAGTGGCCATGATGTTGGAAAAGGCATCGTAATTAAGAGTGTTAAAGGCAGAGGCTATGCCCCCTCCTTTCATTTCTTCAAAAAAGACTAATGGGTTTTCTAAGATCTCCTCAAAATTAGCCTCAGTATGCGTAAACATGGCCGATAAAGGAAAGGCGACGATCATCGTAAAGAAAAGAAAAAACAAACTCTTGATATTGGTGTTAAACAACTTGGGTACCACCAAGAATATTAGACTGATATACAAGGGGCCTAGGGCATTTCTCTTTTCGACCAGTGGGTTTTTAAACCAAAACAACAAAACGCCCATAAAAATCATCATGGCGATTATAGTGACATAATTGACTGCTTTTTTCTTTTCTCGTTTAAAATATTGGAAGCACAAAATGATACCGGCAAAAGGAACCAAGAAAAAGACCTTTTTCCATATCAGAAATACAACGGTGGGAAAGACAGAACGTCTCCATGCAGGGCGTGTAAGCTCATCCTGAACAAAATTGAGACTAGCCATAAAGACGAGCAAGGTCAATACCGCCAATACTACAATAAGCAAGGGGCTCACATATTGCGATTGCTTGCTAAGTAATGGTGACGCTCGCAACCATCGCCAACGTTTAAAAAAGACATAGCTACTAAAAAACACAATATTAAATAAGCCTATCAATACATTGGTGTAAACCGTAGCGGGGGCACTATAGGGCAAATGATTTTCAAAGGCGGGGTTGGTTCCTTCAAAAGAGTTGATCTGCACCATAGGTGCCACAATAAAAAACAAAAAGGTAAAGACAATAAATGCCGATAAAAATGGCGAATATATACGCTCGATAAAAATATGATAAAGTGTGATCCCTGCTAGGATAATAGCGTTAACCAAAAAAGAAACCCATACCTCTACCTCGCCATCAAAAGTGGCAAAGAGCGCTAGGGTAATAAACCCGTAGACAAAAAGCAAAAGGTACTTTAACCCCATGGTTGTAGTTACTTCATATTTTTGGCCAATAACAGCCTATCTGCTATTTTAATTTTCCGATAAAAAGGTGGCGGTTTACAGCCACTTCTTCATCTAGTATGTGCTCAAACTCCTCAGAAAATGCCGTTCTAAACCATGCTAAGGTATAATACTCAGGAATGGCAGGTATGTTGTCCATGTCTCCAAAATAAAGCCCTAAAGGCATAAACTCGACAATGATGTATTTGTTGGTGAGAGATTTTAGCACTTTAAATATATGTGCAAGGCTCACGTCTTGTGTCAAAATCAAATGATGGGTCACCGCCAATGCCATCACAATATTGGCCGAGATACGTTTTTCTAGTACTTGTGTATTAGAACGGTTGTTAGGACGCACAAAATCATACACCAGAGGTAAAACATCCTTGCTGTTTTCATTATTGATAAAAATGTGATCTAAAGCATTCTTGTCATAATCGGTCGCTATGATTTTTTCAATTTGGGTATTGGCCAGAACGTGGTTGGCAAATTTACCCTGATTGGAGGCGAGTTCTATAAGCGAGCTAGCATCGCCAAGACGCGTTTTGATAAGCTCGGTAATGCGCATAAATCTAGGATCGCTTGCTGGGGTTTTATCGTTGTGATAATCTTTCCAGTAAGAATCGATTTTACTCTTTCCAACACTTTTGATTAGGCGTTGGGCTTTGGCCGTTGTAAAACGGTTTTGATAAAAAGACTTGAACTTCAAAATCTTTCCTATGTGCTTGTGATTGCCGTATTTGTCAATAATACGCTGATGTCTAGCCACCGCCAGTCTTCGTGAATTATTTTGAAGTTTAAAAAGCAAATTGCCCAAACCACTCCCTAAAAAATTAGCATAGGGATGTCTTAGTTTAAACAAATCCTTATCACTAAAAAACCCATTGTAAAGGTAGATACTATTGGGAAGATCAGAATATCCCTTGCTGTACAGATATAGCGGCATATAAAATGAATTATAAAAATTCATATAGCCCGACCAGCTCTTTCCATTTTTGGGATCTCTCTTAAAAAAACTACCAAAATCGACATACTTGGGTCGCGCCATGTCAAAAACGACATTAAAGGCGTGTACATCAAAGATTTCATAGCCATAGTTATAGGCAATTTGATTGGTCTCCAAGACGACATTGGCTGCTCTTTGCAGCATGCTAAAAGACCATTCATAGGGATAATTCCAGTAAGGTATATTTTGATGTTCTATCACCAGATTAAATCCTTCAATTTGTAGGTCAGAAATCCAAGTGTCGACAAATAATTCTTTCTCGAGTAAGGCCTGCATCATCCCTCCATCAAACATCTCATGTACCTGTGCTTCATAGGCTGGGTTGATCCCTCTCAAGACTCTATCACCATAAAAAAACAGGGTACAGACTTTGTCTATAGAAAATTCTATAGTCTGTAAATCTGACACTTTTAAAACTTCACTCATAATGGATTTGTCCAAGTTCTTAATTTAAAAATATGTATAAATGCTTTGGTCTGAAGCATAAAGTTAACGCGCGTTTTTTCAAAAAGTGCATTGACCAAATACCCAGAAATGCCGTACGAAATCAAGGTAGCATATGCCGCACCTAGCAAGCCGTATTGCTCAATAAAGATCAAGTTAAGACCAATATTTACTACAGCCCCGATGACCAATCGTATGCTACTAAACTTCTCCAAGCCTTCATTGAGATAAAATCCCCAGGAAGCATTACTGAGAAACACGAATACAATCGACCAAATATACAAGATCAATATGGGACTACTCTCGGTATAAGCCGATCCAAATAATAAGGGAACAAAATAGGGGGCAAAAATGGTATAAAGTATAGAAACGAGTACCGCAATTTTGATCAATACATCGTACAATTGCTGTAAACGCTTTAGAAATAGGGCGCGATCTGTCTTACGCGTACTCACTAATGAAGGAAATACAGATTGTGTGATAGCGACGGTCACAAAAATCCAAATACTGGTAAGCTTTACCGCCACACTATAGATACCTACGGCACTCTCGTTCAAAATCTCATTAATCATGACCTGATCAATTTTCATATAAAGCGCCGCCGCTACAGAGCCAATAACCAAGAACCAACTTTTTTTGAGCAATTGTTTGGCCACCGATAGTTTAAAACGCCACTTTCTTAACGACAATTTGTGAGTCACATAGGCAATTAGATAGCCACAGGCAATAATACACCACTCTAGGGTAAGCACATAGGCAAAATAAATCAAAGGCGCCTTAGAAAGGATTAAAATGACTTTTAAAAGACTTAGTATAGCCACTGCTACTATATTGACAATGACCGTATGTTTACTTTTTACTTTACTCTGAAAATAAAAGTCTATTCCCTTAAAACTTTGGAAAAATACAGAAAGCCCAATCACCAGTACCACTGTGTCAGAGAGCTCAGTGTTGTCGAGCACGCCTAAGGTCAAAATCATAGCGGCATACATCAAGATAAAGCCCACTATTCTCAACCCTAGTGTCGTTCCTAAAATTTCGTCGCGTTTGTCATTGTCTCTAACCAGTTCTCGCACAACGATTTGATCTAGACCCAAAGCGGCAAATGCGGCAAACAAATACACAAAAGACTCGGCATAACTCAAAACCCCAAAAGACTTCGGGCCTAAATATCTGGCGAGCCATATTCCAATAAAAAATGCATCGACAATACGCAGTCCTTTCTCTGCCAATAGCCATATGGTATTCGAAAAATACCGGCCAATACCTCGGTTAGAAAAAAGCGTTTTGGGACTTAACATAGGTTATTGCTTAAGATACCACTGATACAAGCGCTCGATACCTTCTTCAAGAGCTACTTGATGCTTCCAGCCCAAACTGTGTAATTTGGATACATCTGTCAATTTTCTGAGCGTGCCATCAGGTTTGTTGGTATTAAAAACCAAATCACCTTTAAAGCCAATTATTTTCGCAATGAGTTGGGCGAGTTCTTTGATCGAAATATCTTCTCCTGTTCCAATATTGATATGGGTATTTCTAATTTCTGATTTGCCCTTGGTCACATCGGCAAAGTTGCGGTGCTCCATCAAAAACACGCAAGCTTCGGCCATGTCTTTGCTCCATAAAAATTCTCTTTTTGGCGCTCCGCTCCCCCAGATTTCGACCGCATCTGCGCTTACCCCAAAATTGGAGAGGTAGGTTTGCGCTTTCGCGAAAGCGTCTACCTTCAAGTCATCCATAACCGCTTGATGCTGTTGCTCAGACAAGAGCTTGGCCAGGTGCATCTTGCGAATTAAGGCCGGTAGCACATGAGATTTCTCCAAATCAAAATTGTCATTATACCCGTATAAATTGGTAGGCATAACCGAAAGAAAATTGGTTTGATATTGAATATTATAACTCTCACACATTTTAATCCCAGCAATTTTGGCAATGGCATAAGGTTCATTGGTATATTCGAGTGGGCCTGTAAGCAAGGCATCTTCAGACATAGGTTGGGCTGCATTTTTGGGATAGATGCAGGTACTACCTAAAAAGAGTAGTTTTTCTACCCCATGCAGATAACTCTGATGAATCACATTGTTTTGAATCATCAAATTTTCATAGATAAAATTGGCGCGATAGGTATTATTGGCCACGATGCCTCCTACTTTTGCGGCAGCCAGAAAAACGTATTGCGGTTTTTCCTGCTCAAAAAATGCGGCAACAGCAGCAGTATCGGTAAGATCCAATTGGGCATGTGTTCTAAAGACAAGATTGGTATAGCCTTTCTCTTCGAGCGTTTTGACGATAGCGCTTCCTACCAACCCTCTATGACCAGCTACGTAAATTTTTGCAGAGACCTCCATAGGCTTATTCAAAATAATTTAAGGTCGTGTACCCTCCATCTCTCAAGTAACTGTCTTTTTTCATGAGTTTGATGTCGCTTTGCATCATATCATCTACAAGCATCTCAAGACTGTGCTCTGGTTTCCAACCCAACTTTTCATAGGCCTTTGAAGCATCTCCAATGAGCAAATCTACCTCGGTTGGTCTAAAGTATTTTTTGTCTACCGCAACCACTTCCTGACCTACTTTTACCTTGTATTGTGGGTCGCTGGCTGCGACTACAACGCCAACCTCATCTACCCCTTCACCTCTAAATTCTAAGGTGACCCCAATATGTTTAAACGCCATGCGTACAAATTCGCGCACGGCTGTAGTCTTTCCTGTTGCGATAACCCAATCTTCGGGAGCTTCGGCTTGAAGGATCATCCACATCATTTTGACATAGTCTTTGGCGTGACCCCAGTCGCGTTTGGCCTCGAGATTTCCCAAATAAACTTTGTCTTGAAGGCCCAAGCCAATTCTGGCGGTAGCCCTGGTAATTTTTCTGGTCACAAAAGTCTCACCTCTAATTGGAGATTCGTGATTAAATAAAATCCCATTACAGGCAAAAATACCATAGGCCTCACGGTAGTTTACCGTGGCCCAATAGGCATACATTTTTGCCACTGCATAAGGGCTGCGAGGATAAAAGGGTGTGGTTTCGGTTTGAGGCACCTCTTGTACTTTCCCGTATAATTCTGAGGTAGACGCCTGATATAGACGTGTCTTGTCTTGCAGGCCTAATGCGCGTATGGCCTCCAGCAGTCTCAAAGATCCAATCCCATCTACATTGGCCACATATTCTGGCATTTCAAAAGACACCTGTACATGACTCATTGCCCCAAGATTATAGATCTCGTCAGGTTGTACTTCTTGGATGATACGCAGCAGGTTGGTACTGTCAGACAAATCTCCGTAATGCAGAAAAAACTGTTGGTTATCTACATGTGGATCTTGATATAAGTGATCAATTCTGTCTGTATTAAAAAGGGATGATCTTCGTTTAATCCCGTGTACGATATATCCTTTTTTTAGTAAGAACTCGCTCAAATAAGCACCGTCTTGCCCAGTGACTCCGGTAATAAGGGCTACTTTCTTTCCCATAATTGTATTTTGAATGGTCTCACGCACCAAAGGCGCTTAACGCATATTAATCTAACAGTTGCATTTGGGCTACTTCTCTTCTCATTGTGATGTAGAAATAGCGTAAGGCCGCAAAGAAAAGAAATAGGAAAACCAATACTGCCGGATATATAATTTCTTTTTTGTCCTTGAGTTTTCGCTCTTCGGCTGTTTGAATATCACTAACAACGACCGCAGCATCGGTATAGGTGATTAAATTATTTTTTAATTCTTCGGTTTCGGTGATTAGATCATTTTTAAAGGTCAAAGTACCATTAACATTCAAATCGTTTTGATTGTTAAAGTAGGTCAAACTACTAATGCTGCGATTGGCCAGATCTGCATTTTTAGAATAATTCTCTATCAACATGTCGATCTGATCTACCGTTTTTTCATTTTTAGCAATACGATCCTTTAAGTTTTTGACCGTCTCATCCCGTAAGGTCTTGACAAATGGTTGATTATTGATGTAATCCATCAAGACTTCGATACTGGCCAATTTATCTTCCCCGCTAAGGGTGATTTCCATTTTGTGGTATTTGTAGTTGGTATAAAAGCGATCGGTGGCAAACAATTCGGTGTCGTCATCTACACTTAACTCGTCTATGATGGTACCTAAGGTACGTTCTGAAACCTCCATATCTTCCATAAGACCAACTACATCTATAACTGGTTGGATGGTGATGTCTCCTATTCCAGGATTGGCAGGGTTTAAGCCAACACTTTCAATAAACGCTAGATCATTCTCGCCTAGATTGTCATTAAACTGGTCTATGGCATTATACACATAGGGTTGACTGTCAAAATTAGTTTGAATCACTAGAGTTGAGGTATAGTAGGGTTTACCTTTGGTGAAATAACCTAGGGCAGCACCTAAAACAATCAGGATGAGTAGCATCCACCAAAACTTTACTATAAAATCGAACGCCTTAAAACACAAGGCTAAAAATTTGTAGAACCCGCGCTTAAACAGATCGAATATATCAGTGAGATCCATCTCGTCTGCCGCAGCAGGAGGCTGTTGTGTATTCATGCTTGGTTAGTTGTTTGTCGTATTATGAACTAAAAATTTGCTTTAATATTTTCTCAGTAATCAAATATGTTGGTTTGACACCTGTAGTGCCCAATCCTCCAGAAGCCAATGTGCTGCCTGTTTCTAAGGGATTATCTGAGGCATAGTATGCATATCTCACCTTTACATCTTCTTGTATGCTTCCGCGCAATTTGGACGAGGCTTGTATGGCTTTCTGGTAATGGGCTCCTTCCATTTCCAAACCTATAACATTCCAAGTACTCTCGTGAAAGAACTTAAGAATATCTCGATTTTGCAAGGAAGTCCCCAAAACAGAGACCATCGCTCCTTGAAATACTTTTAATCCCTGGCCTTCAAAATCAGATTTCTTGAGTTCATTATTAAAGGGGTAATTATCGGCGGTCCCTTCAAAAAGGTGAGCCGAGGGTATCATAATATCTCCTTTCCCTCCTTCAAGTATACCCGCTTTACCCATAATTGACACCGAATCTACATCGAGATAGGTGCGCTCATTCTCTTGCTCATAAGGTTTTAGCAGCTCTTCCATGGTTTCATAAGCCTGCTCGCCAAAGGCGTAGTCCATTACTAAGATGACAGGAACCGCTTCTGGTTGCGTAGGGGTGTCACAAAAATCATTATCGGCAACCTTGAGTTTGCACATATCAAATATCTGTACGTCGATATTGGTGCCGCTTTCATCAGGAAGAAAGGTCATTCCATTTTTTAGGGCTGTTTTCTCCACCTTAGTACGAAGGGCTGTAGACTCACTTTTACTAAGTTGCTCATACATTTCGAGTTTTGTCTTCTTTTTTAACTCTGTTTTTAAAGCTAGAGGGGCATAGAGAGTATTCATCACAGAGTGCATATTGGCACTAATAATGTGAATAGGGCGATGCAATAGTCCTAACTCTTTTAGCGCTTTTTTTATGTCTGATGCCCAGACCTCACCATGGATATGATGTCCTAAGCGCTCTCGCAAAACAGGGCTAAAAGTAACTACCCGCTTCTCGTCTTTTACCGATTCGGCAATGGCGAGTTTCCCTAACCAATAGATAATTTGAAGAAAACGCTTGTTATTATTGGCCGTGTTAAATAACGGGGCAATGGCTCTTACCTCCTCAAAGGTGCGTCCTAGAATATTGGCGGTATGTGTAATGGCAATCTCTCGCTCTTTTTGATCCAATTCGTCCTCAGAAAGCACTGCTTTTTCCAATTTTTCCCAATCGCGTACCACACTGCCTTCCTCGTTGATCACTACACGGTGCATAATTTTGTGTGATTCGATAAACAAAAAGGTAAGATGGGTTAGAATATCATAGATTTCAGAACGTCCTCTAGTAATTTCAATATTCATTTGCTCATCGTCAATACGATAGCAATTGCGTCTTCTTTTAGGCGGCACTATAGGTGTAAAATGACTGTTTTTATACCCTTCATCACTGGTAAGGTTGATAAAACGACATTCTTCTATACCCTCGGGTAGTCTATCAATAACATATAATAAGCCACTGAGTTCTACCTTTTCTTCGGCTATAGTTCCGTAAATTTCAGGTCGTAAAATTAGAAGTGCTTCCCGCAGTGTTTCTCCAGAAACACCCATAGGTTTGTAGAATCCTCTGTTGAAGAGGTGGCGCATGGTAATATACATGCGCTCTATAGCGCTGCTGCTCTCTTGTGCACGTGTGCGCCCTTGTTTTTTTAATATACTCATATTAAAGGGCAAAGATACTTAAATAATCGGTAATTGATCGGCGATCTTACGGTCGTTTGCCAATCGGGGTATTTTGTTTTGTCCACCTAGCTTTCCTTGAGATTTCATATAAGTATTAAAACCATTTTCTTGGACCAAAGCTATTTTTAAAGGCTGTAGTACCTTTCCCTGTATTAAATCGTAATAGTAACTGTTTTGAGCTTGTAATGCCTGGTCTAACGCTTTCGCGAAAGCGTCCATATCTACTGTCAAAGGGTCAGACTCCATTTCTATAAACCACTCGTGATAGGGTAAGCCTTGGGCAGGATTGGTTTGAGGGGCTACGGTAAATTCACTCACTCGTATGGCTTGCTCTTGGACCGCCTCTTGCATGGCTTGCTCTACTTCTTTGCCTATAACGTGTTCGCCAAATGCCGAAATAAAGTGCTTAATACGCCCTGATACCACAACGCGATACGGAGAGGTACTCGTAAACTGAATCGTATCTCCAACATTATATCCCCACAAACCAGCTGTAGTAGAAATAATCATTACATAATTTACCCCACAGACAACCTGGCCTATGGTAAGGCGCTCGGGCTGCTCATCAAAAAAGGTGTCGGCCTGAATAAACTCATAAAAAATACCGCTGTCTAGTTGCAGCAACATGCCTTTCTCGGTTTGCAAATCTTGAAAAGCAAAAAAGCCTTCACTAGCAGGATAAAGTTCTATGCTATCTACAGACCTACCTATCAAATGCTCAAATTTAGCCCGATAGGGCTGGTAATTGACACCGCCGTAAATAAATAAATTAAAATTGGGAAAGAGGTCTCCAATCTTTTTGCCGCTTTTGGCTTTTAGGCGTTCAAAATACATTTGAACCCAAGATGGGATTCCGCTTATGATGGTCATGTCTTGATCTAGGGTCTCTTCGACAATGGCGTCTACTTTTGTTTCCCAGTCTTCAATACAGTTGGTCTCCCAACTTGGCAAACGATTGCGTTGCAAATAATTTGGAACATAATGTGCCACTATACCCGAGAGACGGCCTATTTGAATGCCATTTTTTTGGGTCATTTCTGGGCTGCCTTGTAAAAATATCATCTTCCCATCAACAAATTGGGCCCGACCGGTTTCTGCGATATAACACAAAATTGCATTGCGGGCGGCCTCGGTATGTGTGGGCATACTCTCTTTGGTAAGCGGGATGTATTTGGCTCCTGAAGTGGTGCCAGAGGTCTTCGCAAAGTACAAGGGCTTGCCAGGCCATAAGACATCGGATTCGCCTGCTACCACACGCTCTACATAAGGCTTTAACGCCTCATAATCGCGCACCGGTACGTATTTTACAAAGTCATCATGACAGGCGATATCATCAAAACTGTGATCTTCGCCAAATGCAGTGTACTGCGCCTTTTCAATCAGATCCTGAAATACTTTTTCCTGAATCACAATAGGGTTATCGGCCCATCGGTCAATTTTTTTCCGAATTACTTTAGCAAATAGCTTGGCGGCAAAGGACTTTAAAGACATCTTTAGTTAAAATCTATAAAATTACTCGGATCAATAGGATATCCATTACTCCATAATTCAAAATGTAAATGAGGCCCTGTAGAGAGCTCTCCCGTATTGCCTACCGTAGCAATAACTTCTCCTGCTTTGACCAAGTCACCCTGCTCTTTATTTAATGATGCGTTGTGTTTATACACGGTAATCATATTTTGCGGATGTTCAATAATAATAACATGGCCGGTATCGGCAGTCCACTCGGCAAATATGACGGTGCCGTCAGCAGCAGCTTTTACAGGGGCATCTTTTTCGGTAACTATGTCTACGGCATAGTGTCTTTTGTCTACATTGTAAGGGTCAGAAATACTGCCTTGTGCGGGCGGATATAGTGCCATATCGGCGGTGGCTCCTGCTGTCTCAAAAACATTGTATTTATCTTCTTTTTCTACCAGATCCCTTAATACAGAGTCTTGCTTGGAAGGGGCCAAATCTATCTCTGTAGGACGGTCAGACTGATCCAAAACGGTATCACGACTAAACTTCTCTGGAGTGATATCTCCAGATAAAACCTCTTGTATTTTTTCGTAGTACTGATTTCTTACAACAAGTGCTCTCTCCAAGGAATCGGTTTTTATCAATAGCCGCCTGGCATCTTGTTTTAACTGGGTGCTAGAATACCCGGGGATATATTCTCTTAGAGGTGTCAAAGCAATTAATAAGGTGGTAAGCGAAATCAGTATTATTGCCGACAGACCAACGAGTATAAATACATTAAGACGTGTCAATTTGAACGAAACGCGTTCTTCAAAGGTGTCTTCGTTGAGTATCACTAGACGATACTTGTGGAGGAGTTTCTTGGCTATCGCCTTCTTTTCGCGTTTTTTTTGGGCCATATTGCTGCAAATATACTAGGTAAAATGCTAAAGTTCTCTCATTAACGTGTCTACAATCTATTTCTTATTATCTTTGTAGCACTAAATTGAAAGACATGAATTTTTTAGGAATTTTTTTAGGAATGATTGGCCCTTGGCAAATAGGATTGATCGTAGTTGTAATTTTACTTCTGTTTGGAGGTAAAAAAATACCAGAAATGATGCGCGGGCTTGGTGGTGGAATCAAAGAATTTAAAAAGGCGTCCAAAGAAGACGAACCCAATAAAATTGAGGATTAAATCACTCTCAATCCAGCATAAAAAAAGCCCCGATATCACATATCGGGGCTTTTTTTGTTTGGTGCTTTTATTTTTCTGGAGTGCTGATTTTGGCTGTTTTCAAAATGGCATCTAACTCCAACATATTATCCCGTTTGTCCAAAGATGGCGAATGGATAAACCCTTCTAGAACAAGATACCTATTGCGTTTTTCGTCTTTAATCGCAAAATTGACAAAAGGACCGCCCATACTCTGCTTGTCTACTTCCCATAAGCCTCTAGTTTCCCAGGCAGGTAAGCCATCGAGAGTTGTTTTTTGTAAATACGGAGAAAAGTCGGTCTGGGTGATAAACTTACCTCCATCTACAGGGATTTTTCGAGATCCAACAGAGTCACGCATACGCACAATTCTAGCAATGGTATTGGTATCCTTATCTATAGCATACAAGGGTACTTCATAAACCATAATATTCATCTCTCCAATCTTAAGATCTTTGGTCATCCAAAAGAAATCTTCGGTTTGCGCCGCATATCTGTAGGCTGTAGGAAATTTAAGACTCACCCCCATCACCTTTTCTAAAGAATCGGTACGCTGTAGGTTTTTACTAATTTGACGTTGGCGCTCGTTGAGTTCTTGCGCTTTGAGCGTCGCTACAATTTGAGCTTCATTCTCACTTAGCGCTTTGGCTACAGCTGCATCATCTGGACCACTAACAACCACTACCGTTTGCGGTATGGCATATACGTTCTTTTTAAAGGCTACCCCAGTGGTATCAGATTGTCGTACTTCGAGTATTAAACGCTTTTCTCTTTGAAAACCAGTAAAGGTTTGCTCGCTCAATTGTTTGATCGAAAACAAAGGCTCGTCTGTAGGAAGGCCCAAGGTTGGAGAGGCGAGAACGGCGCGCAGACTGTCGCCTACTTCGCCTTTCCATTGATCGCTTTCCATTACCACATTAATTGTGTTAATACGACCATTTGAAAAGGTAGTTACTTTTCGTTTTTCTGGTGCTGTATTTTTCTTTTCTCCACATGAGAACAACATAAATGCTGTGAGAAGTGCGCTAAGTAAAATTTTGATTTTCATATCGAGTAAATTATCCTGAGTTATCGCTTATTTTGAAACAACCAGTTTCATTCCTGGCTTTAATGTACTACTGCTAATATCGTTCCAAACTTTGATATTGTCAACAGAGACGCCGGGAAATTTTCGGGCTATTTTCCAAAGACTATCTCCCTGCCTAACGGTATACAGACGCTTTCCCTTATCGGGAGTTTTTCTAGAGGTGTTTGTCGAAGCGGCCACCACAGGTCTTCTCGGATAAATCGTAAGACGTTGGCCTATTTTGAGATTGTTAGAGCGCAGGCCATTCCATTTTTTTATTTGACTCACCCTTACCCCGTATTTATTGGCAATCTTCCCTAAATAGTCTCCACTTCTCACGCGATATCTCACCCTACTTTCTGCGTTAAAAAATTGAGGTAGCGGCTTTTCTCTTTTGTCTAATTCTGCTTTCGCGAAAGCGTATATAGCCGCCTCGTTATTGACAAATTTGCCACTTATCTCGGTAGGCAGTCGCAAATAATACTTTTTATTTTTGACTACTGGAATGATATCGAGCTTGTAGGAAGGGTTTAAAAATTGCACCTGCTCCATAGGCACACCAGTAACTTCTGAGATCTGATCTAAAGTGATCATTTGCCGTATTTCAATAGTGTCTGTGGCTAGGTAATTTACTGGCGGTTTTTCGGGTTGATAGCCGTGGGCATCTGCATATTCGAATAAATACATCGTGGCGAGAAAGGCTGGGACATAACCCGCAGTTTCTCGAGGAAGATTGCCTCTAATATTCCAGTAATTTTGATAGCCTCCCGATCGCCTTATCGCCTTAGATACATTGCCTGGTCCAGAATTATACGATGCCAATGCCAGATCCCAATCACCGAACATTGCATATAGTTTGGCGAGGTATTGACAAGCGGCTTCGGTTGCTTTTATGGGGTCCATACGTTCATCGACATAAGAGTTTACATCAAGACCGTACATTTTGCCCGTGGCAAACATAAATTGCCATAAGCCTGTGGCGCCAACCCTTGATTTGGCTCTAGGTCTCAAAGCAGACTCGACTATGGCTAAGTATTTCATCTCTAGCGGGATATCATATTTGTCTAAGGCTTCTTCAAACATCGGAAAATAGAAAGCGCTTACCGCCATTAGGCGTTCCATGGTGGGTTTATGCCTTTTTAGGTACTGTCTAATCACTCGTTCTAAAGAGGGATTGTAGGCTACATTAAATGGCGTCTTGGCATCTATAAGTGCCAAGCGTTTTTTGAGAGTATCTGTAGGCAGGTCAACAATAACCTCTTCTTTATAATCGAGCTCGTGTACCATTTTATTGATAGAATCAAATAAATCGTAACGCGCGAGTTCTCTCCTCCATAAACTATCGAGTCTCTCGGCTAAGGGGTCATCACTTAATCTAAATTGGATTGAATCTTTAGAAGTAGTTAAAAGCAGTGTTTGTTCTTTTTCATTGACAAACTGGGTTGTGATCAAAGAGTCTACTACCGTAATGGTGTCTCTTTTAAGCACTTTTTGAACTGGATTCTCGCTTTTGTAGAGGTCACCACTCAAGGTATCCTGCGCTATCACACTAGATACACCGCTCGAAAGCAAAGACATTATATGAATGATTAGAAAAGAAAGAAAAAAATGATGTGAACGCATACTTTTTGAAACGATTGGATCTTCTATATCGTATGTTTTACTACAAACTGCCTGTAACAGGACTACCGCCTAGAAGACCCCCTTAAATCCGAAAGATAATCAAAATAAAACCGCTTTATGACAAAAGCGGATTTCTTGCCGTACTGCTGTAGCGTATAGGTGTTTTACATCACTTAAGCTCACTTATTTAACCTCCTAAAGGGTTTATTCTTTGATCGCAGCGATGCCGGGCAGGGTTTTGCCTTCTAGCATTTCGAGCATTGCCCCTCCTCCGGTAGATACATAACTCACCTTGTCATCAAAACCAAATTGCTTCACTGCAGCTACACTATCACCACCTCCTACAAGAGAAAAAGCACCATTCTTGGTGGCATTGGCAATGCTATTGCCCAGCGCTATAGTAGCGGTAGCAAATGGAGTCATTTCAAAAACCCCCAAAGGACCATTCCATAGGATGGTCTTTGCGTTATTGACCACAGCGTCAAATTTTTGTATCGATTGTGGTCCTGCATCCAGGCCTTGCCATCCGTCAGGAATACTCTTGATGTCAACGGTTTGCGTCTGAGCTGTTTCAGAAAAATCATTGGCTGCCAGAACGTCTACCGGTAAGTGGATAAGTACGCCCTTGGCCTTTGCGGCTTCTAGGATTTCTAGTGCCAATTCTTGCTTGTCGTCTTCACAAATGCTGCTTCCTACATTACCGCCTTGGGCTTTGATAAACGTATAGGCCATACCGCCGCCAATAATCATTTCGTCAACCTTATCTAGAATGTTTTCAATTACGGTGATTTTTGAGGAAACCTTAGCTCCACCCAAAATAGCCAGAACGGGTTTTTCGCTTTGATTTAGTACACGGTCAAGACTTTCAATCTCTTTGGCCAGCAAATACCCAAAACATTTGTTGTTTGGGAAGTACTGGGCAATAATCGTCGTTGATGCATGAGCCCTATGCGCGGTTCCAAAGGCATCATTAACATATACATCGCCTAGTTCAGATAAGGCTTTCGCGAAAGCGGGATCTCCAGCTTTTTCCTCCTCATGATACCGAAGATTTTCAAGTAATAAGATCTTACCCATCTCCAAATTATTGGCCGCTTCTTGTGTCTCTGGACCAATGCAATTGGGCAAGAAATTGACCTCTACCCCAATGACCTCTGACACTTTTTTACAAATTTGCTGGAGCGAAAATTGGGCCTCTTGACTTTTAGGACGACCAAGATGTGACATGAGAATGGCCGCGCCACCGTCTTCTAAAACTTTGAGTATAGTAGGTTTGGCCGCCTCAATACGGGTGATATCGGTAACATTGCCTTCTTGGTCGAGTGGCACATTAAAATCTACGCGGATAAGCGCCTTTTTGCCTTCAAAATTTATCGCATCTACAGTTGTCATATCAATAGCTTTTACCAGCAAATATAGCCGATAGCCTATATATAACCGAGTCAAAAAGAATTATATTTGACCCAATGCTTTTTAAAGACGTCATAGGACAAGAATTCATTAAAAAACACCTCACCGCGAGTGTAGACGCAGGAAGAATTGCTCATGCCCAGCTGTTTGTGGGAGATGCAGGGTCTGGTACATTGCCTATGGCAATCGCCTATGCACAATATATCCTCTGTCAAAACAAAGGAGGCGAAAACACACAAGGCATCGACCATTGCAATATCAAGTTTAATCAACTCGCACATCCCGATTTACATTTTGCCTATCCGGTAACGACGACTCCCTCGGTCAAATCACATCCTGTCTCGAGTCATTTTGCCGTAGAATGGAGAGAATTTGTCCAGAAAAACCCCTATGCCAATCTCTTTGAATGGTTGCAACATTTGGGTGTGGAAAAAAAGCAAGGACGAATAGGTGTTGATGAAGCATTAGACATTAATAAAGCTTTAGCATTAAAAGCCTATGAAGGTGGTTATAAGATCATGATTATCTGGATGGCCGATAAAATGAATACCCCGGCTTCCAACAAATTGCTCAAATTAATTGAAGAACCTCCTACCAAGACGCTACTCTTGCTTATTACTAATAATGAAGATAACATCATAGACACCATCAAATCAAGATGTCAGGTACTTCATTTTCCGAAATTGAATGAAGCCCAAATTGCTAAGGCCCTAATTGAGAAGCACGACTGCGAAAAAGCTTTAGCTCATACCCTAGCCCATCAATCACAAGGTAATTATAATCGGGCTTTACATTTATTGAAACACGATGGCGACGACTTGCTATTTGAAGAGTGGTTTGTGACTTGGGTGCGTACGGCCTTTAAAGCAAAAGGAAGAAAAGAAGCTATTTTAGAACTTATAAGTTGGAGCCAAACTATTGCCAAAACCGGGCGCGAAACACAAAAGAAGTTCTTGGGGTATTGTGTGCGATTTTTTCGTCAGGCGTTGCTGTTACATTACGGTGTAAGTGACTTGGTGTATTATAAGCCCGAAACCGAATTTTCCTTAGAAAAATTTGCCCCTTTTGTGCATGAAAATAACATCACAGCCATTGTAAAAGAGCTTGAAGATGCGAGTTATCACATAGAGCGCAATGGTAATGCAAAAATTATCCTAACCGATTTATCTATAAAACTCACACGACTATTGCATCGTAAAAGCAATGTTATCAACTAATTGCATTTTTATTAGATGCGTCTAATACCATTTTGAGCGCTATCTAAATGCGTTTTGTCGCCATGAATGATCATATTCCTAAACTTCTTGGTCTTCTTTTTATCCTACTCACCTTTGGCTATTCGGCATTTGAAAAAGTAATTGATTTTAAAGGTCAGACGCAATGGTTAACAACCCACTTTGCTCAACGATTTTCTCCCAAGTTCCTACAAATCCTATTGGTCATTTTGATAATCCTAGATGTGGTTTCTGCCGCTTTTTCGGTAGTAGGAATTATTCTATTATGGTGCTGCCAAAATCTATATTATGGATGGTGGGCCGCAGTATGGGCGGGTATAACTATTCTCTGTTTACTTCTTGGACAACGTGTTGCCAAAGACTTTCAGGGCGCGGCCAATCTCACCCTTTATTTTGGCGTTATTTTGATTATTCTTTACCTATTTAGCAGCTAGACAAAAAAAGAGGCTACTCTAAAAGTGCCTCTTTTTGATAAGATATAAACGCTGTTTTTACTCTTGTGTTTCTGCTGTTTCTTGGCTCGCTTCAGCGCTATTAAGAACGTTCAAAATAGCATCTGTTAGGTCTTTGTCTTGGGCTCCATACATAACACTACCAGCATCGTTTGCGCCATAGATATAGGTATAGCCATTATTTTTACCGTAAACCTTGACACGGTCCTTCACTTTTTTGATCAAACTATCAATAACACGCTGGCTTTCGACCTGTATGGCTCCCATTCTAGACTGTTGTTCACGCTGCAACTGTTGGTTTTCTAAGGCGAGCTCATTGTAACGTTCTTCTTGCTTTTTACGCGACATAGAAGCGGCATTAGATTGAAATTGCTGGCCTTTGATCTCAAAGGCATCAATTTTTAATTGCAATTCCTTCATCACCTCATCGCTCTGTTTTGTAAAACGCTCTTTGGCCGCTTTCATCTCATTAAATTCGGTAATCAATTTTTCTGTATCAACAAATCCTGTTTTATCAGATTGACAAGAAAAACTTATAAAGGCCAATAAGACCCAAATGGCTGTTTTTTTCATGATTAAATTTTTGAATGGCAAAAATAATTAAGTAGACGTAGTTCTAATCTATATAGAGCAAATTATCTAAAATAAGATTAATCTATTTTGTTTAATTTTTCCATAACTAATAGCTATCAAAAACTAAACGTTTACATTGCCATTAATTGCTCAACTAAAAAAAATAAGACATAAGTATAGCTTTATGTCTTTATATGCCCTTAAATCGCTTAAAAATACGTTTTCTACGATTTATGCTTAATAATATAGATTTTTGAGGAGTAGGCTCTAGACCTTTTAGCTTTTTGATTAGATCGCCATGCCGTTACAAAAGCTGGCCAATATCGCATACGTCCATTTTTATACTTCTCAGAAAGTAAACTTACATAATAGGCATCAAACTTCATTGGACGCGTATCCAAAAGTTGTAATTGATTTTGATCACAGTACCAGCGTATCGCTTTTTCTGAAAAATGATGTAAATGCCTTGGCACATCGTAGCCCGCCCAAAATGAACCGTAGTGCTGTGCGTCATAAGACTCAAAATTAGGCACTGCGATAAAAAGGGTGCCGTTTTGATGTAAATGTTCTTTGAGCCATTTCATTTGTGCATGCACGTCGTGCACATGCTCTAAAACATGCCACATCGTTATTACATTAAAAGTAGTTGTAATTTGCTTTTGATCTTTGAGTAAATCTAAACCTTTGGCCGCTGCCAATTTTCTGGCAGCCTCACTAGGTTCTACTCCTAATGTTTCCCAGCTCTTATTTTTACAAAACTCTAAAAAATCTCCTGTCCCAGCTCCAAGATCTAGAATCTTTCCTTTTTCTGGGCTGTAGGTTTTTATTAATTTTTGCTTTCGCGAAAGCGTAATTTGCTTTACTCCATAATAGAGCATTTCGAACAAAGACCGCTTGGCATCGGTATGCGAAATATAATCTTCACTCTCGTAGTATGCCGAAATTTTATCTGGTGCTGGAACCGGGCTAGTCTCATACATATGACGCTGCTCGTTATAAACAAGCTCAAAACGTTCGCCAGAAACGGCGTGATCTGTAACAGAAAATGAAGACTTCATAGCAATTGTTTCACGTGAAACATATAAAATTATCGTCCCATATAGACAAGCATTACACTTATATCTGAAGGAGAAACACCACTCACCCTTGAGGCTTGAGAAATAGTGCGTGGTCTAATTTTGGAAAGTTTTTCGCAGGCTTCGTATGAAAGTGATTTGAGCTTGGTGTAGTCAAAATTATCGGGAATCTTGATATTTTCTAACCTGCTCAATTTATCTGCATTTAATTTTTCTTTGGCGATATAGCCCGCATACTTCACTTTTATTTCGGCCTGTTCTAAAACATCCTTTTCTAAATTATGCTCATCAATATAGGCCGCAACTTTCTTAAAGCTTTTCATGTCCTCTAAGTGAATTTGAGGTCTTGAAAACACCTTAAACATTTTATCTGATTGTTTCATGGGAGAGGATCCTCTCTCTTCTAAAATATCATTTACCTCTTCTGGCAAAATGCTAGTGTCTTCAAAAAAACGAACTAATGCTTCGGCCTGTTCGTATTTCTTCTCCATAGTTTCAAGACGTTCCTGACTTGCCAAACCTATGGCATGAGATTTCGGAGTCAAGCGTTCATCGGCATTATCTTGACGCAATAAAGTGCGATACTCGGCTCTTGAGGTAAACATACGATACGGCTCTTCTGTACCTTTAGTGATCAAGTCGTCTATGAGTACTCCAATATAGGCCTCATCACGCTGCAGCATAAATGGATCTTTTTCGTGTACTTTTAAATGTGCATTTATTCCTGCCATTAATCCTTGGGAAGCTGCTTCTTCATAACCCGTTGTTCCATTTATTTGACCAGCAAAGTACAAGCCATTAACCAATTTTGTTTCTAGGGTATGCATGAGTTGTGTAGGCGGAAAATAATCATACTCTATAGCATAACCCGGTCTAAAAAACTTCACATTTTCAAATCCAGCTACAGAGCGCAATGCTTTAAACTGAACATCCTCCGGTAGTGATGTAGAAAATCCATTGACGTAGATCTCACAAGTATCCCACCCTTCTGGTTCAATAAATAACTGATGACGATCTTTGTCTGCAAATCGGTTAATCTTATCTTCTATTGAGGGGCAATATCTAGGCCCTATGGATTGGATTCTTCCATTAAACATAGGAGAGCGATCAAAACCTTCTCGAAGTAAATCGTGTACTTCTGGAGAAGTATAACTCATATGACAAGGACGTTGCTCTTTAAGCGGCTTTGTTATATCGAGATAACTAAATTTTTCTGGATGCTCATCGCCTGGTTGCACAATCATTTTAGAGAAATCTAGGGATCTTCCATCTACTCTTGGTGGAGTTCCCGTTTTCATACGACCCACCTCAAAACCTAAATCACTTAGTTGTTCTGTAATGCCTGTCGCTGCCCTTTCTCCAGATCGTCCTCCGCCAAAATTTTTATCGCCTATGTGAATAAGCCCATTCAAAAAAGTACCATTAGTTAACACCACAGAACGGCACTTAATTTCTATTCCTAAAGAAGTACGCACACCTACTACCCGATCACCTTCAACCAAAAGTCCGTTCACCATCTCCTGATAAAAATCGAGATTTGGGGTATGCTCCAAACGTAATCTCCAATCTTCGGCAAAACGCATCCTATCACTTTGCACTCTTGGAGACCACATTGCGGGACCTTTTGATTTATTCAACATTTTAAATTGAATGGCCGTATTATCAGAGACAATACCACTGTATCCACCTAAAGCATCAATCTCTCGAACAATTTGACCTTTGGCTATACCACCCATAGCAGGATTACAAGACATCTGGGCGATGGTTTGTAAATTCATAGTTACCAAGAGTGTACTACTGCCCAAATTAGCGGCAGCAGCGGCGGCTTCACAACCAGCATGACCAGCACCAACCACAATTACATCATATGTATCTTTAAACAAACTCATTGTTTCACGTGGAACATTAAAATACTTCTTGTACGAAATTAATCGTGCAAAGATACAGGCTTTCCTACAATTTCAGTAACTTACGCTACTAAAACTATGTCAAAATGAAATTAAAATTATCCTATTTGCTATTGCTTTTGCTAATGGCATCCTTTTCATTGAACGCCCAAACAAAACCCAATTATATTGGAGTGGCAAAATCAATGGTTAAAACTGCACCGCTGAGTGAAATATCAGCTACTGCAAATCGTAATGCGACTACTGCAGACAAACCCTACTTGGTTCCAAACAATTTCAAAACAAGCGAACCTACAAATCCTAACGCTTTGCCGCTTGGACAAGATCCAGCCGCACAAAAAGAAATGGGTGTAATTCCTTCTAAGGCGCCTATCGAAAATTTTCCCGGAATAGGGTCTAATGGTGGCGTTGCTCCTCCAGATCCTACTGGAGCTGTTGGCCCTAACCATTATGTACAGATGGTAAATCTACAATATCGAATTTGGGATAAGAGCGGAACACCTCTCACTTCTCAAACACCGCTATCTGCTCTATTTGGTGCAGGTGCTGGAGACCCAATTGCTCTCTATGATCGCTTTGCCGATCGTTGGTTACTTAGTCAGTTTACTAACTCTGAAACTAATACTATTAAAATTGCTATTTCAGAAACGCCAGATCCTACAGGTTCCTATTTCTTATATGAGTTTCAATTTGATTCTTTTCCTGATTATTTCAAAATTGGCATCTGGCATGATGGCTATTACATTACTGCAAACAAGAGGGACAATGATGCTGCCTTTGTTGTAAACAGAGATCAAATGCTAGAAGGAAATCCTCTGGCACAATTAATCGGTTTCTCTATTCCGGATATCGGGACTTCTTCGAATAATATATTTGCTCCTGGTCCTGTAAACGCTATTGGACCAGAATTACCCGCTTCCGATCAACCTGGAATGATCACCTATTTCCAAGATGATAATTTTGCTGGTATCGCTCAAGATCACTTAAAAATATGGGACATCAATATTGATTGGGATCAAACAGGTAATTCTACCATATCGTCACCTGTCGAATTAATCACAGAGCCTTTTGATACATTTTTTAACACATTTGGTGTTGGTGACATTCAACAACCAGGAACTTCTCAACGTATTGACGCCGTTTGGGGGGCTTTAATGTATCAAGTACACTTCAGAGAATTTGATGGACACAATTCTATGGTTTTAAATCATACCGTTGATGTAGACAATACCCTTCTTGGAGGTATTAGATGGTATGAACTACGTCAGGATGATAGTAGTTCACCTTGGTCGATATATCAGCAAGGTACTTTTAGTCCTGATACCGAAAGTAGATTTATGGGTAGTATTGCTATCGATGGCGATGGCGCCATTGGTCTTGCATATGCCGTCTCTGGTCCTACGGTATTTCCATCTTTACGTTATACAGGGCGCTTCCCTAGTGATCCATTAGGAGAAATGACCTTAGATGAAGAAGTAATAATCGATGGTACCAATGCACAGACTACTTTTACGCGTTTTGGTGATTATTCTCAACTTACAATAGACCCTACAGACGACCTAACCTTCTGGTTTACAGGAGAATACTTTGCTGGTGGGCTTTGGAGAACACGTATTGCATCCTTCAAAATAAATGAAGAATTTAATAATGATGTAGGCGTCGCTGCGCTTGAAACACCTCAAAATGGTGGGTTATCGGCTTCAGAGACGATTTCGGTAACTATTCGTAATTACGGTGAGAATGCAGAGAGCAATTTCCCTGTATCTTATCAAATTGATAACGGTACTGTAGTGACAGAAACCTTTACTGGTACTTTAGGAGCTGGTGATGATGCTGTATTTACTTTCGCGCAAGCGGGCGATTTTTCTGGAGCAGGAAATGAATTTGAATTATCGGTATCGACTGGACTTACCACAGACGAAGCTACCTTTAACGATGGCATTAATCCAACCGTCAAGAATTTATTTGCCAATGACCTCGGTATCCAACGTATTGTAGGTCCTAGATCTGAGGATGGGCTTGGTCAGGAAAATATTGAAGTCTTGATTTATAATTACGGGGCTAGTCCTCAGACCGGTTTTACTTTGAGCTACAGTCTTAATGGTGGAACTCCTGTGTCCGAAACTTTTGCGGGTACTATTGCTCCAGAAACTTCAGAGTCGTATACCTTTACTACAGATGCCAACCTATCGGCCACTGGTCCTTATGATATAGAGGTTGCAACTACCTTGGCTGGAGATCAAGATGACACCAATGACGCTTTAACTGCTCGTGTTATTCATTCTGATTGTATTCCTAGATCTACAGGTACTACTTTTAATAATGGGTGTGCTTCTGATGGATTCAAGAACTTTGAATTAGGAACCATCAAAAACATTTCTGGATGTAATAACGATGCCGTTGGTGTAGGTTATGCCGATTTTACTTTTATCAGTACCGACCTCGATAAGGCGGTGGGAGATTACGACCTAACGGTACGATCTGGATTTGCTCCAGAAGAAGTATCGATTTGGATTGACTTTAATGACAACGGTATTTATGAAGCTTCAGAACAAGTTCTAAATAATACGACGATTACTCAAGCCAATGTTGATCAGGTATTTACTCTGACTATTCCTACTACGGCTACCTTAGGGGTGCATACCCTTAGAGCCAAAGCGATTGACGCAGGTGGTACAGGGACTGGAATTGACGATCCTTGTGGAAATGTACAATGGGGAGAAACAGAAGATTATACGGTGAATATCGTAGATACTTCTCTTGGTCTTGGAGATTTCACTATTGGTGACAATCAATATCACGTACTTACACGCGAGAACAGTAATTTTGATGTAATCTTAGACCTCGCCTTCGAATTAAGCGAAGATCTCGATGTAACTGTTTATAATATTTCTGGACAACGTGTATTGACACAAGGTTTGAACTATGAAACAGGAGGATATAAAACACGTTTAGATTTAAGTAATCAAGCGTCAGGTGTCTATCTCGTTTCTTTAGGTACGAGCACCTTTAATAAAACCAAAAAGATTATTGTGAGATAATTTTTAGATGTATCAAACAAAAAGCGGCTGATGTGAATCAGCCGCTTTTTTTATGTAAATACTATTCGTCAGGATATTTCTCCAGGTAATAGGCTTCCTTGGCGCGCATGATGGCCTTTTCTGCCACCGTTTTATCTTTGTAGCCGCAGTAATGTAAAATCCCATGTATCATCACTCGCAATAATTCGCTTTTAAAGCCTGTTTTATACTCGTTTGCATTTTCGGCAACCCTGTCTGTAGAAATGTAAATATCTCCGCTCACAACGTCTCCTAGCGTATAATCAAAACTGATGATGTCTGTATAGGTGTCGTGCTTAAGAAATTCTAGATTAATTTTGTGCAACTGCTCATCAGAGCAAAAAATGTACTGCAACTCTCCTAGCTCTTTTTCTTCTTCGGTTATGACTTTGGCAATCCACGCTTTCGCGAAAGCGCTATCTTCTAGAACAAAATCATTTTCACTGTGAAATTCAATCATTGTCGCGTTTAAAATATTCTTGGACTTTCTTTTTATAGGTGTCCTTTAATGGCAGTGTTTTTCTGTTTAGAATCTCTGTGGTATTAAAATATTTTTTTGCCTTTTCAATGGGCGCATTGGTAGGGTTCACGTAGTCCTTTTGGTTTGTACTAGATTCTCTCTTTTCTTCTTTGCCCTGTTGAAACGCTGCCTCTTTCAATTTTAGTAATTCGTGCTTTATTTGAGTCATACGCTCCATAGTCTCGGCATTAAAGCCTTTATCTAGCAATTGTTGTTCGACACCTTCCATGTCTTTTACCAGGTTTTGTGCATCCTGTCCTAGTCCGTTTTTTTCTATTTCATCCTGCAATTGTTGTCTTAGTTTTTGCTGTTCTTTGTAAATCTCATATAAGAGTCCTTGCTGATACTCGTCATTAGGATCTCCATCTTGTTGGCCTTCCTTTCCCGTTTGTCCTTCTTTACCATCACTGCCATCTTGACCTTTCCCTTTTCCATTGCCTTGGCCTTGGCCCTCTCCTTCACCTTCTCCTTCACCCTGTCCCTGACCTTGGCCTTGTTGTCCTTCTCCAGATTTTTCTCCTTCGCCCTCTCCGGGTTTCTCTCCTTCTCCCGGCTTTTCGCCTTTTTCACCTCCTTTTTCTCCCTCTCCAGGTTTAGTACCCTCTTGCATTTTTTTATTCAACTCTTCTTGAGATTGAATAATATCTGGTAATTGCATGCCTTGACCCTGACCTTGACCTTGTCCAGAGGCAGACATCATTTGATTTTGCATATTATCAAGCGCTTGGCTTAATAAATCTGCTAATTCATTGGCGCCAGTGACTACATATTGCTGGCTACTCACCCCTTGTACTACCTGACTCTCGGCAAGACGCTCTAAGGCCTTATCCATATTGTAATCAATATCGGTAAGTGATTCGTTTATGATTTCTGAAATCTGGGCATTTCTTAAGGACAAGGCGTATAAGCTATCGTCAACATGTCTAAAATTTTGTTTTAACACGTTTTGACGACGCAATTTTTTGGCATAATTCGGGCTTTTATCGTCCATCGTTCTAAACTGTTCCATCAGGGCTTCTTCTTCAAACGAAAAAACGAGCAAATTATCTAAAATCTGTCGCAGTGCATCAGCATCTTCTTGTGCGCCTTGTTGGCCAGCTGCCATCATCATTTGTTGCATTTGCTGCCCCATTTGTTTCATCTTGGCCGCTGCCTTTTGCTGTTGTTTTTTCGCATCGCTTTTATCTTGGGGTTTGCCCGATTGCTCCTGCTCTTGCTCTTGTTGCTCTAATTCTTCAGTGGCTTGCTGCTGTGCGTCGTTAATTTCGGCTTGCTTTTTCTGATCGGCAGGAATATCCATCGGTTTCTTTAAACCTTGGTTTTCCTTTTCTAAATCATCTAACTGCTCTTCTAATTGCTTAAAGGCCTCATTAATTTTTTCTTGTTCTTCTGAGGTATTTTCTTGGTCTTTCTTACTTAAGGCATCTTGCTTTTCACCAAGTTTTTCAAGATCCCTTGATAATTTTTCTGCCTTCTTCTGTACATAATACCGTTTGGTGAGCTCCAGCATTTGTTGGAGGTTACGCTTATTGTTTTTGTTTTGTTGCGCTAGTTTTTCTAATTTCTCTGCAAGTTCTTCTTTGCTTATTTTTTCGCGAAGGCGCTCCAATTCTTTTAAGAGTTTTTCATCCTCTTTGGCCTTTTTTTCCATGCGCTCGAGACGTTCCTTCAAACGCTCTTTGTCCAGGTCGCTTTGAGGCTCGTCTTTTTGAAATTGGTCGAGATTTTCTTTGAGTTGTTTAGAAAACTCCTTCATCATCTGTTCTTGACGCTCTTGCCGTTTTAAAAATTGTTCTAATCGTTTTTGGTCATTAAAATTGAGCTGCTTTTTCTCTTTCTGTAACTGGGATAAGGCCTTGAGCTCTTTTTCGCGCTGCTGCATAGCGTTTAACGACTTATCTAGCTCACTGATTGATTTTTGCTGTTGTTCGAGTTGTTGTTGTTCTAGCTCGCTATCGGTAAGCTTTTGAAAACCAAAGACCGCACTCTTGGTACGCTTATAGCGATGTATAACGTCGTTGTCAAAAACCTCAAAATAGTACTCATAGCTCACCCCCTCTTCTAAGGGCAAATCGTTGGGGAAGGCATATACAAATTGATCTACATTGCCACCAGAAAGTGGTAACGGCACATTGATGCGCTCTTCAGACTGAGTGGGATAATACACCAATTGTAATCTCGACAAACCGTAGTCATCACTTACTTTACCATAAAAATAATGCTGTTGCCCTGAGACACTATCCTTTTTGACCTCGAGCTCCATCTGCGGAAACTCGTCTTTGATAACCTGAAGATTATAGGCCAAATTTTCATAGCCTTTGAGCTGGGCATTGCTGGTGCTTACTTCATAAGCCGTGTTGGTATAAATACGTTTTGAGCGCTCAAAGCCTCGCCTTCCCTCCTTTTCGCTTAAAGCGAAAGACAACACCGTATCCTTTAAGATTAAATCGACCTGATCGGTCTGACGGGTTTCTAATTTCCAAATCACCTCAGTCCCTTCTGGAATAACAGCATTACCCGTGTTTTTAATGACCTCATTTTGCTTTTGTGTGTGCGATGGATAGTTTAATTCCATATTGAAATTGACCAATACGGGCACTTTGATCACTTTGAGAGTATAGGGTTGAGAAACTACTTTATTAGCCGTTAAAAAAAACGAAACATCGGTTTGTGGCTGTTCAAAGGTGTAAGAATACTCCCCTAAAGCGTCTTGCTGTAAAAAGTACACCTCTTCACCAATGTGTATTGCGGCATCTTCAGGAACGACATCTCCTACGGTTCTTACCTGAAGGGTAAAACGCTTGTTCTCTATTGCTTCTAATTGCTCATTTACTATAAAAAATTCAAAGGGCGCAGGTGGTTCGTAAGCTTCATTGTAGTTAACCACGCGCTCGTAACTGCTGCTAAATATAGCTTCCTTACCTATAGAATTGGCCAGTAAAAATACGATGACTGGTATCGCAGCATATTTTAAGTACTTGACATTCTTTTTAAAATCTATCGCCAGGGTAAAAGGAATAGGCTCTAAAGCAGCACTCTTTTGTTCGATGCTTGCCAGGATTAAATCTGACGAGGCTGCCTCGGTTTTGAGCTGTAAGGTATTGATGAGCTTATCACTTACCTCTGGAAAATAATTGCCTATTATTTGCGCGGCATCTTCATAATCGATCCCTTTTGAGAGTTTAAACAAACGCGATAGTGGTATAAATATAAACTTGACCAATAAAGCCCCTTCTACACCAACAAATAGCCAAAACAAGACAGCCCTTCCTGCCGTACTGAGCCAAAAAAAGTACTCGATGAGTAAAGTGAGTAAAAAGTACAATACCCCAAAGGCAAAAAATAGGATACCCCCTCGCAACAAGGCATTGGTATAATACTTTCGAATGAAGCGTTCTAGCTTCTTTTCTATGTTTTGAAATCTACTCACTTAGTTATTGTTGATTAAGGTGATAGCTGGGTTTTAGACCTGATTACCACCTCCTACTAAAGGAACCTCTAAAATACCATTTTATTATGTTTTTAAATTGCCCTACATTGCATAGTGATGTTAAAATTACCCCAAAGATGAATGACCTGAAGTACCTCACTGCCTATGCTATACCTCTCTGTGCCCTTACAGGCTTATACTATGGTGGTTTATGGGCGTATCTAACTCCCATCTATGCCTTTGTTATTGTACCTATTCTAGAAGCAGTATTTCCCAAGCAACTCGATAATATAAGTGAAGACCAACGCGCTCAAAAAAAGCAATTACACTGGACCGATTTCCTGCTCTATGCCAATATTATCATTGTTTTTGGCATACTCTATCTCACCTTATCACAACTAACGAGAATGACGTATTCGCTTTCAGAACAAATCGGGTTAATTTTCTCTTGTGGGATTGTCATAGGGTCTAATGGCATTAATGTGGCACACGAATTGGGTCACCGCAAAAGCCGAATTGAACAACAACTAGGCAAACTCTTATTGCTACCGGCGCTGTATATGCATTTTTACATCGAACACAACTTTGGCCATCACCTTAATGCGGCAACCCCAGAAGATCCCGCTACAGCAAAGTATAACCAATCTTTATATGCGTTTTGGTTGAGTTCTATCCCGGGACAATACCGAAGTGCCTGGCGCATTCAGCGCAATTTGTTGTCACGTGAGGGTCGTGGTTTTTTATCGGTTTATAATGATATGCTATGGTACCATATCCTACAAATGATGTATCTAGGTTTACTCTTTTTTGTTTTTGGGGGCTTTGGTGTACTTATCGCCTTTTTTGTAGCCTTAGCAGGAGTCTTGCTTTTAGAGACCATCAATTATATCGAACACTATGGGCTAAGACGCAAAAAACTAGAAAGCGGGCGTTATGAGCGGGTGAGAGAAGTACACTCCTGGAATAGCAATCACATCTTTGGGCGCATCATGCTTTATGAACTTACCCGTCATAGCGATCACCATTACAGATCCAATAAAAAGTATCAGTTACTCGACTATCACGACATAAGCCCACAATTGCCTTATGGCTATCCTACGGCTATGGTTTTATCGATGATTCCTCCCTTATGGTTTCGTCTTATGAACAAACATATCCCAAAAGATCAACTGGGTTAAAAGAGCTTTTAAGCTAGGTGTTTCTCCTTTTAGCCTCCTGTTTTCGGCTAAGTTTCACGTATCTTTGCAGCCTTAAAAAACTGTGAATATGTCTCAAAATGTACGGGTGCGTTTTGCCCCTAGCCCTACTGGCCCTTTACATATAGGTGGTGTAAGAACCGCATTATTCAATTATCTCTTTGCCAAAAAACACAAGGGAACTTTTGTTTTGCGTATAGAAGATACTGATCAAAGCCGTTATGTTCCCGGTGCCGAATCTTATATCACAGAGAGTTTGGATTGGTGTCAAATTCCTTATGACGAAGGCCCTGGCAAAGAGGGTGATTTTGGCCCCTATCGTCAGAGTGAGCGCAAGGAGCAGTATTACGCTTTCGCGAAAGCGCTTATAGACAACGGCAATGCCTACTACGCTTTTGATAGTAGCGAAGCATTGGCCGATTTAAGAAAGACCTATGAATCAGATGGTAAGACTTTTATTTACAATTGGCACAACCGAAATGAATTAGATAATTCACTTAGGTTGACCCCAGAAGAGACTCAAAAACGCATCGAAAGCGGTGAAGATTATGTCATTAGATTTAAATCACCCAAAGAAGAGACCCTCCATTTACAGGATGAAATACGAGGCCAAATGACGGTAGACACCTCGATTTTGGATGATAAAGTACTGTTCAAATCTGACGGGATGCCCACTTACCACTTGGCCAATATTGTAGACGATCACTTCATGGAAATTACCCATGTGATACGAGGTGAGGAGTGGTTGCCTTCACTCGCTTTGCATGTCTTACTATATCGCGCTTTGGGTTGGGATGCGCCTAAATTTGCACACCTACCGCTAATTTTAAAACCTGTAGGAAAAGGTAAATTGAGTAAACGAGATGGAGACAAACTCGGATTTCCTGTATTTCCGCTAGAATGGACAGACCCTAAAACCAATGAGGTTAGTGCCGGTTATAGAGAAGATGGGTATTTTCCTGAGGCCGTTACCAATATGCTTGCCTTTTTAGGGTGGAATCCTGGTACCGAACAAGAATTTTTTACCCTCGACCAATTGGTGGCTGCTTTTTCTCTAGAAAAGGTCAATAAATCTGGTGCCAAATTTGATCCAGAAAAAACAAAGTGGTTTCAGCAACATTACTTACAACAAAGCTCGGCAGAGGAGCTTGCTAAGCAGTTTATGGAAATCCTTTCTGAGAGAAATATATCATCTACCCTTTCCTATACTACGGCAGTTATCTCGCTTTTAAAACAGCGCGCCACTTTTGTAAGTGATTTTTGGGAGTTAGGAGCTTATTTTTACGAAGCGCCTACTTCCTATGATCCAAAAGCTGTAAAAAAAGGTTGGAAAAGCGATACGGCAGCAATCATGACCCAAATTCATGAGCTTATGGCTGGGGTTACGCCTTTTGAAGCGCATCATTTACAAACTACAGTTAAAGGTTGGATTACAGATCAGGAACTTGGTTTTGGAAAAGTAATGCAACCCCTGCGTTTAAGTCTTGTGGGGGCGATGCAAGGACCTGATGTATTTGAAATTGCTGGGCTTATTGGCAAAGAAGCTACCCTAGAGCGCATCAAAAGGGTTATTGAAACCTTATAGATAAAGTATAATCCCCCCTGAAATAATGGAGGCGGTACCATTAAACTCTGGTACAGTTCTATCGATATCTTGAAGATCCTCGCTGTTGAGGTTACCGAGCATATTGGTAAATCCGTACTGATATTGTATGCTAAATCGCAGGCCTTCAAAACCTCCTGTGAGCGCCACTACCACAAAAGGATTGATCCTAGAAATCTCTTCGATATCGGTGGCTTTTAAACTGGCATACCCCTTCACTATATTGTCTTCTTGACCCATATTTTTTAGGGTCATCTTGCTATTAACCATTAAGGCAGGCCCTGCTTCTATGGCAAGGTTTTGTTCTAAGATATTATAACTTAACAATAGGTTGAGCTGTGCTCCAATTATGGTATACTTCATGTCTTCAAAAGAAGCGGTACCCAAAGCACGCCCTTGCACGCTAGTACTTAACGAAACAAAATCGATCCCGTACACCATTCCAAAATTATTATACAACCTACCTCTAGTCGTAAGACCTGCCATAAAACCGGCTTCCTGAGAAGTCTCAAAATCGGTCGTATTTATGTCTAATAAGGCATAGCGTCCCTGTATCCCAATACGGTTGTAATTGCCCGAGCCCATATAAGACTGAGCAAGGCTACTTAGCGTGGCCAAGGTAAAGAACAATAGGACAATTTTTTGCTTCATAATAACAGTTGATGTTGGGGAGCATCTGTTTAATTCTTTGGGAAGATAGGATATGTTTTTATCTCCTGCAGAAAAATAAGACGAACTGTTACGTTTTCTCGACAAGAGCGACATATCAATAGTTATTTTCATAACTTCCACTATTAATTAACCTTCAAAACAAAATTTTATGAGTCAAATTGTATTTCCAATAGTGATTGCGCTCGCAGTGCTTATTCTGCTTTCGGGTATTTTTATGGTACGACAGCAAACAGCTGCGATTGTAGAACGTTTTGGGAGATTTACTGGAGTACGCAATTCTGGGCTCCAATTTAAAATTCCAATCATAGATCGCATTGCTGGTAGGATCAACCTAAAAATTCAGCAGTTGGATGTAGTTGTAGAAACCAAAACCAAAGATGATGTATTTGTACGACTAAAAATTTCGGTACAGTTTCAAGTGGTCAAAGAGCGGGTATATGACGCCTTTTACAAACTAGAAAATCCTAATGATCAAATCACCTCTTATGTCTTTGACGTAGTGCGTGCAGAGGTTCCCAAAATGAAACTTGATGATGTTTTTGAACGTAAAGATGATATCGCCATAGCCGTCAAAAGAGAATTGAACGAAGCCATGTCTAGTTATGGTTTTGACATTATTAAAACGCTTGTTACCGATATCGATCCCGATTTACAGGTAAAAGAAGCGATGAACCGCATTAACGCAGCCGAACGCGAAAAAGTAGCCGCAGAGTTTGAAGCCGAAGCCGATCGTATTAAAATCGTAGCCAAAGCAAGAGCAGAGGCCGAGTCTAAACGCCTTCAAGGTCAAGGTATCGCCGATCAGCGTCGCGAAATTGCCAGAGGTCTAGAAGAATCTGTAGATGTACTTAACAACGTAGGGATTAACTCTCAGGAAGCCTCGGCTTTGATTGTAGTGACCCAACATTATGACACCCTACAATCTATGGGTGAACAAACCAACTCCAATCTTATCTTGATGCCCAATTCGCCGCAGGCGGGAAGCAATATGCTCAATGATATGATTGCCTCTTTTGTCGCCTCCAATAAAATAGGTGAGCAAATGAAGATTGACAATGCCAAAAAGGGTATTGTCAACAAAAAAGATGAAGATCGAGATTAGTGCGTTTAAATAAGTGCTTCCCACCAAGAAGCATTCTATATCCAAAAAAAATGCCTCAGTGTCCTACTGAGGCATTTCTTGTTGGTATTAAAATTTGGCAGCGGCCTCTTGAAGCAATTCGTTTTTGTCTTCTTTGGCAGCCGTAATAAACTCTTGTGCTCCTGGGATATCTGCAATTTGTTTTGAGTGCGCTTTCGCGAAAGCGTATAAACTCTCAATCCCAGCCATACGAGTCCCTACCTTTTTGGCCGCTGTACCAAAGAATCCAACCACTTCATCCTGGCTTAATTGAGGTGCCAATTCTCTGATCTTTGCAATCATAGTAAGGCGTTTCTCCTCTGGCAGATTGGCCAATTTTTTACCAGCGCGGTTAATTTCGCTTAAAGCGGAAAGTTTAGGCTGCTGTTGTTTACCCTTGGCGGCAGGTTGATTGGATTTTGGTTTTTGCTTGGCCCAAGAATCTCGCAAACCAACGGTGCGATTAAAGACCAATTTATCTGGTGTACTATCTATATCGACATTAAAATATCCCAATCGCTGAAACTGAAACCGCTCTCCCACTTTTGCCGTTTGCAAGTAGGGTTCGAGATATCCTGTAACTACTTGAAGCGATTCTGGGTTGAGATAGTTCATAAAATCGGTCTCCTTATCGCCATCTGGCGCTTCGTGATTAAATAAACGTTCATAGAGTCTAACCTCTGCTTTGACTGCATGCGCTATAGAGACCCAATGCAAAGTTCCTTTTACGTTGCGTTTGGAAGCCTCGGTCCCACTACCCGATTTACTGTCGGGATCATAGCTACAGTGTATTTCTGTAATCTTACCCTCGGCATCTTTGACCACAGCTTCGCCTTTGATGATATAGGCATTTTTGAGACGCACCTCCTTACCAAGGGTCAATCTAAAGTACTTTCTCCCAGCATCTTCCTTAAAATCCTCTCTTTCGATATAGAGTTCTTTACTAAACGGCACCTCATGTGCACCAGCGGTAGGATCTTCTGGGTTATTTTCGGCCTCCAGAACTTCTTCGACTCCCTCTGGATAATTGGTGATGATTAGTTTTACAGGATCTAGCACTGCCATTACCCGATTGGCCGTTTTATTGAGATCTTCTCTAATATTATATTCTAAAAGCGACACATCTATGACGTTCTCTCTCTTGGCAACACCTACGGTATCGATAAAATTTCGAATAGCAGCTGGGGTATACCCTCTGCGTCGCAGGCCAGAAATTGTAGGCATACGAGGATCGTCCCACCCGGTTACTATCCCTTCTTCGACCAAGCGCAATAATTTGCGTTTACTCATTATGGTGTAACTCAGGTTTAAACGGGCAAATTCTCGTTGCTTAGGCCTAATATCTTCTCCGGTATATACCTGGTCCAAAAACCAATCGTAAAGCGGTCTATGCGGCTTAAATTCGAGCGAACACAAACTGTGAGATACTTGTTCTATATAATCACTTTCTCCATGTGTCCAATCGTACATCGGATAAATACACCAACTATCGCCTGTGCGATGATGCTGTTTATGTAAGACACGATACATAATGGGATCTCTAAGCAGCATATTAGGACTGCTCATATCAATTTTGGCACGCAAAACATGTTTGCCTTCTTCAAATTCTCCAGCCTTCATACGGGCAAAAAGATCTAGGTTTTCTTCGACCGATCGATCTCTAAAAGGACTATTACTACCTGCAGAAGTTGGGGTGCCTTTTTGCTGAGCCATAGCTTCACTAGACTGTGAATCGACATAAGCCTTTCCGTCCCTTATCAGTTGCAAGGTCCAATCATATAATTGCTGAAAATAATCACTTGAAAAACACACCTTATCCCATTGAAACCCCAACCAAGATACATCGCGCTTTATCGCATCTACATATTCTTGTTCTTCTTTGGCAGGATTGGTATCGTCAAACCTCAAATTGACCGGAGCGGCATAGCGCTCGCCCAGTCCAAAACTGATACAAATCGCTTTGCAATGACCTATATGTAGATAACCATTTGGCTCTGGCGGAAATCGAAATCTGAGATCCTCCTTTTTATAATTGGTAGCCAAATCATCTTCAACGATTTGCTCTAAAAAGTTAAGCGGTTTGTGTGTATCACTCATGTGCTAAAATTAAGGAAACAAAATTACACAAAAATGTCATCTTAGCTCCTACGCTTACTAAGGTCTTTTCTTATACTAAAGATGGTTATACCTTTATTGGTAAAGCCACCGTTGTAACGAATTTCAATTTTACCGTCCTATAAGAAACACCAAGATGAAAACACTAAATTATACCTGTCCTAAATGTGACAACCACAGCTATACCCTAGGTCAAATGCGTGCCACTGGTGGTACCTTATCCAAAATTTTTGACGTACAAACCGAAAAATATACCTCTGTAACTTGTAAACGATGCACCTATACCGAATTTTACAAAACCAAAACCAGTGGGCTGAGTAACGTTTTTGATTTCTTTACAGGTTAAGCTTTATCGACTAACTTTGCATTTATAATTTTTAAAAAAAGATAAATGGGGAGAATTAGCGTGCAAAACATTAGGGTATATGCCTATCACGGTTGCTTGAGAGAAGAAACAAAAATTGGATCAGATTATCGTGTGGATGTGGCTATAGAGGCCGATTTGTCTACCTCAGCCCAAACCGATTTATTAAAAGATACGGTTGATTATGTACTTCTCAATCGTATTGTCAAAGAAGAAATGGCTATTGCCTCTCACCTATTGGAAACTGTTTGTGAACGTATACTGCAACGATTTTTTAAAGAAGAAAGCTTAATCAAAGAGGCTACCGTGGCTGTTTCAAAATTAAACCCTCCTATAGGTGGTGATGTAGAAATGGTCACCGTAGAACGTACCAAGGCCAGAGAATAACTCTTATTGACCTTAGAAATAATAAAAAGTCTATTGGCTTTTTGTTTGCGCTTTATTCTAAAAAATAACTACATTTGCACCCTCACAAGGTATCGTGGCCGAGTGGCTAGGCAGTGGTCTGCAACACCATCTACAGCGGTTCGAATCCGCTCGATACCTCATCTTAAAGGAACCTAATTAGGTTCCTTTTTTTATGGTAGGATTACAGCGGTACTTCCGATGCTTCGGGACGATCGATACCTTATTTAAACCAAACCTGATTAGGTTCCTTTTTTTATGGTAGGATTACAGCGGTACTCCCGAAG